>JAUIHE010000068.1 GCA_030432195.1 Alphaproteobacteria bacterium
TCTGACAACAAAATATCTTCCGGGTCCAAAGCGGTGCGCAGATCGTGGATGATCTTTTGCGGCTTCATGGGGAAGCTGGTGTCGTTGGCGTGTTCGTTCAGCATCTTGCGGATGACTTCACGCTTCAGCTTAACAGACTGTTGAGAACCTTCTTCACAGCGCGCGGTAATGCGTGCCAAAGAATCTTTCAAATCGCCGATCACGCCTGCTTCAACGATGTAGTGCGCGTCAACCTCAGCCGGGTTGCCGTCAACATGGACAATGCGCTTGTCCAGGTTCGGGTTCCAAAGGCTGGGGTGGTATTCCACCATATCGTACCCGACGCACAGGATGAGGTCGGCGTCTTCGATCGCGTAAGCAACATAGTCCTTGGCTTTCAGACCAACGGTGCCCAGCGACAAGTTGTGAGACGAGGGCAGCACGCCTTTAGCCATGAAGGTTGTTGCAACCGGCGCGTTGATGGCTTCCGCCAGGTCGATCAGCTCTTGTTCTGCGTGGTAGCGAATAACGCCGTTGCCCGCGATAATCAGCGGCTTCTTTGCCTTAGCGATCATGCCTGCCACGTCGCGGCACCGTCCGATGGGGGCGGTCGGCGGGATCGGCGCCTGACGCTTCAGCGGAGTGCTCTGCTCAACCTGCATTTCTGCGATGTTTTCAGGAAAGTCGATGAAGCTGGCGCCTGGCTTTTCCGCCTGCGCAAATTTGAATGCTTTGCGAACAACCTCGGGGACGATCTCGGGCTCGCGAATCTGGGTGGAGTATTTAGAGATCGGAGCAAACAAGTTCACCAGGTCCAAGATCTGGTGGCTCTCTTTGTGCAGGCGCGTTGTTGCACCTTGGCCCGCAATTGCAACAATTGGAGCGCGATCCATGTTCGCATCCGCAACACCAGTGACCAAGTTGGTCGCACCTGGGCCCAAGGTTGACATGCAGACACCCGCGCGACCGGTCAGGCGACCATAAACGTCAGCCATGAATGCGGCGCCTTGCTCGTGGCGTGTGGTGATGAATTCAATGTCGCTCTCCAGCAGAGCGTCCATGATGCCGATGTTTTCCTCGCCGGGAATGCCGAAAATGTATTCGACGCCCTCGTTCTCCAAGCACCTTACCAGCATTTCTGCGGCTTTGACGGTTTTCTTGGGAGCGTCGGCTTGTTGGGTTGCGCTGGCGTCAGTCGCCTTCGCTGTTGCATGATCCATGCGTTTCCACCTTGTAAGGTCTAAATGTATCTGGGTGATGATAGCGGGACAGTGGGCTATCTGCGACGTAATCTAACCCGGTTTCGCCTATCCCCCAAATACTACCTAGGTATACGAGTCCTCGCAAATTTGCATAGCTGCGTTCGCGCGCGCCGCTGTACTAATAACGATACCGCAGGAATCGACCGCGCTGCGCGCAAAGCGTTTGCTGCACCGCACAATCCACAGGATCAAATTTTTTGTTGCGTTGCACAAAAAACATGATATCTAAGCATCATCCAATACAAATTCCTCCCCAAAAGGATCTCCAAACATGGCTACCCAGACCAAAACCACTGCCGCTTCTGCTGCATCTGCTAACGCAACTGCTGCTGCTTCTGAAGCAATGAAAAAAGGCCAAGAATTCATGACCGACCAAATCGGCGCTTCTGAAAAGATCGTTGACGCTGCGATCGAGTTCAACGCTGCTGCATTCCGTGGTGCTGAAGCTGTTTCTAAGAAAGCTTACGAAAACTACGTTGCAAACGTTGCTGCTTCTTTCGAAGGCGCTAAGGCCCTGAACAAAGCGGCTGATCTGTCTGATTTCTACTCTGTTTCTTTGGCGAACTACAACAAAGCCGCTGAAACTATGACCGAGCAGTACAAAGCAATGACCAAGCTGGTTAACAAAGCTGCTAAAGAAACTGGCGAAGCTGCACGCGCTGCTTACACCAAAGCTTTCGCATAAGCCAAAGCGAGCGCAGGCCCTTGCGGTCTGCCGCTTGGAGCATCGCTCCAGCCAAGGGCTTCCGGTCTCGGGAGCCCTTTTTTCGTGCCCGCTCCTTGCCGACGGATCGCCGCTCGCTCCACCGGTTTAGGCGCGAAATATTGTGCAGATGCAAGGTCGATTGCAGCCAGATCGGAAATGGCTAGGATTATCGCTTGCAATCAATGGCTTGGCGCGGCTTATATCCAGGGCATAATTTTGCAAGACCAGGCCCTGCCCAAAGGTGCCTTGTGCCCTCTGTTCGGCTGAAAGACGCGCCATGCCCCAGCAAAAAGAGCCCATTGTTATCAAGAAATACGCCAATCGGCGGCTCTATGACACCGCGACAAGCGCCTATATCGTCATCGCCGATATCATCAAAATGGTCGAGGACGATGTCGAGTTCGTTGTGCTGGACGCCAAAAGCGGGGAAGATCTGACACGTGCCATCCTCAATCAGGTCATTTTCGAGCAGGAGAGCCAGGGTAGCGGCTTTATGTTCCCTCTGGAATTCCAGCGCCAGCTAATCCGCCTCTATTCCGATAATTGCCGCGCCCTGCTGCCAGACTATCTGGCCCAGTCGCTCAATTATTTCAACGACCAGCGCGACTCCATGGGCCAAGCCATGCAAGAAGCCATCGCCCACAATACCAACGCCATGGTCGAGTTTTCACGCGCCATGGCCCGGCAAAATCTCTCTTATTATCAGCACTCTATGGACATGTTCCGAGCCTTCACCAGCATGGGCAGCCAGGCCGATCCCGCCGCCCCAACACCGGGGGAGAGCGCCAGCACGGCGATGCCAGCAGGCGACGACCAGGCTGAAGTTGCCAGCAAGACCAAGGCAGCAGGTAGGAAAAAGCCCCGATCAGCGGACCAGGCCCCCGAAGACCAGGCCCCCGAAGACCAGGCCCCCGAAGACAAGGCCCCCGAAGACAAGGCCCCCGAGGACGGCGCCGACCGGGAACATAGCCAGGACCTGGATGCCATCAAGGCCCAGCTCAGCGCGCTGCAAAAGCAAATAAACGATCTAACATAAGATCGCCCCCTCCTCCCAACTCAAACAAACCAAGAAGCCAACCACTATGCATGCCCACCTTAGAACCGCGCCCGAAAAGGCCTACTCCCGTCATTACGTCCTGGGTCTTGGTTTTCACGGCTTCCACCGGATTTCTTACTTGGAATGGGGAGCCACCAAATCGGTCAACACCAAGCGCACGCTGTTTTGCGTCCATGGTCTGACCCGAAATGCGCGCGATTTTGACTTTCTGGCCAAGACACTGTGCGATCGCTATCGCATCGTTTGCCCCGATGTTGTCGGCCGTGGCGACAGCGACCACCTGATTTCAGAAGAAGGCTACAACTACCTGCAATACAACGCCGACATGAACGCCGTATTGGCGCGCCTCAACGTTAGCGAGGTGGATTGGATCGGCACCTCCATGGGCGGCATCATCGGCATGGTACTGGCGTCCGTGCCGCAATCGCCGATTCGTCGCCTGGTGGTCAACGATATCGGCCCCGAAGTTTCGCGCGAGGCGCTGTTGTCCATCGCCCAATACATCGGCAAGTCGAACACCTTCGAGTCGTTGAACGAGGTCGAAGAGCACCTGCGCAAGATCTACGCCGAGTTCGCACCTATGACGGACGAAGACTGGCACCAAATGGCCAAATATTCCAGCCGTCGCACCCGCACTGGCCGCTGGCGCTTGAAGGTGGACAGCCGCGTCGGCGATGCCTACCGCGATTCCATCTCCTATTTCGATGTCGATATGTGGGAGACTTGGGAGAAAATCACCTGTCCTGTACTGGTGTTGCGCGGCAAGAATTCCAGCTTCCTGACCGAAGAAGTGGCGGAAAAGATGCTCGCGTGCGGGCCACAAACGACCCTGGTTGAATTCGACGACACCGGCCACACGCCCACGCTTCGCAACGATGAGCAAGTGGATACCATCACCCAATGGCTCGCCAACACGCCGATTTAGGGCGCGACGGCAGCATAGGCCTGGACCCCAAGCCGCAAGTCTCAGACTGGCTTTAGACCCTAGGCGTCGAAGCGTGTGACCACTGTCACGCCCACCTGCGGCGGTTGATCCTGGCCCGCATCCATGGCGCGCAAAGCAGCTTCGACCTGCGACAGGCCGATGGTCCGAGAGACCAAGCGGCTGGGGTCAAGGCGCCCGGCCGCAATCATATCAAACAGCGCTGGAAAACCGCTGGCCGCCATACCGCGCGTGCCGTGAATCGTCAGCTGGCGGGCATAGATCAAATCCAACAACGGCAGGTCCGGCCTGGCGTGGCGTCCGGTGGGCATGCCGATCTGAACATAGCGCCCCAGCTTGCGCAGGCCATAGAGGGCGCCATGAAAGGTCGGTGTGATACCCAAGGCATCCAGAGCCACATGCGCGCCCCCGCCGCAATGGTCGCGAATGGCAAGGCCCAGCGCTTCAGGGTCCGCAAAATCACCCGCGTTCAAGCAGATATTGGCCCCAAGACTGCGTGCCAGCGCCAGCGCTTCGGGTTTGACATCGACCGCCAGGACCTGGGCGCCCATGGCAGCGGCAATCATGATGGCGGACAGGCCAACACCGCCGCATCCGTGTACGGCGATCCACTCGCCCGGTCGCAGGCCTGCGCGCTCTGCCACGGCCCGAAAGGCGGTGGTCACCCGGCAGCCCATCCCGGCCGCCGTCGCGAAATCGAGCGTGTCGGGCAGCTTTACAAGGTTAAAATCGGCAAACGGCAGGGCCATGCGCTCGGCAAATGCGCCCCAGCCCGTGAAGCCCATGACAGCCTGATGGTCACAAACCGTGGGTTCGGCGCGCCGGCAGTCCGAGCAGGTTCCGCAGCCCAAAACAAACGGTGCGGTCACCCGATCCCCGACCTTAAAGGCCCGCACCTCTGGCCCGACTTCCAAAATGCGCCCGGCGAATTCATGCCCCATGACGTGAGGCAGCTTGGCATCGGGATCGCTGCCCACCCAGGCGTGATGATCTGAGCGGCAAACGCCGCAGGCCTCGACACGGACCACCACGCCCGAGCTTGGACAGAGCGGATCGGCGACGTTCTCAACGGGCAGTGAACCGCCAAATTCGTGCATGACCAGCGCGCGCATAAAAACCTCCATCGGAGCAAGCCAGGTGATCCGATGGAGGTTAAAGCAGGCGGTCCTCACTTGGGAACAGAAATCAAGCAGAGCGCCCAGGCCGATGGCGCGACGCTCGGCCGCTAGAGGCTCTGGATCAGCGTGCCTTCCGGCTCGAAGGCTTTGAAGACAAAGGCGAAAGTCACCTCATAGGCCGTGTCAACAAGGCCTGCGTCGGTTTTGCGCTGCACCAGGACGTTGCCCACATCCTGACCACCCGCAATCGCGCGGCTATCCAGGGCCGAGTTTTGGCCCGGCGCCCAAGTCAGCACCAGTGCGCTGGTCTCAATGCGTCCCATTTGCTGGAGTAACGGCAAGCTCCAAGCGGTGCCCTCTACCCGCACGACCCGTGTCATGGGTGCAATATCGGTCGGCAAGGGGCCTTTGAACAGGAAGGGCCGCTGGGCACTGTCATAACCAACGTAGGGATTGGCGCCATAGGGGCGCAGGCTCGGATTGTTGGGCACCAAGACCTGCCCATTGGGCGCGCGTTTGGCAAAGCGCTCAAAGCTCTCTAACCGTGAAGGTAGAATGCGCAAGCGCTCGCCAGTGCGCGCACCGACAATCGCTTCGCCGGAAAACTGTTGCCACCACGTTTCGGTCAAGCGGTCATACATGACCATATCCGAGTTGCGCAGCTTGCCGCTAACGCCGAAGGTTGTCTCCTGCCCGTCAACCCGGCGTTCAAAGACAATCGCGGTATTGCACAACGGGCAATAGGTCACCGCCACCGGCACGCCGCCAATCGTGTCATTCGCGATTTCGTGCCACGTTAGCACGCGCAAGGGATAGGCCTTGGCCTCGCCGTTGATGGTCAACGACACCACCGGCTCGGTTGGCGTCAAGACCTCAAGCTGATCGGCGACGCTGGCAAAGCTGGGACTGTCGATTGCCGGAATGCCGTCGCGCGGCGGCCCGCCGGACAAGATGTCATTGAAATCTACCGCCGACTTTTCAAACCGATTGAGCGGAAATTCGCGTTTCCATGACGCCGGTGCGTCTTGCGCCTGCGCGGCAAACCCCCATCCACTCGTCAAAAAGATGGCCATTCCAGCCCCTACCAAAAGGGCGGGGCGGCCAATTGCCATCGTCACGACAGATGCCAATCGAGCCAGAGGGAGGGCGCGAGGCTCCCAAAATGCGCGCCATGTCGTTGTCATGGACAGAAGGTCGCAACCTACACGCGGCCTGGCAACTCACAAGCCCGACGGTGATCCGTGAGCGCGTGATCACGACCGTTTGCGCCCGATACGCGGCGAGTTGGCACGGAACTTGCTCTAGTTATCATGAGGGTGCTGAATGCGGCCATGGCAAGCAATCAGCCCAGCAAACACACGCAAAATGCGAAAAGGACTGCAATGCGCGTCACTCGCTTAGCAAATTGGCTCCGTCGTACCCGGCGGCCTGTGTCCGATGCCCCGGCGGCCCTGCGGGGGGGCTTGCGCGCGGCAGCAGGGTGTTTGTTGGCGGCGGGTCTGTTGTTCGCGCCAAGCTGGGCCGAGACCGACACGCTGTCGAGCGCTGATGGCCAGGCCATACTGGTTGGTGCGAGCCTGCAAACCAGCCCCACTCTGCCGTTTTCCTCCGAGGCCGAACTCCTAAATCAACTCGGCCAAGACTTCGCGCCCGTTCAAGAACTCTTCTTAAACATCGCACTCGCCCAGGTCTGCGGGCTGCGGACCAAACAAGTTGAAGCCGAATACTTGGCACGGCGCGCTCAACTCGCCCAGCGCGAAGACCTCGACTTCGACACGCTAAAGGCCCTGCGCTATCTGTCTTACGTGCGCCTTGAGCGGCGGTTGCGATCTGTGGAACCCGCGCGACTGCGCCCTTGGTGCGACGAACAAAGCGCTGATTTGCAGGCGTTTTTTCAGCCGCAACTCTAGTGCTACGACAGGACGACTTTGGCCCTATTCGGCCCGAGGACGGAAGGGCAAGCAGGCGCGCGCAAAAGAATATCGGGGCCAAAAGAGCGCGCCTAATCCGCGGGATCAACGAAACAGAATCGTTTTAGGTGTCGCAGCCATGGGGCTGAGACAGCCTAAAGATGAAAGCCCTTGCCGGTTGGCGCAGCTTGCCTAATCTGCCCGCTGGTTTACTGTTCGGATTACCTCCATGAGCCGCCTCAACCGCTACCTTATCGCTGGCATTTTGATGGTCGCGCCTTTGGCCATCACGATTTACATCGGCTATCAAATCGTGATCCGCCTGGACGCCCAGATGCATCGCTTGCTGCCTGAACCCTATGCGACGGTACCGGGGCTGGGTTTTGTCGTGCTGATCGTCGCCCTAATTTTCATCGGTTTCATTACCACCGGCGTCATCGGGACCTTGATTAACCGCAGCATTGATCTGGCGCTGCGTCTGGTACCCGTGCCTATGGTCCGCAGCGTCTATGGCACCTTGCGGCAAATGCTGGAGCAGATCTTCTCCTCCTCCTCCTCGGCTTTCCGTGAAGTGGTGATGGTCGAATACCCGCGCAAAGGCGTGTTTGCTTTGGGTTTCTTGTCGGGGGAATCCTATGAAGCCTGCCAGGTTGTGCACGGTATGCGCCTGTTCAACGTCTTTGTGCCAACGACCCCGAATCCGACATCCGGCTTTTTGCTCTTGATCCCAGAAAACGAGATCATCCGCACCAAGCTGAGCGTCGAAGAAGGCATCAAGCTGGTGGTCTCGTCGGGCATCGTCCACCCAGAGCCTGCCAGCGAACCGGAGCTTGATCGAAATGCCCGCGAGGCCCTTGCCGGCGAGGAGCGACCCTTCAGTTCGCGGGGCGACGGCGTGATGGGCCAGGGCTCCAAGCGGGTCAATGGCCGCTTGACGGTCGTCCCGCCATCGCCGGGTCGCCAAGCGGCAATGCCTACCGCGGAAACACCTGTCGCTGATTCACCCGCTGCTCTGAAGCCTGAGTCGGCTAAGAGGGGCGCGCGCGGCAAACCCTATCAGTCACCGCCAAGCCCGGCCCTGCGCAATCAAAAGCCCAGCGGCGAACTCAAGACCGCCAGAACCGACAAGCAAAAAAATGCGCCCAAGAAGACCGCAAAGAAAAGCGCAAGGCTTGCATCGGAGGGTGCAAAGCAGTCAAATGAGACGCTAAGGTCCTAGTCCCTGCGCTCTAGGCCGTTGTTGGCCTGGCTGCGTTTGGCTGCGCAGGTGTCTTGACCCTGCGACCAGACGGACCTGTCCCAACCCCAGATCACATGTCGAGTTAGCGGCGACATCCGCCCAGGACATGCAACGACGCAAACGCGTAACAAAGAGAGTGCCCATGGCCGATACAAGTGCTGACATTCGCGTCCTGCCCGGGGCACAAGCTTCGCTGGAGCATCGTCAGCAGATCATCGACGGCCTGGACGGACCGCAAGCCGAGCGGCCCGACCTAAGCTGGTATGCCTTGGACGCCGACCGCCTGTCGCAGGAAGGTTGTTTGATCGCCTACGTAGACGAAGCGCCTTGCGGCCTGTTGGTGACGACCCGGCTGTCAGAAGGGCCGAACCGCGATGGCCTGTGGTTGGACCTGATGGCGGTCTTGCCGGATGCTCAGCGCCTTGGCGTCGCCCGCGCTTTGATGGTGGGGCTACGCGATTGGGCGCGCAACAACAGCTGCGGCGGCATCGAACTGCATGTTGATGACGACAACCGCCGCGCCATCGGCTTGTTCGAAGCGATGGGCTTTCACACCCAAAGCCGCTTTATGCGACTAGAGACAGGCCCCAATACGGCGCCTGGGTTGAGCTAGCCTCGCAGAGAACCCGGCGCTGTTGCGGCTTGTCCGTTCATTTCATCCACGCAATTCAACGCTTGTGCTCCGACTTATCCCCACGCGGGCGCTGAAGCACGCCACAGCCCAACCCCAGACACATCCAGATCGCAGACTGCCGGGCTTGCGCATGATTGGGCTTTCTTTTGTCGCCGAAGTCCGCAACCCTGCGCAACCAGAATCACCCGCTAACCTCGCACTTCCAGATTTCAGCTCCCTAGATCCCACTTTGAAATTCAGCAACCAAAAGGCCGCTAAACCCAACAATGGATGACATGATCGCTTCGGCCCCCATTCTGGCCCCCAAGCCCCGCGAGTTGCCGCGCAACATAGAGGTCGAGCAGGCCTTCTTGGGCGCCATCATGGCCGACAACCGTATCCTGGTAGACTTGGAGTTGACGCTGCAACCTGAGCTGTTCTTTGAACCGGCCCACCAGCGCATCTTTTCGGCGATTCGCACGGTTGTTGAAAAAGGCGCAAACGCAGACGCAGTAACACTGGCTCACTGGTTTCAGGATGACCCGATTTTGGAAGCGGTTGGCGGCCCCGGCTACCTTGCCGAGCTGCAAGGCTCCCACATTTCGATCATCAACACGGCAGAATATGCGGCCATCATCTATGAATTGGCACGCCGACGCGAGTTGATCGCCCTGGGTGAGGAGCTGGTCAACGAGACCTTTGACGCCGACATGGAGACCAGCGCGACGTCGTTGATCGAGCGCACCGAATCCCAGCTGTTCAGCTTGGCCGAGCAGGGCACCACCCGCACGGGCTTCCAGCACATTTCCGAGGCGGTAAAGCTGGCCACCGACACCGCGCTAGCGGCCTCTGAGTCCAGCGACGGCCTAGCGGGCCTTTCATCGGGCTTCAGCCTGTTGGACGCCAAATTGGGCGGCCTGCACCCTTCAGACCTGTTGATTGTCGCCGCCCGCCCCTCCATGGGTAAGACCGTCTTTGCCTGTAACATTGCCATGAATGCAGCGCGCGACCACGGCGCTCACGTTGCCTTCTTTTCCTTGGAGATGAGCGCCGAACAGCTAGCGATGCGTCTTTTGTCCGACCAGGCCAACCTGAACGCTGAAGACATCCGCAAAGGCAATCTTGGCCAACCCGAGTTTGATCGCCTGTTTGAAGCGCAATCGATTTTGGAAAAATCGCAACTCCATTTCGACGATACGCCAGCAATCACCGTCGGTGCGCTTCGCACACGCGCGCGCCGTCTTATGCGCCAGACCGGCAAACTGGATTTGATCGTGGTTGACTACCTTCAGCTCATGTCGGGCGGCGGTCGCTCGGATAATCGGGTCCAGGAAATTTCTGAGATCTCGCGCGGCCTGAAAGCCGTCGCGAAAGAATTGCAAGTTCCGGTCATCGCGCTGTCACAGCTCAGCCGTGCGGTGGAGCAACGCGAAGATAAAAAGCCTCAGCTCTCTGACCTGCGCGAGTCCGGTTCGATCGAGCAGGACGCCGACGTTGTTATGTTCTTGTACCGCGAGCAGTACTATCTGGAGCGCTCAGAGCCCATTCGAAAGCCCGAGGAGAGCCCCGAGAAGTTCGCCGAACGACGCGCAGCTTGGGAACAGCGCTGCGAAGAGGTTTGGGGCAAGGGTACGGTCATTATCGGTAAGCAACGCCACGGCCCAACGGGGTCGCTGGATCTGGCATTCCACGGCGAGTTCTCGCGCTTCACCGACTTGGCGCGCGATGAATACCTGCCAGAGCGCCGCGGCTAGCGCCAATACGGCCCCTATGGCCGGCTTGTCGTAGGCAGAAACGGCGATTTTCAAATCCCACGCGACAGAAGAAACCCTTGGCTCACGGGCCAAGGCCGCCTATACCCTTAAGCTTGAACGTCGGGCTGGATCCTGCACCAAGGACCAGCCTCGCAAGGCGCCGCAAGGCAACCGCGACAGCACTGGACTAAAGGCCCACTTGGCATGGACGGCTTTACAATTGGCGACCTAATAATTCTGCTCATTTTGTGCTCATCGGCACTCTGGGGCTTCTTTAGGGGGCTGGCCCGTGAGGCCATGGACATCTTCACCTGGGCCGCTGCTGCCGCCGGGGCGATCTACTTCAAAGACCAAATCATGCCCTATGTGGCGCGCTGGATCGGTGATCCAATCGCGGTTCAGGTCCTGTCTTTCTTGGTTTTGTTCGTGGTGCTGCTGATCCTGATCTCCCTGGTAACAACGCCGCTGCTCAAGATTTTCCGCTTCAAGTCATTGAAGGCCATTAACCGCCTGTTGGGCCTGACCTACGGCTTGGCCCGGGGCTTTTTCATCTGCGCGGTTCTGTGGATGGCCTACATTATGGCTCAGCAACCCAAGACCCAGGATGCGATCATCGGCTCAAAGCTGGGCCCCACCGTTCACCAAGCCGCCTGGATCGTCCACGGCCTGGTCGCCAGCGCGGCGCGCCAGTCCCGCATTGATCAAACCGGCAATATTGGTGAATTGCTGGATACGGCAGCCAGTTTCTTGACGGATATCGACACCGTGTACCGGCAAGGCACCCTACCCGGTGACAACCCGCCCCTACCTGGCTTGCCCGCTCCCACACCCAGGGCACCATCCAGCGCGCCCTCCTACTCTGCGCCTGGCGCCAAACCGCGACCCACGGCCCCCTTGCTTTCGGCGCATCTTCAGCCCAATACCGCCCAACCTAGCCCGTCCTCTCGAACCGACGGCACTTCGATCTACACGATTGACGCCTAGACCGAAGGCTGCCCGACGCGCGCTCCAACATTCCAATCAAGGCAATTTGCGAGAATGACCGCATTCCCATCGCACCCCTTTGACTTCCATGCCGTCCACAGCGAGGACGACGACCACTTCCATGAAGAATGTGGGGTCTTTGGCATTTTCAATCAGCCGCAAGCCGCCGAATACGCCGTGCTGGGCCTGCATGCCCTCCAACACCGCGGCCAAGAAGCCGCGGGCATCACCTCCAGCGATGGCAAAAGCTTCTTTGCACACCGCGCACGCGGGCTGGTGGGCGACACTTTCTCTGATCCTCGGATTATGCAGACCCTGCGCGGCAGCGCTGCCATCGGCCACAACCGCTATGCTACAACCGGGGAGGCGGCCGCCCACAACATCCAGCCGCTGTTTGCCGAGCTGGATACCGGCGGCCTATCACTGGCCCACAACGGCAATCTGACCAACGCTTCTTTCCTGCGCGAACGCCTCATTAAGGACGGCTCTATCTTCCAGTCCTCAACGGATACGGAAGTCATCATGCATTTGATCGCGCGGTCCTTGCGCTCGCATCGCGAAGATCGCTTGATTGACGCGCTGTCCCAAATCGAAGGCGCCTACTCCATTGTCGCCTTGACCAACCGTGCTTTGGTCGGCGTGCGCGATCCTTTGGGTATTCGCCCGCTGGTTTTGGGCAAACTGGGCGAGGCTCACATCTTGGCCTCTGAGACCTGCGCGCTTGACATCATCGGCGCCGACTTTGTGCGCGATGTGGACCCCGGCGAGCTGGTCATCATCAACGAGCACGGGCTAGAGAGCCGCCGTCCTTTTGCCGCTCAAAAGCAGCGTCCTTGTGTTTTCGAATACCTCTATTTTGCCCGTCCAGATTCGGCCTGGCACGGCCATAACGTCTATGATGTGCGAAAGCAGGTCGGTGAAGAACTGGCCCGCGAACACCCCGCCGAAGCGGATGTCGTGGTGCCCGTCCCCGACTCCGGCGTTCCCGCCGCGATTGGCTATGCGCAAGCAGCGGGCCTGCCTTTTGATCTTGGCATCATCCGCAATCACTATGTTGGCCGCACCTTTATTGAGCCGACCCAGCAAATCAGGCACTTGGGCGTCAAGCTGAAACACAACGCCAACCGCCGCCAGTTGGACGGCAAGCGCGTCATCTTGGTGGACGATTCCATTGTGCGCGGCACCACATCGACAAAGATTGTAGAGATGGTGCGCGCGGCAGGTGCCAGCCAGGTGCATATGCGCATTGCCGCGCCGCCGACCGCCCACCCCTGTTTCTATGGCATCGACACCCCAGAACAAGAACAGCTTTTGGCTCACAAATACGACGTCAAAGCCATGGCCAAACACATCGGCGTTGACTCGCTAGGTTTCATTTCTATGGACGGCCTCTATCGCGCGCTGGGCCACGAGGGGCGCGACAAAGATCAACCGCATTATTGCGATGCTTGTTTTACCGGCGAATATCCAACAGTATTGACGGACAAAGAACGCTGAGTCCGTTCAACCATCCGCCAAGCCGATTTATCGGCAGATCATACAGGAGGCCCGCACCATGCTAGACCGCTTGCTAACCGTCGCGATTGGTGGAACCGGCGCCCTGGCCGCTACTCAGTTTCCAGCCTACTATCTGCAGTACAAACAGCGATTGGGCGGCTTTGCCAGCAAGGCCCAAGACAACGCCCAGAGCCACTTGGACAACGCCGCCGCCAAGGGCGTTGACATCCAAACCTATGCAACGCAGTTGAAAGATGCAGGCTTCACCGAGCAGGCAACCACGGTCTTGCAGCAGGTCGCGAGCGCCGAAAACCTCAATCAGCAATACAGCCTGGTATCAGAGGCGGCTTGGTTCGAGCAGCCCGTCATCTTGGCGCGCGTCTTTTCCTCCCGCATCGGCCAAGATGCCTGGCAAGATATGAGTTGGGCGCTGCCCCTAAACGCTTCGGGCTTTGTTTACGCCTTCTTCGGCGCGCTGATTGCCCTGTTGGTTTGGAGCCTGGTGCAGCACGTTCCCCGCTGGATTGCGCGCCTTCACCACTGGCTGCGAACTATGATGATCATGCAAGTGAGTCGTTTCTAATGTTGGATTTCAGCAACAAGACCGCCCTGGTCACCGGGGCTTCGCGCGGCTTGGGCCAAGCGGTCGCCGTGGCCCTGGGCGCGGCCGGTGCCAAGGTTATCGCTCTAGCGCGTACACAAGGCGGGCTGGAACAGACCGATGATATGATCCGCGCGGCAGGCGGCCAAGCGCCGACGCTCATGCAAGTCGATTTGCAGGAGCTGGAGCCCCTAGCCCACATCTCCAACGCGCTGTTGGATCGTTTCGGAGGCTTGGACATCCTGGTCGGTGCCGCGGGCTATTTGGGCCAGCTCATGCCGATAGGGCAAAGCGACTTCAAGGTCATTGAGCGCGCTATGACGGTGAACTACGCCGCCAACATGATGTTGCTACAGTCCTTATCTTCGCTGCTGCGGCAGTCCCCGGCCGGTCGCGCTGTGTTTGTGACCTGCGAACAGGGCGAGGTTGCCAAGCCGTTTTGGGGGGGCTACGGCGCCAGCAAGGCCGCCCTCAATCTGGCGGTGAAGGCTTTCGCCGCTGAGGTCGCTAATACGCCCCTGCGCGCCAATCTCTATGATCCGGGCCCTATGCCGACCGAGCTTCGCAAAGCCGCCATGCCGGGTGAAGATCGCAGCCGCTTGCCTGAGCTGGGCCCGATTGCCCAAGACCTGCTGGCGCTTTGCCATGTGAGCTGCGAAACCCAAGGTATGCTGCATCGCTACGGCGAGGCCGGTACAGGGCATGGCGCCCTGTAAGTCAGCCCCTTACTTTGGCTAGCGGCAAGCCCCAATACTCGGGCGCTGACATGCGGCGGCCTTTCGTCCAGGTCCTTTTCACTAGTTTCCAGTCCCAAATTATGGTCATCTGTGCGCTTGACCGTTGGGGCAAAGCGACTGCTGCGCCCCGCTTGAACCCTGCCCTACGGAAAACCCGATGAAGATCAGCCTTACAATCAACGGCCACCCCCTAACGGCCGAGGTCGCCCCCACCACGCTTCTTGTTGATTTCTTACGTCAGGATCAAGGCCTAACCGGCACGCACTTGGGCTGCGACACCTCACAATGCGGCGCCTGCATGGTCATCGTTGATGGGGATGCGGTTAAATCGTGCACCCTGTTGGCCGTTCAGTTGGACGGCTCTGAGGTCACCACAATTGAAGGACTAGGCCAAGGCGAGAGCCTAAGCCCCGTGCAAGAGGCTTTTCGTGAAGCACACGGGCTGCAATGTGGCTTTTGCACGCCCGGCATGGTTGTGTCAGTAACCGATCTTTTGGCCAAGAACCCGAGCCCCAGCGAAACCGAAATCCGCCAGTGGCTGGAAGGCAACATTTGCCGCTGCACAGGCTATCAGAACATCGTCAAGGCCGCCCAACTCGCCGCAGAAAAGCAGCAAGCCGCCTAGCCCAGCCCGACCGCCCATTTGGCGCGTCCGCTCTTGGCCGACACGCCGCGAATGCCAGAGAGAACCCATGTACGAATTCGAATACGCCCGCCCGACGACCCTTCAAGAAGCCCAGGACCTTGTGGGCGAAGACAAGAAGGTGTTGGCAGGCGGACAAACCTACATGCCAACGCTACGTCAACGCTTGGCGATGCCCGAGCTATTGATCGACCTGAACGCAATCCCTGTGCTGCATGGCATTTGTGAAGCCGACGATCGCGTATCTATCGGTGCCATGACGCGCCACGCAGAGGTTGCCAGCGATGCCTTGGTACGCAGCAAGGTTCCAGGCCTGGCACGCTTGGCGGGCGGCATCGGCGATCCGGCGGTTCGTCACCGCGGCACCCTGGGCGGATCACTGGCGAACAACGATCCGTCTGCTTGTTATCCCGCAGCAGTGCT
>JAUIHE010000069.1 GCA_030432195.1 Alphaproteobacteria bacterium
AAGCGGTGCCCATGCTAGCAGCGGTCGGCGCGTAGCCTGCGGTCGTCGAGGGGCCCGTTGTTGCCATCCCAGGCGCGCGCGTCGCGTATCCTGTTAAGGGCGGATAGGTCGGCGCGGCAGCAGCGCCCTGCTGCCCCGTGTGCTGCCCAGATAGCCAGCCGTTACTGCCGCTCGTCCCGCTTTGGGGCGCACATGACGACAACAACAGGAGGCCAGCCAAGCTAGCGGTCAGACTAAAGGCGGGCGATGGGGCGCGTGGGCGTTTCATTTGGGTCTTGTGATCGTTCATGCGGTCAGCCTAGCGCCTTTGTCCGCGATAGGCGAATAACGATTTCGACAGCACCATAGCCGAGTCAGCTAACTTGAGAATGACCCAAGGCAAGCCGCAAGGAACCACTATTGAGCGTGCGGCGATACATTGCCGATGATCTCGTTAAACATTTCACGCAAAATGCCCGGCGCCAGCGCGGTTAGCGGATTGACGCTGACCACCGGTCCGGCAAAAGCGCCGTTGACGGTAAAGTCGGCGGCCAAGAAGCCTTCGCGCTTGGTGCCGGTCAACAGCTCGCCGAACAACGGGATGTCTTCGACCGCTCGGCCCAAGAAGTTGAAAGGGGCCAAAGTGCCAGCGATGCTGATTTGCTGTGCTGGCATGTCGATTTGCCCTTCCATGGAAATGCCGACCGACGGCCCTGCCAACTGCACGCGCCGCAAATCCAGCAATCCGCGGTCAAAGCGCACATCCGCCAACATGCCCTCCATCCACAAGCCGCGATTATTCAGCAGATCCGTAATGCCAGTCAATGACACCAAGTTGAACATGTCTGATACAATCGGCGCGTCGACAATATAGAAGTTTTCCACGGCCAAGCTGCCAATCAAGGGGGCGGAAAGCAGCGGGCCTTGGGTCTGGCCCTTAAAGCGCATGAAGCCCCCATTCATGTTTTCCCAATAGCCCAGCGTTTTGAGCAGGGCCCCAGCATCGACCGTCTCCATAAAGAGTTCATAGCCGCGTCCGTTCGCCAAGGGCGCAAAGGACAGTTGGGTCCGTGGCACCTTATCTTGCGTTACCGAGCTAAATGGCATGGTGCCTTGGAATTCGATACGACGCCACAAGGTGCCGACCCGCTCGCCATAAAAGGACACGTCAGACATGACATTGTTGGACGGCAACAAGACATGGTCCACGCGCGGCGCATTGAACACAATCGGCTTGCCGCCGGTAATCTGTGGGCCGTTCGCACCCTGACCGGATTGCTTCATGGCTTCGAATATCGCCTTGGCGTCGAACTGGCCGCCCTCCAGACTGAAATGCAGAGCTTCCGGCCGGTTTTCGGCGCGCAGGCCCTTTAGGACGGTGCGTTCAAATCGGATCTCCTCGAAGGCCAAGGCTTGCCAGTCGCCGGTCTGCTCTGACAAATTTCCGCGCCCGCGAACCGAGAAGAAAGGCTCGGACTGGCCCGTACGATAGGTGCGCAGGTCAATGCCTTCGATCTGCACCGGCCGACCGCCTTTCAGGCGCGCCGCCACCTCAACCGAGCCTGGATTACCCGCCGGTTTGCGCAGCGACAAGAAAGGCAATTGGAAGCCTGCGCTCCGCATGTCGATAGCGGCCGCAACTTGTCCATCGCCCGACCAATCATCTTCGTAGGATGCCGACAGGCCCAGGCCCCCGTCTGTCAGATACGAGGTCAAAAAGGGCGCATAGCTGAGCGCTTGGTGTACCGGCACCTGGCTCTTCACCTGCACTTGGTTACGCGTTGCTGCTTTGGGGTCAAACGATCGCACGAAAGACAGCTCAACCGGCGCGCCGTCAAACTGCGCCGTGCCCTGGCCCTGCATCCCTTTGGCATTCATGGCAAACGTCAGCGCGCCGCCACTAACATCAGAGCTGCCGACTATGTCCTGCCAGCCCAGGCCTTGTGATTGGCCCTTGGCCTCGAAGGCCACATCATTTGGAGCCACGATCTTGTCAGGTTCGGGCAGCCGCAGAGCGACCGACAGCTCACCGCCGACCTGACCGGTAAGATTGGCAAGCGGTAGGCTATCGAGAACCTCCAGGCCGATTTGCCCCCGTGCCAGGGTCTCCAGCAGTGGCCGCAGGTGGCCTTCGGCGCTGCCTTGCATGCGAATTTCTGCCCGCTGGTTAAAGCGGTGATCAATCTGAACCTTCGAGGCGCCCCATTTGGAAACGCCCGCATAGGCCCCGGCGTCCAGATCCAGGCTGGTTTGTTCAAGACCAATTTTCACCAGCCCCGCGCCGCCCTCGATCAAGGGCAAGTGCGGCCAAGCACGCATTTGACCGCCACGAAACCGAAAGCTGCCTTCGCGCACCCGCGTGTCCGGGTCCAAGGCGACATCGTAGGGAACAAACTCGTGCTGTTTGAAGGTGATTTCGCTGGCTTCGCCCAACAGCTCGGCTTCGGCAAACCAGGTGCGCAAGCAGGAGTCGCGCCGACATTCCGGCCAAAAGCTCAAGCCAGTTTGAATATCGGCCCGCTCAGCCGTGACATCGACTTGCTGTTCAATGGCGGTGCCGTTCTTGGCCTGAAAATCGAAGTAGAATCGCCCCTTTGCCTTGCTCAAGCTACCGTCGAGCAGCGGAAAGGTTAGGTCTGCCTCTTCAACGCTCAGCCTTTGTAGGCGAATGTCAAAAGCACCCTTGGCGCTGCCTTCTTCGACCAACAGCGGGATTTGGTAAAAGGGCAGCATCGCCGCTTCGCCGCGTCCTGAGGTCAGATCGAAATGGATCTGCGAGGGCTCCAGGCCCGGCGTAAATGTAAAGCGCGCCTTACCTGCAAGCGGTAGGTTGACTTGGGCTAATTGCCCCGCCAAGGGGTGCATGCTCGTTAAGCCAGACGGCCTAAGCTCACTGAAGTCCAGGTCGATCGTCGGTTGTGCCTGGCCTTCGGGCAAGCGTGCTTGGGCTTTAATGTCAACCAACTGATTGGCCAACGCCAAGCGCGCAACAACATCGGCCTTGCCCTGTCCACGTCCCAGCTCCAAATCGACGCGGGTTGCAAAACCGCCAACTGGCGTTGATATCTGGGGGATTTGCAGGCTGAATGCACTGGCGGTCAACGCGAGCTTCAGCGCTTCCTTGCGGGCATCAAGCGCCAATTGCAGATCGTTGGCGGCGAAAGCGCGGTTGCCCACAGAATCGGCCAACGACAGGCGCTTTAAGCTTATGGCTATCGTCCTAAGCTGCTGAAAAAAGGGCGTTTCCTCGCGCAGCATGGCAAATTGGCCCAGGGCATGGCGCAGGATGACATCTTGCTGGGCGCGGCTGTCTTCGGCCTGGCGAATGGCGCGCTGGGTCTCGCTTTCAAGCTCAAATTCGGTATGCAGGCGCGCATCGTTGGACAAAGGGAACAGCGAGGCGGAATAGCGGCCAACCGCTAGGCGTCTTAGCTCCAAGGCTTGGCCTTCGACACGAAGATCCTTGGGGCGAAACAGGCCGCGAATCAAGGCATTATTGGCCAGCGTCAATTCGATTCGCGGCAAGGTCGTGGCCTCTGCGCCACCGTCCTTGGGCTCGAAAAACAGATCTTCTAAGACGATAAGACTGCTGCGGTCTTCGTGGTCAAAAGTCAAAACCGCGCTGGCAATCTGGACTTTGTACTGGGGCACGACAGCGGTAATCGCGCGCTCGATGCGGGGCTTGAAATAGCTCAGATCAATCGGGCTGCGCGAGATATACCAGGCCGCGAATACCGTCGTGATCAAGATCGAAATGATCGAGATGCCGATCAGGCGCGCCAGTATCAAAAATGAGAACCGGATAACCGCGGAAATGGTGGTCTTGCCTCTCTTCTCGGCTCAAATAAAGCACCTGTTGAAATCGAGCCTCGGTTTAGCCGGGCAATGGGGCAATTTCAAGGGCGGGGCGATGCTGCGACCCAGGATCGCTTGCCCTCTGGACGGAAGCGCCTAGGTTTGCTTGTAAGTCCAAACGCCTCGCGTCGAGGTGCCCTTTTTTGCCCACAGGAGACCCTATGGCCGCTCAATCTTCCCAGCCCCTAGCTCCCCAGTCCCTAGCTCCGCAAGTTGGCGACCTTGCACCAGCCTTCGATTTGCCGAGCGCGCCGGGCCCACGCCTTGCAAGCGGCGATCTGAACGGACAAGCCTATGTGATTTACTTCTATCCCAAAGATGACACCCCAGGCTGCACCATTGAGGCGCAAGATTTCGAGACGCTTAGTGCGGACTTTGCAGACCAGGGCGTTCGGGTCATCGGCGTGTCCAAAGACAGCCTAACCTCGCACGAAAAATTCCAGGCCAAGTACAACCTGAATTTCACGCTGTTGACCGATGAGCAAGCTGAGCTGTGCCAGGCCTATGGCGTCTGGACCGAAAAGACCAACTTCGGAAAAACCAGCATGGGGATTGTGCGCTCAACCTTTTTGATTGCGGCCGACGGTAAGGTTGCCAAGGTATGGCGTAATGTGCGCGCCAAGGGTCACGCAGCAGCGGTACTTGAGGCCGCCCAAAGCCTGGAAAGCGTGAGCGCCTAGCCATGAGTGCCAGCGCCCTGCCCCCCGCCGCAATAGCCAGCCTGAGCACGGGGACAGCCTATTGCTTGTCCATCGCTGATCCGCATAAAAAGGCTCGGCAGACGCGTTTGTTGTACGCTGCGTGGCGGGCAAACGGCCTGCCGCCCAAGGGTGAGCAAGACTTGCCAGAGCGGCCGGGTCGCTTGGATAGGCCAGAGCTTAAAGCGCCGCGCGACATGCCCAAGCGCAAGGTCGGCTCGTCGATCTCTGGGCGCATCGCACTGTTGCACGCTCTGTCCCACATTGAGCTTAACGCGATCAATTTGTCGTTGGATATCGTGGGGCGCTTTGGTCAGATCGACTTTCCCGAACGCTTTTATTGGGATTGGCTCAAGGTTGCAGACGATGAGGCCAAGCACTTTTTGTTGCTGGCCGATCGCTTGCAGGCCTTTGGCGGCAGCTACGGCGACCTGCCCGCGCACGACGGATTGTGGGAAAGCGCCATCGCGACCGCGGGTGATCCTTTGGGCCGCCTGGCGGTGGTGCCGATGGTGTTGGAGGCGCGCGGCTTGGATGTCACACCTTTAATGATCGACAAGCTAAGCCAAGTCGGCGACGAAGCCACCGTCGCAGCGCTGCGCATTATCTATGAGGATGAGATCACCCACGTCGCAGCCGGGCGGCGATGGTTTGAGTGGTTGGCCAACCGGCAAGGCCACAAGATCGATGAACCGCAAGTCTTGGAAGCGCTTTGGCAAGAGCTGGTGCGCCAGTATTTTCTGGGCCAGATCAAGCGCCCCTTCAACAAGCCTGCGCGCTTTGAAGCGGGCATGCAACCCAGCTACTACGAGCCGCTGGCGGACTGGTACGCCGATATCGAACTCTAAGCCGCGGCTTGCCAAAAGGCCCGCCCCGCCTCTACGCCGCGCGCGACGGCGCGGGTGACGCAGTCGGCTAGCAGCTCGCCGATGATGGCCAGATCGTAGAGCGCGGCCTCATCCAGTGGCTGCCCACGAGCGCCGGTGGACACGGCAAATAAGGTGTCGCCGTCCAAGGGCGTATGCGAGGGTCGCAGCGCCCGAGCGAGCCCATTATGAGCCATGGCCGCCACCCGCCGGAGCTGCTTTTGCGTCAAAGGCAGGTCGGTCGCGATCAGCCCGATACTGGTATTGGCCCCCAGATCGTGCCCCTTCAGGCTCATGGGCAACGGTGACGCCCCCATCCTGGTTGCGGCGGGTTGAGATGGCCTTGACGGCAGATCGCCTGCAAGAAGCCAAGGTTCGGCCCATAGTTGATCCGCGCTTGCGTCGCAAAAAGGCGAGCCTACCGCATTGACCGCAACCAGGGCCGCAAGGCTCCAGCCGTCGCGATGGCGCAGCGACGCCGTGCCCAAACCGCCGGGGCCAGCGCCCGTTGTCGCGCCAAATCCCGCGCCGATTGCCCCCTGCTGATCTGCCTGGCCGGTGGCTTGCGCCAGTGCTTTGACGGCCTGCGCACCAAGTCTGCCATACAGTCCTGAAGCCGGGTCCAACGCTTCGCCGCCGTTTAGAAGGTCGAATAAGATCGCCTGCGGTACCAAGGGAACGCGCGCGTTGCCCACCGCAAAGCCGCGCCCTTGCTTGGCCAAGGCGCTCTGTACGGCCGACGCTGCTTCCAAGCCAAAGGCTGAGCCGCCCGACAGCACTATCGCATCCACCCGCTCGACCGTTGCCGAAGCGCCCAACAGGTCGGTTTCGCGGGTGCCAGGCGCCCCGCCGCGCACATCAACCGCCGCCAGCATGGGCGCATCGCCCAAAGCCAGGCTGACGCCGGTCCTGACCGTTGCGTCATGGGCATGCCCGACGCGAAGCCCCGCGATGTCACCCAGGCCATTGCAAGGCCCAGGCAGAAAATGTTGGGTCTCAATACTCATCGCTCGTCTCGCTCCTTTGTCTTGACCGGTTTGATTTGACGGGTTTGTTATGAAGGCGCCAGCTTGCCCAAATTAAGTGCTGGCGATACACTTGCCGTTCTAGCTGGTCCATTATCAAGCTTAAGTCCGCTGTCTCTTCAAGGAAAGCTGCCATGTCCCGGCCCAACACCAAACGTCCCAAACGACTTGTTTGCATCGCCCTAATCGTTGGGCTTTGGTCGGTATTTATCTCAGTTGGGCCTAGCAGTGTCGGCCTAGCACAGGCGAACGAGCTGCAAACCGAGTTGCGGGTCTGTGCGCTGCGTTGGGGCATGAACCACGATCTGGGCTACTGCGGGCAGATCGTGGCGCAGGATCAGGAGTTGCGCAGCGTTAAACTGGATCGAGTCTTTGTTTCAAATTTTGGCTTCGGCTGGAAGAACGCTTGCAGTGCCTGGCTGCACTTGGGCCAGCTTAAGCCCGGTGCGACCATCACGGTGCACAAGGACTGCTTGGATCGAAAGCCGGGACTGCTCAGCAACTGGCGCGATACCACGGTCCTTATCCAAGGTGTAGCAGGTGTCGCTTTGCTGCTGCTGGGTGCCTAGCCGAGCACATCCACCTGCATTGTCACCGCTAACATTATGTCAGCAGCGCCTTGAGCGCATAGAGCGCATCCAGCGCCTCACGCGGGCTAAGTGCATCTGGATCCAACTGCTTGAGCGTTGTAACGACCTCATCCGCCTGCCCGCCGATCGACAGGCCTGGGGTCGTGTCATCGTAGCCGCTGGCTGCTTCTGCAATCAGGGTCTGGAACAAAGGCAGGTCGTCCATGACCTGGCGCAGGCTATTGCCTTGCTTGCCCGCTTCTAGCCGCTTGAGTATTTCCTTCGACCGGCTCAAAACGCTGCGTGGCAGCCCCGCCAATTCGGCAACGTGAATGCCATAGGAGCGATCCGCCGCGCCCGCCTCCACTTGGTGGGTAAAGACGATCTTGCCGCGCAGCTCGCTGACCTTCATACGGTGACTGGTCAGCAGCGGCAGGCGGTCACACAGCGCCGTCAGCTCGTGATAGTGGGTGGCAAACAGGGTCCGGCAGCCGCGCTTGTCATGCAGGTATTCAAGGCAAGCCCAGGCGATCGACAGACCGTCATAGGTGGCCGTACCGCGGCCAATTTCATCCAAAATCACAAAAGATCGCGGCGTCGAGCGGTTCAAGATGGCCGCCGTCTCCACCATCTCCACCATGAAGGTGGACTGGCCGCGCGCTAGATCGTCTGCCGCGCCAACCCGGCTAAACAGACGATCGACCAGACCCAGGCGCGCCGACTTGGCTGGCACATAGCTGCCCATTTGTGCCAACACAACCATCAAGGCATTCTGGCGAAGGAAGGTGGACTTGCCGGCCATATTGGGACCGGTTAGCAGCCAAAGGCGGTCTTGCCCATCCAACTGGGTCTCATTAGGAATAAAAGCTTGGCCCTGCCCCTGGGCAAATAGGGCTTGTTCCACAACAGGATGGCGCAAGCCCTCAACGGCCATGTCCTGGCCGTCGTCCAATTCTGGCGGGCACCAATTGCGCGCGACGGCCAGCTCCGCCAAACCCGCCCAAACATCCAGGCGCGCCATGGCACCTGCGGCCTGTGCCAGGGCTTCAAGCGCATCCTCAACAGAGCATAGCAGGCCCTCGAACAGCGTCAATTCCAAAGCCAGCGCCCGATCGGCTGCCGAAGTAATGGCCTGCTCCAGCTCCGACAGCTCGGTGGTGGTAAAGCGCAAGGCATTCTTCATGGTCTGGCGATGGATATAGGGCGAGTCCGCGCCCATCGGCATTTTGTCGGCGTGGCTTCCCGTAACCTCGATAAAATAGCCCAAGACATTGTTGTTCTTGATCTTCAACGTCGCAATGCCCGTGGCCTTCACGTAATCGGCTTGCAGACCGGCGATCAAACGGCGGCTCTCGCTGCGCAGGCGGTTCAGTTCGTCCAGCCCGGCGTGAAAGCCCGCCTGAATGAAACCACCGTCGCGCGCCAACAAAGGCGCATCGGGGCAAAGCGCTTGGTTCAATTGATGGCGCAGCCCCTCGAAATCGCCAAGCTCATTTTGAGCTGCCACAAGATGGGGCGGCAGGGCGAGCGTGGCTTGCGTCAATAGCAGCGACAGGTTTTGCGCCACGTCGCAGGCTGCGGCGATCGCCAGTAAGTCGCGGGGGCCAGCACGACCAAGCGAGACCCGCGAGACCAAGCGCGCCAGATCCGGGCAGCCCTTGAGCGCCGCGCGCAAGTCTGAGCGCAGCAGCCCCGCATCGACGAAAAAGCGCACCGCCGATTGCCGCTGTTGGATCGCCGCCAGCTCGGCCAAGGGCCGCGCCACCCACTGCCCCAGCAAGCGCGAGCCTGCCGAGGTTACACAGCTGTCGATGCAGTCCAGCAGGGAGCCCTTACGGTGGCCGTCAGGACCCGTGACAATTTCCAGGTTACGCAGGCTGGCGGCGTCCAGTTGCAGCAAGGCGCTTTCTTCTTGTCGGCTCAGCGCATCCAGTCGGGGCAGCTTTCCCTTTTGAGTCAGCTCAATATAGTCCAGCAAACTGCCCGCGGCGGTCAGCTCAGCCGGGGAGAAATCGCCAAAGCCCTCAAGCGTCGCTACGGCATAATAATCGCACAGCTTCTTGTGCGCATTCTTGGCATCAAAGCGCGCTTTGGGCTGCGGGCTCAAGCTGGCTTTGCCCTGGCTCATCAATGCCAAGCGATCGCCGGAAAACTTGGCCAGCAAAACCGGCGTGTCGGCGACCAACAGCTCGCGCGGCTGCAGAGCCGTCAGGCGCGCTTCAAGGCCGCCGTCGCTATCCAATGGGCAGCAAAAAAAGCCCCCGCTTGCGATATCAACCCAGGCCAGCGCCCGACCCGCTTTGTCTTCAATATAGCAAGCAAGATAAGCCGCCGCATTGGCGGGCAGCAAGCTGTCCTCGGTGAGCGTGCCGGGGGTGACGATGCGCACAACCTCGCGCCGCACAACAGATTTTGAGCCGCGCTTCTTAGCCTCCGCGGGGTCTTCGGTCTGCTCGCAGATGGCGACTTTGTGGCCGCTACGGATCAGGCGCTCTAAATAAGATTCTGCGGCGTGGTAGGGCACACCAGCCATTTGAATGGCCTCACCCGCATGCTGGCCGCGGTGGGTCAGCGTGATTTGCAGGGTCTCAGCCGCCACCACCGCATCGTCAAAGAACAGCTCATAAAAGTCCCCCATGCGATAGAACAACAGGCAGCCTCGATGAGCCTCTTTGATCTCCAGGTATTGTTGCATCATGGGTGTAGGGGCGTTTGCAGCCATGCCGGAGTGTCTATCCCAAAGTCTGAAATGAGCCGCACTAGGTCATTGTTGCTAGATGCAATGCCGTTTTGCCTGTGCTAGCACAAGGCCTTGTTCGCAATTTTCAAGATCTCCACGGGGAAGACACTACATGTCCACAGACCAATCCAAACCCTCATTGCGCGATGCCGCCCTTGAATTTCACGCCCAAGGCCGTCCCGGAAAGCTGGAGATCACAGCCACCAAGCCCCTGACCACGCAAAGAGACCTGGCGCTGGCTTACTCCCCCGGAGTAGCCGAGCCTTGCTTGGAGATCCAAAACGACCCCGAAACCGCCTATGATTACACCGCCAAGTCCAACACGGTCGCCATTATCTCAAATGGTACAGCGGTCCTGGGCTTGGGCAACCTGGGTGCACTGGCCTCTAAGCCCGTCATGGAAGGTAAGGCGGTGCTGTTCAAGCGCTTCGCCGACATTGACGGCATTGATATCGAGGTTGATACAGAAGAGGTGGACGCCTTCTGTAATGCGGTCAAGCTGATTGCGCCCTCGTTCGGCGGTATCAACCTTGAAGACATTTCCGCGCCTGCTTCTTTCTTGATTGAAGCGCGCCTAAAGGACGAGCTGGATATTCCCGTCATGCACGACGACCAGCACGGTACCGCCATCATCGCCGCAGCGGGTCTGATCAATGCCTGCCTCCTAACCGGACGAGATTTGCAAAACTGTAAGATCGTCTCTTCAGGTGCAGGCGCTGCTTCCATCGCGACGGTCGAGCTGCTCAAGGCCATGGGCGTGCCCCACGACAACGTTACCATCGTTGACCGCGACGGCGTTATCTATAAGGGACGCGACAACGTTAACCAATGGAAGGCCGCGCACGCCGTTGACACCGACGCGCGTGATTTGAAGGACGCACTGAAAGGCGCCGATGTCTTCTTAGGCCTGTCCGCCAAGGGCATCGTCAACCAAGACATGGTTAAAAACATGGCCGACAAACCGATCGTTTTTGCCATGGCCAACCCCGATCCGGAAATCCTTCCCGAGGACGTCAAAGCCGTGCGCCCGGATGCCATCATCGCCACCGGCCGCTCGGACTACCCGAACCAGGTCAACAACGTGCTGGGCTTCCCCTACATCTTCCGCGGCGCTTTGGACGTGCGCGCCTCAGCCATCAACACGCAAATGAAGATTGCCGCTGTCTATGCCATTGCCGAGTTAGCGCGCAAAGAAGTGCCGGGCGCAGTCGCAGAAGCCTATGGCGCAGCGCACACCTTTGGCCCTGAATACATCATTCCGGCGCCCTTTGACCCCCGCTTGATTACCATTGTCCCTATGGCTGTGGCCAAGGCCGCTATGGACACCGGGGTTGCCCGCCGTCCCATCATGGACATGGCCGCCTACGAAGCGCGTCTGCGTCTGCGCATCGACCCCAACTCTGAACGCTTGCAGAGCCTGTTTGACGCTGTGCGCAGCAATCCCCAGCGTGCGATCTTTGCCGAGGGCGAGGAAGAGACCATGATCCGCGCCGCGCTTGCCTATCAAGAGCAAGGCTATGGTCAGGCAATCTTGGTCGGCCGTGAGGGTGAAATCGCAGAAGTCGCGGCGGCGGCTGGTATCGACATCACCAGCTTGCAAATCGTCAATGCCAAGAAGACCCTGGACGACAATGACGCTTACGCGGACTTTCTGTTCAAGCGCCTCCAGCGCAAGGGCTATTTGTGGCGCGACTGTCAGCGCATGGTCAAGCGCGACCGCAACGTGTTTGCCGCGTTACAGGTAATTATGGGCAAGGCCGACCTAGTCATCACCGGTCTGACCAAGACCTTCCGGGGCTCTTACGAGGACATTCAGCTTGTCTTGGACCCCGCCCCCGGTCAGCGCACCATGGGCTATACCATGGTTCTGGACAAGACCCAGACGGTCTTCTTGGCCGACACCTCGATCCACGAGAACCCGACGCCCAAGCAATTAGTTGCTATGGCCAAGCAAATGGCATGGCGGGCGCGCTCCATGGGGCACGAGCCCCGCGTCGCCTTTGTCTCCTATTCCACATTCGGCAACCCCATGCGCAGTTATACACAGCCCCTGCGCGAGGCCGTCGAGTTGTTGGATCAAGAGCAAGTGGATTTCGAATACGAAGGCGAAATGCAGGTCACGCCCGCTTTGGACTTTGACATGATGCAAAAATCTTTCCCCTTCAGTCGCCTGTCCGGCCCGGCTAACATCCTGATTATGCCCGGCTTGCACGCGGCAAACATCTCCTCTCGCCTCATCCAACACTTCTCAAAAGGCAAAGTGGTGGGCCCGCAATTGCTGGGCATGGAAAAACCCGTGCATATTGCGCTAATGAACGCAAAGGTTGATGACATCCTCACCTCTGCAGCCATTGCCGCGCATTCTGCTTTGATCCGAAAGAGCCAATAAGCGCGCTTCGCCATTATTCGACCCGAATCAATCCCCGTAAGGGGACCATGGACCTGCGACGCGGTTGCGTCTTGGCGGTCTAGCGCTTAAAGATGTAGCAATTTGCATATATTTGCTTTTTGCATAATCCAGCGCCTTGTGGGCCCCGCGCGGGCAATAAGGGTTGGTTTGGGATCGGACCCAACAAGGGAAGAAAAGTATGTTTGGAAAGCCACAAGATCAAAATCCGGGCGGCGGCCCCCGTCCGAGCGGTGAGCCCGGTCGTCCCGGTCCTCGCCCCGGCGGCCCAGGTGCGCCAGGCGGCCCCGGCGGTCGCCCTGGCCCTGCAGGTGGTCCGGCTTCTTTCGGTGGCGGTCCTGCTGGACCCGGCGCAGGCGCGCGGCCCAACGGCCCGGCAGCTGGCCCCGGCGGTCGTCCGCTGCCTCCACGCCGTCCGGCTCCGGCCGCTCAGCGCCCCGTTGGTGGTGATCGTCCTAGCATTGCAGGACAACAGGACAACGGCCGCTTGACCGTTGGCCAAGAGATCAAAATGTCGGGCGAGATCAAGTCCTGTGATCGCCTGGTTGTTGAAGGCACGGTTGAAGCCCAACTTTCTGACAGCCGCGCACTGGAAGTCACCGAGACCGGTATCTTCCGCGGCGCTGCCGAGGTTGATATGGCGGAAATCAACGGCGTGTTTGAAGGCGAGCTGAATGTAGAAGGCCGCTTGTTCATTCGTGCTCAAGGCCGCGTTTCTGGCACCATCCGCTACGGCGAGTTGGAAGTGGAGCGCGGTGGCCGCATCGCCGGTGAGCTGGGCAACCAGGGCGACACAGCGCCTGCCAATGGCTACCGCCGTCCCTACGAGGCCGACGAGCTCTAGACCAGCGTCGAAACCAGAGCGCGTATTGCCGCCCTTTTGCACCGCCCAACGGTGTTGAGCAAGCGGGCAACGGTTCGTCGCTCTGTCCGCGATGTCTAGCCCTGAGAGATGAGAGGCTATGACGCCCGATTGAACCGCTCATGGGCTCATGGCCGCTCTGGGCGGTCTTTTCTTAGCCCTTTGCCCCTTTGGCGTGCAAAAATTCGCGACTGTTTCAGGGTTTGGACACAATTCTAGCATAGGACTTTTTGCGTTCCGTGCTTTCTTCCAACGATGCGGTGCTCTAGAGTGCCGCTAA
The DNA here is from genome assembly GCA_030432195.1 of Alphaproteobacteria bacterium. Classification (GTDB taxonomy): domain Bacteria; phylum Pseudomonadota; class Alphaproteobacteria; order UBA7985; family JAUIBT01; genus JAUIBT01. Next base: position 13,282 of record JAUIHE010000069.1, read on the forward strand.
ACAAGCGATCCTGTTGGCGGCCCTTCGCCGCTTGCGCCCAACGACAAAAAAGAGCCATTGCATGACTATCATTCGCTACCTGACCGGTGCGTTGTTCGCCTTGAGTCTCAGCATTCCTGTTTTTGCCGAAGAGATCACCGATCTTGGCACTTTCAAAGATTGGTCGGCCTACAAGTTTCAAGAGGGCGGTTCTGACGTCTGTTACATGGCCACTCAGCCCACCAAGTCTGAAGGCGACTATACCAAACGAGGCCAGGTCTTCTGGCTGGTTGCGCACCGCACCGCCTTTAACAAGCAGAACACCTCCAGCTTTGTTCCGGGCTACACCTTGCGCGAAGATAGTACGGTGTCGGTTGAGATCAGCGGGCGGGTCTTCACGATGTTTGCGGGTACGGCCGAAGAAAATCAGGCCATTGCATGGTTCCGCGATCGCGACGACAGCCCTGCTGTTGAAGCCATGCGCAAGGGTCTGACAATGATTGTCAAAGCCGTGTCTTCGCGCGGAACCGCCACGACCGATGAGTTCTCACTGCGCGGCTTTACAGCGGCCCACAACAAGATCACGGAAGCTTGCGGGCTCTAGGCCCGGTTGAGGATCAGGCACTCCAACGGAACCCCGCCCACTGCAAATGGCTCGCTATGCTGCCCACCTCGGCGGCCGTGCGAGCTTTTTTGCTTTTTGACCAAAGCTGCTCTACATAACAGACGAAGCGGCTCGCCCGTCGCCTCTCGACACCGCTCCTATATTTGCCGCCAAGACCATCATGCATAACAGCCACGCCAAAGCCTTTGCCCCCAGCCAAGACCGCAAGGACGGAAAGATCAACCTGATCGGCCTGTCACGTGACGAGATCGGCAACCTGTTCGCCGAGCGCGGTCTGCAGGCCTTCCGCGTCAAGCAGGTCTGGCAGTGGATTTACGGGCGCGGAGCCACCGACTTTGACGCCATGACCAACCTGGCCAAGGCGGTCCGCGCCCAACTTGCCGACGAGTTCGTCATTGAGCGGCCCCGCGTCAAGCAAGCCCAAAACTCGGTCGATGGCACCGCCAAGTGGTTGTTGCAGTTTGACGACGATCAAGAGGTGGAGACCGTCCACATCCCCGAGGCAGACCGCGGGACCCTGTGCGTCTCCAGCCAGGTCGGCTGCACCTTGACCTGTAAGTTCTGTATGACCGGCACCCAAAAGCTGGTGCGCAATCTTTCTGCTGGCGAAGTCGTCGGGCAAATCATGCTCGCCCGCGATGCCTTTGGCGAATGGCCGACGCCGACAGACGGCTCGCGCCAACTGACCAACATCGTGTTGATGGGCATGGGCGAGCCCCTCTATAACTATGAGAACGTCGCCAAAGCCATGCGCATTGTCATGGACCCCGACGGTCTGGCTTTCTCCAAGCGCCGCATCACCCTATCGACCTCGGGCGTGGTGCCCGAGCTGCGCCGTTGCGGCACTGAGCTGAACGTCAACCTGGCCATCTCGCTGCACGCGGTCAATGACGAAATCCGCTCGGAGATTATGCCGATCAACAAAAAGTACCCCTTGAAGGAGCTGTTGGGCGCCTGCCGCGACTATCCGGGGGTCTCGAACGCGCGGCGCATCACCTTCGAATACGTCATGCTGAAGGGCGTCAACGACAGCCTGGCCGACGCGCGCGAGCTGGTGCGTATTCTGCGCGGCATTCCCGCAAAGATTAACCTTATCCCTTTCAATCCTTGGCCGAATTCGCCCTACGAATGCTCGGCGCCGATGACCATCACCAAGTTCCAAGACGTGCTTGCGCGGGCCGGTTTGTCCGCCCCGGTGCGCACCACCCGCGGTGAGGATATCTCAGCGGCCTGCGGTCAGCTGAAATCGGAGTCTGTCCGCCAGCGCAAGCCCCGCCCCCATGATCACCTGCGCGCGCAAGTCGCCGCTGTGGGATAACGCTATAGCGAAAGCTGGCTGTGTTTTGTATTGGGGCCAGCCGACGGTGCTGGGACCACAGAGCGCCATCGTGGGCAGGCGCGGCATACAAACAAGCGCCCTCAACTGCGAGGCCGTTGAAAAGCCCGCGCGCAAGAACCGTGTCAATGACGGCTCTAGAGTATCCGTCTTGATCAAGAGGTTTTTGGCAGCCAGACGCGGTCTGCTTTGACCAAGGCGTTTGCGGTTTCGATGAGCTTGCGCATGATTGCGACGATGGCGAC
>JAUIHE010000070.1 GCA_030432195.1 Alphaproteobacteria bacterium
GCGTGCAAGCAGGGAAATGTTGTGTTTTGTCACGCCGGATCGCTACCCTAGACCGGTCTTTTTCTGATGGGACTTTTCCCAGATCCGCCCGCCAGGCTTTGGTCAGGCTTTGGTCAGGCTTTGGTCAGGCTTTGGTCAGGCTTTGGTCGGGCGCCCGGCCTTGGCCTTGGCGCGAGCTTGGCTCTTGGATTTGGCCGCAGGTTTTTTGTTGGGTTTGGCGCTGGCGGGTTTGGCGCTGGCGGGTTTGGTGTTGGCGGGTGTGGCCTTGGCAGGCTCGTCCTTGGCGGGCGCGACTTCATCGTCTTGCCCGGAAAGGGTGGCCGCCCCGTAAAAGCGCCACAAAAACAGACTTCCCGCGGAACGATAAGGGCGCCAATGCTCGATCAACGGCGCCGAAAGCTTGCGGGTCTTGGGCCGTTCGTCTAACGCCATCAGCCGCTGGGGGCCAATTTGCAGTGCCAAGTCGTCGGCCGGCCATATATCGCGCCTTCCCAGTGCGAACATGAGATAGATTTCAGCGCTCCAGCGCCCAAATCCCTTCAGGGCGGTGATGCGCTCGATCACCTCTTCATCGTCCAATTGCGACCAGGCGGCCATGTCGAGCCCGCCGTCACAGGCAGCCTGCGCCAGGCCCAGCGTATAGGTGGCTTTTTGTCGAGACAGGCCCAAAGCGCGCAACCCGTCCTCGCCGGTTTCAAGCAGGATTTGAGGGTCGGGCTCCTCGCCGACAGCCGCTGCCAAGCGCCCCCAAATGGTGGCGGCCGCTTTGGTTGAAAGCTGTTGAGCAACGATGATGCGCAGTAACGTTGACAGGGTGTGCGGGCGCTGGCGCGCTTCGGGCAGGCCGATTTCCGGCAGATGGCGGGCTACCAGCGGGCAACACTCCGCCAGACCTTGAAGGTCGCGTTCTACGGCAGTTTGATCAAAGCTCACACTGTTTCCACCGGCCCATGTCGATATGCAGGTGGTTAGCGTGCGCCTTGTTGGAGTGGGGAGTCAAGACCAGCTTGAAGGCTTGGCAGGCGCTCTTGGTGATCTCAAACCAAACCCGGCGCTTGGCGTTGCCCATCGCATCGCTGGCTGCCACCGTGTCCAGGCTGGGGCGCTGTGACTTGGGCGCCATCTCCATGGGCTCCATCAAAGCCCAATCCAGGTGATCGCCCCAGTCCTTTTCGACATTGAAACTCAGATCGCCAGAGGTCTCAATGGCGGCAAGGTCCAGAGCATTGCCCCGCGCGTGTTCTGACAGTCGGCCCTTGGAGCGAAAGCTGCAACGATAGGCCGAATAGTGGCGAATAGCGGTGAGCTGGGCGCCGGTCGTGCGGGCAACGGTTTGGCTGAGATCGCCTTCAACCCAGTTGACCAGCCGCTTTGCATAACCGCAGTTCAATTTGGCCGCTGGTTTGATTTGCACCGAGCCAATGCGACTGATGGCAACGCCGTCGCTCATGCCGCAGCCGTCATCGTTCTGGAAGGCCGAGAGGGGCTCGAAGCTGACGTTCATGCGGGCCAAAGCGCGCAAGCACTTATCGTCCGCTGCGGGCAAGGGATTAACGGGGACAGGGCGCTTTTCCGAGCCGCTGGGCAGGGTTGGAACCGCGGCATTTGCCCGGATGGCGGTGTTCGCGTTGTTGGCGATCGGCAGGGTGGGCGCGCTTGCCACGCGGCGGGTCTGTTTGACCCGGATCTGGTTGGCGCTGGGGTCGATCAGATCAACGAAGCGTCGCGCGGCGCGTTGCAGCGGATCTTTGGGTAAGGGGCGCTGCTTGGTGACGTAGACCACCTCGACATAGGCTTCATCGCCTTCTTGAGCGGCGACGGCCACCGCGTCCAAGTCGCCTGCCAGAACCGGGTTAGCACTGGCACTAGCCGCGCTAGTCGCTAGCGGTGTGGATATAGACAGGCCCGTATCCTTGGGCTTCAAACCGGCAAGAGCGGCCAGCTTAAAGGGCTTGGGCTGCGGGACGGGCAGCGCGGTTGTGGGCTGCTCGCTCTGTTCGAAACTGAGGGCGTTGCTCGCGGCAGGAGCCGGGGGTGGGGTGGGGATTTGGGTCTGCGGTGTTTGGGGCAATGCGGGCGCTGAGCCTTCGGGCGCCAATCCGCTGGCGCTGCTGGCTTGGACCACCGACGGGCGCGCATCGGGGACCAGCAACACCAGGGCAGGCGCGCGCTTGGCGGCGGGCAAAGGCGCGCTCACGATGCCAAGAAGACGAAGGCGGAGCGGTTTGGGCGGCGGCGGCGCGATCAGGGTTTGCAGCACGTCGACCGGCTCTAGGCCTTGGGCGTGGCTGCTCGGGCTGGCGAAGATTGTCAAAGCCAGAGTCGCCAATACACTCAGAGTCGCCAACACACTCAGAGTCGCCAACACACCTTGCAGGCCTGTCAACAAAGGCTTGTGCAAATTACGAGCGTTTGAAACCATGCAGCTTTGTACCTTCAAGCGCGGGGCCCTTTCCAGGGTGATTGCTCCGGGGCCAAGGGGTGCCCTGCTCTCTTGGCGTAGCCTAGGACGATGAACCTGACCGCCAAATCTGGCGAAAAAAGGCGGCCAGAATGAGATAGAGTATCTTTGTACCCGCTCTAAACGAGCCCCACAAGTTGCCGCTTACTTTGGAGCGACCTTTTCGACGGCAGGCGTAGGGGAGGGCGATCTCGCACCATCGCAGGTTCAGTTGGGCAGCCTTGATCTGCATTTCAACCGTCCATCCGAAATTGCGATCTTTCATGCCAAGCCGCTGATAGGCGGGCCAAGTTATAGCGCGAAACGGGCCCAGGTCTTGGAAGGCGGCTCCCCAAATGAGCCGGATCAAGCCACCGGCCAGCCAGGAGCCGAAACGCTGGGGCACGCTGAGGGCGCCGGGTTCTGCCAACGGTCGGCGGTTGGCGAGCGATAGCTCAACTTCGTTCGACAAGATAGGCGCGATCAGAGCGGGCAGGTTGGCGGGATCGTCCGCGAAATCAGCGTCCAAAAACACAAGAATGTCGGGCGGCTCGTGCTGTTCAAGCCACGCGATGGCCGCCAAACAGGCCGCGCCGTAGCCCCGTTCGGGCTGCCGGACCACCACCGCGCCCGCTTGTGCGGCGCGCTCTGGCGTTGCATCGGTCGAGCCGTTGTCGCCGACCACCACGCGCGTCACGATCGGCGGCATCGCCGCCAGCAACCCGGGCAGGCTTTCGGCCTCGTTCAGGGCGGGAATGACGACCGCGATTTTAGGTGCTGTTGGGACCTGTTCGGGCTGGGTCTGTTCAGATTGGGTTTGATCAGATTGGGCTTGTTCAGGTTGGGCTTGTTCAGGTTGGGGCATGTGCCGACGGACCAAATAGTATTAGAGTGAATTGGATACAGGAGCGCGCCCCGTTACGGGCTAAGTTGGTCGTTTGGCCGTACAGCGACAAGGGCAAATCTTGCCTCGTTCGCACAGGCGGGTCAGGGTCGCGAAGCTTCGGGGCGCTGGCTGGCGGCTGGCGGCTGGCAGACGGTCAGGCTTGCAGCTAGCAGCGATCAAACGCGCTCCGGCCAGCCAGGCCAACCAAGCCCGGCCAACCAAGCCAGGCCAACCAAGCTAGGATCGGGCCAAACTCCAGCCAGACCAGACCCTGATCGAACCAGGGCGTCCAGCCTTGTGCTTGGGCCTGAAATCGCCAGTAGTAGAGCGGCAAGGCGGCGGTTAGAGCGAAAAAGGGCCAGACAGGGCGCAGCAAAAGCGCTGGGAACAGCCACAAATAGTACCAAGGAAATTGCGTTGGTGAGGTCAAAAACAGCAGGGCTGCCACCCACAAAAAGGCCTGAGCAACGGCCTGATGGTCATTATCGCTCGCGCTTTCGTTTGCCTGTGTTGGGGCGCCAGGTGCGCGATCGTGCCATAGGCCCCGGGCATAAAACCAGAGCGCTAGCCCGATCACGAGCAGCGCGACCAGGCCGCGGGTCAGCCGCTCTGCCTGCGCGATTTCTAGGCCGGCAACTTGATGCCAAAAGCCCTTGGCAGCCATGAACAGACTGTCATTCATTTCCCAGCGCTGGACATAGGCAACCAGGCCCGACTGTGCATGGTTGCCCTGTAAAACACCCACGATCATGGGCCAAAAGATGAGGCCGGCAGCCAGGCTGGCCACCAAACCAAGGCTGAGCGCGCGCCGCAAATTTTGCCGCCAGGTGAGGCGCGGGCGCCAGGCGGCCAAGACCGGCACCAAGACCAGTGGCCAAATCTTAATGCCCGCCGCCAGGGCCAAAGCTAGCGCGCTCAAATGGGGCCGGGCCCATCGCAACGCCAGCAGCGCCAGCGCCAGGAACGGCAGCAACAACACGTCCATGTGTAGGGAATTGGCCACCTCTTCAATGAGCAGCGGGTTCCACCAATAGCCGATGAGCCAATACAACGGCTGCCCCCAGACGCGCAGCAAAAGTGCGAAGCTGGCCAGTGTCAAAAGCTCCCAAACCAGCAGCAAGATTTGCAGCCCGGCCATGGAGAAAGGCGCGAACCAGTGTGCCAGCGCAAACAGCCCTTGCGCGACGGGGGGGTAGAGCGTGGCGAGCCAGGGGTGGTTGATCTTATAGAGAACGGCCAGTGCTTCGGGATTGGCTTCGACGAGCGCCCGCTGTCCGGCCAAAATGGGATCACGCGCCGTAGCGAAAGCCGGGGCGATCTTGACGGTTTGCGGGGGCAGCACATAGGGGCTGTGCCCGTTGGCGGTCAGGGCACCATCCCACAGATAACGCCAGGCGTCGTCTTCGAACAAGGGCGCAGAGCCAAACCAAAGCAAGCGCAAGGCAAGGCCCACCAGCACCAACGCAACAAGCCCCCAGCTGCGCGAAAGCCCTTGCTCCTCCGGGGCGCGAGTTCCCAAATGCTTGTCCGGCTGGCGCTGAAACCACCAGAGCCCGGCCACAAACCAAGCACCAAGCAGGGCAAGGCCCGTCGCTAGACCGCCTGCCTGCAAGCCCGGGGTTTCGGTTGCCGCGACCAGATCGACCTGCCAGCGCAACAGCCCAGTGCCAAGCAAGTGCCCGGCGATCCAAAGCCACATCGGCCCAGAAAGAATGCAGGGCGGAGCGGCTCTAGGCGGCGCTAGGGGTGTGGCTTGGCCGTCACTGGCTGTCATTCAGCGCCCAGTCATAGTGATGCCCGGCGATGCGTTGCACCGAGGCCAGGCCATCGGCAAGTGGGCCTTCGGCGTACTGGCGCAGATGGGCAATGACACCTGCATCGCTGCCGCCAAAATCTTCCTGGAACCAATGGTAAATCGAGGAGACTTGCAGGCGACCGCCGGACAGGCTCACGCCCCGGTCGTGATTGATGTAGTCGTGGGCGCCGACCTCCAACTGTTGGTCAAGATTGGCCGCCGTGAAAGCGCGCGGCATCAGGTTTGGGCAAGAATATGAGGCACAGTTAACGGCGTAGTGGACCCGCGGATCGCCAAAGCCGGGCCGCAAAATTCCATGCTCCATGTTGTCAAGGCTGAGGCTTTGCCCTTCGACGCTCACGCGCGGGCGCTTCCAGGGGCCGCCAAAGCCCAACAGCCCGTCAATCTGCCGAATAGAGCGCAAGGGGTAGTTCTCAAGAACAACCTTGACGGTCAGCGCATTGTAGAAGTTGATCCAATAGGCCATGGCCTCATCGCGGCCAAACTGGGACGGTGTTTGCGCGGAAAGGTCGTCCAAATAGGCCTGCAGAGCGGCCAACTCGCTTTGTGCTTGGTTGTAGTCCAGGCGCGTGATGCCATCGCTGCCCAGCTGCACATACCGCTGCAAGAACCCATCCCAAAAGGCGTGATCCAGTTGCTGCTTGCTGGTCCCACTGGGGTTGGCAAAGCGGGACAGATCTTGCGCGAGCAGGGGCGGGGCTGTGAGCGTGAGCGCAACCAGCAGCAGGCTCAATCCCGTGACAAGGCGCGCCATTCGCTGCGCAGTCGAGGACAAGGGGGAGACAATCGAGAGCATCATAGGGCTAGTTTCTTTCGAATTTCGAACGCGGGCAAGGATCCTAGATGCGAAGGGCGGTTGGGGCGGCATGCGCCCGCCGGGTGCCCCTTTGCGGATCAAGCCCGACAGCACTATAGGGGCATGCGGCCTCACTAGGGTGTCACGCTCTCGTTAGCCAGGGGCCTGAAGCTTCCCAAGGCTGTGAGCGATTTGTTAACAAGTGGTTACATTGTCGTGTGTTCTGCCTTATCTGCGATTTTTTGGCGGCGCAAGGGCTGGCCTTTTAGACGGATTGGATCCGCGGTCAAGCGATGCGCTTTATTTGCGTTAATTTTCGCTCCCGCCCCGATGCGGATCGAATTGAGGCAAAGAAGCGGCAACTTGGCAGCCTGTTTGTGGCAATTGCTTTCGGGGCCGCGAAATCACTAGCGCTCAGAGGGCAATTTGCTTTACCACCGGTTGTGTTACACGTGTCCCATTTCGACCTGAACTCATTCCACGCCTAGCTCAGACCCGGCATGCCCCATTATTACGACCTGCACTTTAACGCAGCCCAACTAACCAAGCCTGAACCGCATTGGATCGTGCAACGTTTCGGTAAGCGGTTCGAAGAAAAACAGCTCGTTCTGCGATCGCCGGGCGAGGTGCATGTTTTCAACGTTTCCACGGTCTTTCAGTTCATTGTTGTTTGCATCCTGGGCGCGATTTTGCTGGCGGTGGTCATGCTGTCCCTTTGGGGGCTCTATAACGCCGCTATGGGCTCCTACTATCGCCGCGCTATCCATGAGCAGCGCTTGGCCAACGCCTGGATGCTGGATCGTGTCCGAGAGAGCCAGGGCCAACTAGCGATGGTCGAGCGGCAGTTGCGCAGTTTGGCCTCGGCCGACGGCAGCAGCGGGCAAAGCGGCGGCGAGGATTCTCTCGCCCTGCTGGACTCGATCGCCCAAGTGCGTCAGTCCACCACGCAATCGCTGGGCTTTGCCACAGAAGACCAGACGACCGCGCTGGCAACCGTCAGCACCCTGGGGCGCCGCGTTGGCCTGGCGGACGAACAATTCCGGGACATGAGCGAGCAAATCCAGACCCTGAAGACCAAACTAGCCAAAGAAACCAAAGTACGCCTTGGCTTGGAGGCGGAGCGCGACGGCCTCAACCGTCAGGTCGCCAGCCTACAGTCCAATTTCGACGAAACCGCCCGACAGCTTGCCGCTTCGCAGTCCCATGCCCAGGGGCTCAGCAAGCAGTTGGAAGCAACCGAAAATCTGATCAACGCCGATCAGGACGCGATTAGAACCGAAATGGCGAGCTTGACGGGCCTGGTCCGCCAGCTTGAAGGCACACTGGACAGCAAAGAGGCCGCTTTGGTTGAGGCGCAGACCCGCCAAAAGGCCGCCGAGCGCCAGCTGGCCGAGGCCAAGCAGATGGTGGATGAAATGCAGACGCAGGTTGCCCGCAGCTTTGCCAGCGAACGCGACCCCCTCGCCAATACCATTCAGGCTAAGGAGAGTGCGTTCAAACGGGCGGGTTTGCGTGCGCGTGATTTTCTGCCGCGCGAAACGCCCGAGCTATCGTATGCTGGCCTAGGGGGGGCGATGACGCTGCCAGACGGTGTGCCGGACTTCCAATCCGGGCAGAGCCTGGATCAAGCACGGGTCTTGTTGGCCAACGCGGCGCCGACCATGGCCGCGCTGAAGCAGCGCGCCAAGGCTTTGGATTCGGTGTTTGACCGCCTTCCATTTCGTTCACCGGTCAGTGATTCGCGCCTGACCAGTGGCTTTGGACGCCGTGTGCATCCGGTTACCAAGAAAAAAGGGGCCATGCATTACGGGATTGACTTTGCTGACAGCAAAGGAACGCCGATTCTCGTTTCCGGGCAGGGCAAAGTGGTATATGCCGGTCCACGAGGAACCTTCGGTAACTTCGTGGAAATCGACCACGGCTATGGTTTCAAGTCGCGCTATGCGCACTTGCAAAAAGTGCTAGTGAGCGTCGGGGATGTCGTTCAGCCAGGCCAGCGAATTGCTTTGATGGGCAATACGGGCCGCTCAACGGGTACGCACTTACACTACGAAATAAAAATCGGCGAAGATCGCCACAATCCACTGACTTTCATAAAGGCAGCAAAACATGTTCTCTAAAGGATCAAAAGACGAGCCCGCAACTATGAACACACAACAACAAACACACGCTCACGCCAACGGCAGTGCGACAGGTTTTGCCACGGGCCAGGCCAGCGCTCAACGTCCGCAGACTCTCAGCCAAGCACAGACCGGCAGCTCGGTTTCAGTCATCAGCGCCGATCTTAAGATCATCGGCAATATGATCTGCCAAGGCGCCATTCAGGTTGATGGCGAGGTCGAAGGCGATATCGAGACCAAACAGCTCACAATCGGTGAGAACGCGCGCATTTCTGGCACCGTGAAGGCCGATACCATCCGCGTTGCGGGCAACGTTGAAGGCCAACTGTCGGCTACGACGGTTGTGCTGCTGAAAACCGCGCGCGTCACCGGTGATATCGTTCACAAGGATCTGGCGATCGAGACCGGGGCTTACCTTGAAGGTAATGTCCGCCGCTCTGAGAACCCCGGCTCCAGCCAACTTGGCAGTGGCTTTGGTGCACGCAGCACCTCAAACGCCAGCGCAGCGCCGTCAGCCAGCAGCGAGCGGCCTTTGTACGGCGCGCAGGCCAGCCAAGCGAACTCCTAAGCAGGGCGCGGCGTCTTCGCCGCCGAAGAACGACAATGAAGAGCGTGGTTCCGTCGAGGGCCGCGCTCTTTCTTTTTGGGGTATGCGAGAAGGGGCGGCACTGCGTTGGGTAGGCCCGCAATGGCGAACCCCGTGCCGCTGAGGGGAGGCGAGCCCCTGACGACAGCGCCAGCGAGCGTTTGATGCAAGCGCTTACCTTCCGATTGGCGTTATGGCCGCTAGCAAGAATCTTGGCTGCTGTTTTGTTGTGGCGAGCAAAGCGCCAACAATGTTTTTATGTTGTTCACTATATTGCCAAATGGCGGGAAATTTTTGCATCATGATGCTGGAAACTAGCGAATAAGCGGGAAATTTGTTGTGGGTTCGGCTTTTGCCGCCGCGCGATGGCTTCCCCGGCTAACCTGACCAAGAAAGCACAAGCTCATGACAGACACGCCCTATATCGACCCAATCGGCGGGGGTTCTCTCTCGGACGACGCGCATTACCAAGCCCGCGTTGAGGAGGACATGGCGGGTATCAGGCGCGCCCAGCGGCCCAGCCAAGCGCGCAGGGCGCGGCTGTCGGCAGGGCAGAGCGCAACCAGAGCAGACTTGGCAAAACAAGCGGTCGTCCGGTCGGCGGCGCAAGCGGCTGCAGATCAGGGCTCTTCTTTTGCGTCAACCTGGCCGGAAGGCGGTTTTGACCCTGAGCTTGATCGGTTGCAGGCAGCGTATTTGCCCGATCTGGGGCAGTTTGATCTCGCGGGCGCGCTACGCGATCCCTTGTTGGCCAACATAGCGTTGGTCTCCTCCTTCGGCACTGAGTCTGCGGTTCTGCTGCACATGGTCAGCCAGGTTCGGCCAGAGGTGCCGGTGATCTTTTTGGACACCGGGCGACACTTCCCGGCGACTTTGGACTATGTTGCCCAGCTGACCGAGTTGCTTGGATTGAACCTGGTGCGGGTGCGTCCAGATGAGTCCTTAGTGATGGGTGAAGACCCCGACGGCAGCCTGGCCAAGCGCGATCCCGACATGTGCTGCAATCTGCGCAAGACCTTTCCGCTGGCCGATGCCCTCAGCGGCTATGACGCTTGGATTTCTGGGCGCAAACGCTTCCAGGCCTCCTCACGTTCGGCGATCCCGGTGTTCGAGCGCGACGGCCAGAAGATCAAGCTGAACCCACTGGCGCTGTGGAGCAAGCAAGCGGTGGATGACTATCGCGCCCGCTATGCTTTGCCGGATCATCCCTTGGAACAGTTCGGCTTTTTGAGCATCGGCTGTGAGCCCTGTACGCGGGCGGTGGCTGAGGGCGAAGATCCGCGCGCCGGTCGTTGGGCGCATAGCCCGGACAAGCAAGAATGCGGCATCCACCTGAGCCCTGACGGCCGCTGGGTGCGTTCCAAGCCCTAGGCGGGCTCGGCGGGGCGTTATCATCCGTTTGGCTGCATGCGCCTGGGTGTATCTGTTGGGGCGTATCCGGTCCTAAATATCCGGCCAGGTTTAACGGCCTGCCTTCTGAGCGTCGGCGCTATTGGGTGGCCAAGGACGCGCAAGCATCCTCATGGATGCTTACTTTGGCAAGCGGCAGGTCTTGTTCCCCGCGAAAATCAAAGGTCATGGTGCCGCCAGCTTCAAATATGGGCATATAGAGCGGGTCTTCACAATAGTCACGAATGAAGCCAGTGTTTAAATAATCGTAGTCGATGCCCTGTTCGTTCTCCGCGCCAGCAAGGCTCAGGACCAGGGTCAGAACTTTGCCCTCGGCGTTGGCCGCCAACACAGCGCTGTCGTCTTTGCCTATGCCTTCCCGCTCAGCTGCTGCGATTGACTCTAGGGTCATCTCCAAGCTGCTCGCTCTGATGTAGAGGCCATAATCTGGCTCAAAATCCAAGTCTTTGAGGTCCTTGGTCTCAAGTTCGGCTTCGAATTGAGCAACGATGTCGTCGAACGGCAGCGTTTGGCGCTTTTCCTCCTGCCGAACGAAATAAACGCCAACCATGCAGGCCACGCCGACTAGAAAGGCGAGGCCGCCCTTCAAGATGCCGGGCAGCTTGATGTAGTCCGCAACGGCTTCATCGCGTGAAGCGCCAAGAATAAACCAAAGCCAGCCAATGCCTGGGATAAAGGCAATGGCTGCGGCGGTGCTACGGCCGTAGAGGTCGCGCGCGCGGGCGACGGCAATCTGACCGTAGAAGTAGCCAAACAGCAGCAGCAACAGCAATGAGAAGACGAGCACATCAAGCAGGCCAAGCGTGATCCCGAATTCTGGCAGGACAAAGCGCATGGCATAGGTCAACAGCTTGAAACTAAAGTGCAACAAGAGGCTCAGCGCGAAAAAAGACCCGCGCGCCATGAGGCCTTTGGGTCTGCCGACAGTCGCGCCCAGAAGTCCGCCGATAGCCATGGCGCCGGCGACAACCAGTGACGTGTGGGTCTGGTTGAGCGCCAGGAACTGGAAGGCGAGCTGATTGAGGGTCATGCAAGAGGCCTAAGACAGACGATTGGTGTCGCTGGTGGTATTTCTCATTAGCACTGAGATCAACGTTATAAACACAACTAAAGTGTAGCTCTTAAAACGAGTAAATGCGCGGCGCAATCTGTGGGTATGCTTGCTTGATTATGACGGAGGCCAGGATATGGGCCTACCTGGCCGCCCTTTCACAGCCTGGCACCTTGGCGCGCTCCTGCGGGTGTCCAGCTCCTGATGCGCCGAGCGCTGGTTTGCGGGGCCTTGCCCGCCATGTCCAAATGGGGACTTGCAAGAAAAAGGGCCCCTTATTGGAGCCCCTTGTCATTCTGTTGGGTCATTCTGTTGGGTCACTATATTGGCTTGCTTAGCCAATTCGCTTTGACCGCTCTACAGGCCGCCGCCTTAGAACTTGGCGATGGCGTTGATGAACCAGCCCGAAGCGTTGGCGTCGGTGTTGGTCAGATCATCGCTGAAGGTTGAGAAGTTATAGCCACCACCGATCTTGAAGTTATCACCGATATGGCGATAGACGCCGACCAGGGCGCCGTACTTGGTCTGCTGGCTCTCCTGGTGGTGCAGAATGCGGCCTTCAAGCAGCGCGTCCCAATTTTTGACCACGTGGAAGTCGGCGCGCAGCACACCCAGGTGGGCGGTAGACGAATAGAAGTCGTTGCTGGCGGCATCCACGGTGCGCTGACCCAGCTTCAGGCCGTACTTGGCGCCCAAGGTGATCTGCGGCGCGACATCGAAGGCCACGTCCGCCGACAAGATGTGCGAGCGCTGCTTATAGGCGCCGTTGGCCGCATTGGCCACGGTGTCAGACGGCAGGTCGGCATAGAACCGGTATTTGAACAGGGCGTTCAGACGGTCGTTGTCGATCGGGCGGTAGGCAGCGCCAATATCGCCGTCGATAAAGTTGCCGTTCTGAAGCTGGCCGTTCTTATCGGAAATGAAGGCCGCAATCTTGGCGGACAGGCGCCAGTTGGGATCGACCTTGTATGTGGCGTTGGCTTTGGCAAGCCAGGTGCGGGCGTCTTGGCCCATGGCATTGGTATCAGAGCGGTATTCCAGCGCCGCGCCAATCTTGCTGTCGTCGATTGAAAACCCAACCGAGCCGCTAGCGGCGATGCGGCGCAGATCATCGCCGGTCACCACGTCCTTGACATTGCCAACTTCGACTGCGGTGCTCAGGCTCCAGTTGTCGTTCGGGGTGTAGTTGACGCCGTAGGAGTGGGTCAGGCCGGTGATACCAAAGCCCTCGTGGACCAGGTGCTCTTCGCCAAAGACCGACAGGCTGTCGGTAAAGCGGGTCTTGCCGCCGACGGTGACCTTGCCCACGGTTGGGTCAAACACCTTGGCCCCACTTGAGCTACCGGTTCCGGTGTTGGTTCTAAATCCGGTCTCGTAGGCGCCATAGAAGTTGGTGCGGTCGCTGTGGGCATAGTCGATACCCAAGCGGGCGGCCACCTGCTGAGCGTCCAAGGCATAGGAGACTTCACCGTCTGCGGTCAGCTTCTCGTTGATCTTGGCGCTGCCGCCGACGCCCAAAATGGTGTCCTTCAAGCCGGGATCATCGGCTGCGATGGTGGTTTGCCCGAAGACGCGCGCCTTGGTGCCCTCAGAGATGTTGTAGGCCAGCTCGGCGCCGACATCGGTCTTGGCGCCCTGCGCGGTGGTGTTGAGATATCCAATACCAAGGCCTGCCTCTAGCGCACCAAAGGTTTGGCGCACATCGACCTGAGCGGTGGTGGTACTCTCGCTAGTGTCTAGGTTATCGACGCGGGTTGCCTTGGCGGTCACAGCGCCGCCCGCGTCCCCGATGGGGATATCGGCGCTGACGCCATAGCGACGCTCATTGTTGGCGGTGTAGTTGCCTTCGCCAGCAAAGCCCTGGTCGCGCTGTTGGAAGTAAGCGCCCAAACGGCCCTGCACGTTGGTCACGCCCAGATCAGCCAGATCGACCGCTGCCTCGACGCCATAGGCGCGGGCCTGGGGGTTAGCGACGACGATAGCGGTGTCAGCACAGGTGGTGCCGCCTGGGTGTTTGAATTGGTTGAATTACACGAGGTAAAGCCGCCATCGCTGGACGCGGTGGTCGTGACGGCGGTGCCTGCGCTCTGCGCGACCTCGCCCTTGATGTAGGTGCCCGCACTGATTTGCAGCTTTACGTCGGCACCGATCACGGTCTTTTCTTCGCCGGTGGTGTTGTCGTACTGTCCGGTGACGCCCACGCCGACGTTGTCGCCGATCCAACCGGCCAAGCGGCCGCCCGCCAGGTAGTTATTGCCGATCTCGGTCGTGGTGGGCGTAAACTCGTAGTTGACCACCAAGTAGGCCGGATTGCCGCCGCCGTTGGGGGTCAAAGTCGTGATGAAGTTGTCATCAAAGGTTGACTGAAGGGGGTAGGACAAGATGATCCGGCCCTGGATGTAATCAACGTCATAGTCTTCTTCGGGCACCAGCTCACGCGAGTTGAGCACGACGCCTGTGTTGGCGTCGCGGGCCTCGATACGAACTTTTTCTGAGCCCACCGTGATGTCTTGGTTCGACAAGAAGTAGAGTGAACCGCCGGTGCCACGGAACTCATCGCGCTGGGGCAGGGTACCAGGTTGGGCCGCAAAAGCCTGCACCTGAACGTGGCTGTCACCGTTGTTGTTTTTGGCGTTCGACAGATACTGTGCGCTGGCGCCATACAGGCCGCGGTTGATGGTAATGAACTGGTTGCCAGTGATGTTGGTTTGGTAGTTGCCCCACATGGCGTAGGATTCATCTTTTTCGATCCGAACATAGAATTTTCCCTGCGTCGGCGCCAGGTTTTCGATCGTCGAATCGTCGCCATAGACAGGGTAATACTTGTCGGGGTCGATGCGGTCCAGCAGGTTGGCGGGGTCTTTCTTGTCGATGTTCTGGATGATCTCTTCCAGGGTACCGTGACCGGTATCCGCCATAGCGGTCAGCAACACGTCGCCACGAATTTTGCCACGCACGAAGAAAGCCACGCGGCCATCAACCTGGATGTCACCGTAACCCGTGGTATCGCCGACAAAAGCCGCAGGGCCGCTTGTCTTGGTCGAACCAACAGTCAAGTCGCCCAAGGCGACATAGAAAACTTCATCTTCAGGAATGGTCAGCTCGCGGCTGAAATTGAGGCCCCGGCGGTAAAGATCCACCACGGCCACGGAGACTTGATGCGAGCCAGCGGGCAGAATTTCGCGAGCGACGAAATCACCGTTGGAATCGACCGGAACCCGCTCGCCCAGCACATAGGCCAAATGCCCCTGTGGAGCGCCGCGTCCGAACACGGTTACAGCGCCGCCAGAAACATTGATGCTGCTGACGGCTAGGGTGTTTTGATCCCAAGCCTCGCCCAGGTCATCAAAGCTGTCGCCATCCGCCAGGCCGCCGCGATCGTCAATCAATAGCAGCTTGGGCGTCGTTTCATCCCAGGTGCCGTTCTCATCATAGACGCGCAGGACGTATTGCAGTTGGCGGCCGCGTAGAGAGCTGTCCACAAAGCGCAACGGTGTCACCTTGCCCTCTGCTACGGGAAGCACCTGCACCGGGCGGCCTTTGACAGACGATTTGACGTCGAAAATCCGCACCTCAGCGCGCTTGACCCAATAGGAGTAGTTCCAATAGGCCGCGAAGGAATGGGTGTTGGTCACGTTGCCGTTGGCATCCACAACGGGTTCGGCGCTGTCGGGGTTCAACAAGACAATGTTTGCCGACTTCTCGATGTTAAGCCCGTCAAACTGGATCTTGATGTCGGTGCCTTGTGCAGTGCCGTTCCCGGCCTGACTGCCGGATTGCACAGCGCCGTCCACGCTGATTTGGAAGGGCGATGGCTGGGGGCCGCTGGCGACGGGCGCTGATGGTTGAGGCGCGACGGACTTAGAAAGAACGGTCTCTTGACTCTGTGTCGCGGCAACGCTCTGTTGGTTCTGAGCTTGGGCTGTCGAGATCCAACCGCAACTGGCAGCAACAATCAAAAGGCTTGCCAGTCCCAACGAGGGGCTAGATGTGTGGAAAGGCCCTAGGATTTTATTGGCCAGGTTCATACTAATAAGTCCGCGTATATGGCGTGTTGGGTCGCTAAAATTTCACAGAAACGGCGCGCAATGCTAATGAATTC
>JAUIHE010000071.1 GCA_030432195.1 Alphaproteobacteria bacterium
GGGTCTTTCCTCACCCACCTGGCCTCGCCCACCTGCGGGTCGGCCCGTTCTTTTGCCAAGACGGGCCTCGCCTCCGAACCATCTCGCATTGGCGGTACAGCTTTATACGAACGCCGCGCCGCAGTGACCGCTCTGCTCCTTTCTAAGTTATTGCAGTACAAGCCAAATCGCTGTCTTGCTTGGCATGGAGCGACGCGGCTTTGCTACTAGAGCGTTGGGCGCTGACCTTGCAGCGGCCCTTCCGCTCTAGCTGGCTGATTTCTAACGCAAGTCCATGCTCATTCGTAGTGCCACTCATTCGCGGCTTGCTCTAATCGTCGCGTGGAACGACGGGCTTTTTGTGCGCGATCCCCTTGTGGCAGTCGATACAGGTCGATCCGTCGCCCAGGTATTCGCCGGTCGCCACGACTTGCATTTTCTCCCGAGCGCGCGTGCTCTGATGCTCAAAATCCATGGCGTCAAAGCTGTGGCAATTGCGGCACTCGCGCGAGTCATTGGCCTTCATCGCATCCCAAACCCGGGTCGCCATCTCTAGACGGTGTTCATTGAATTTTTCTGGCGTATCGACGGTGCCGACCACTTTGTGCCAAAGCTCGTTCGACGCTTGGATCTTGCGCACAAACTTGGCGGTCCAATCGTGTGGCACATGGCAGTCCGAGCAAATCGCGCGCACCCCCGATGGGTTCCGGTAATGGACCGTCTGTTTGTATTCCTTGTAAACGTTGTCCCGCATCTCGTGACAGGAAATACAAAATCCCATGGTGTTGGTGGCCTCCATGGCGGTATTAAATCCGCCCCAGAAAATGATGCCGAAAATCAATCCCACCGTCAGCAAGATACCCTGACCAATCATGACGCTTGGACGCCAATACCAACGCCAGAGCTTTGAAATCAATTTAAACATTGTCGTGGCTTTCTGTTCACATGAGAAACCGCCGGAACCAAAGCGCACCGGCGGCTTGTCTTCTTGCACATGCCCGCCCGGACCCGCCGACCAGACTGAGGCTCAGGGGGGGGGGCGGCGGATCAGGGCAAGCGTGGCTGCGCTTATTCGCTGGGCAGCGTTGCGATGTAGGCCAAGAGGTCGGTGGTGACCTGATGGTCGATGGCTCTCAGCGCGGGCATGCGCTCATTAGGCTGACCGTTCAGGATTTTGTGCATGACCTCCCAAGGATTGCCCATCAAAGAGCCCAGAGGCGGCATGTCGCTGGGCAGCTTGCCATCGGGACCATGGCAGTTGGCGCAGATGGTATTGAAGACTTGCTTGCCCACCGCGGCATCGCCCTTTGGCGTCTTGGTGGCGAAGTCGATATAGGCGTCCATGTCGACTTGACCAGACACAACGAAATTGGCCAGGTCTGTCAGGTCTGCGTCAGACAGCTTGCCGCTGAACCCGTGTTCAGCGCTGGTCAAAACCGCAATGACGTCAGCAGGATCACCGCCGGCCATGCCGTTGATGCCCTTGATGCCCGTAGAATGCTTGCCAGAGGCATAGGCGCCGTCGACACCTTTGCCGTCCCAACCGTGGCACTCCTTACACCGCCAATTGGCGCCGGCGTTGTCGGCGTATTTCTTGTCGGCGGGATAGAGCTGGTGGGGAGCGGCGGGCGCTTCGGTCTTGGCTTCTTTGTACCACTTGTCATAGAGGCGCCCGCCCCGTGCAATGGAACCCTGGTCCTGCGCATAGCTCGCTGAGGTGGCTATGGCTCCAGATAGAAGCAGCGCGCATCCTACAGCGATGCGGATGGTGTTTTTGAGAACAGACATGGCGATTTCCCTTCCTTATCCAATGATCATTAGGTTCGGGCTGTCTTCTCACAGCATGCTGCACGACCTGTCCGACCGGATCAGATATGGTGGGCCCCCTCTTGAACATAGGGTCTTGATCTAAATCAAATCGAACACCCCAGAAGGTAGTTCTACTCAGACCAAAGTCTGCAATTTGTCGTGTCAGGCCGCTCCAACTGCAGGCTGTGGCGGTTTTGGCCCCGTCAAATTGTACTAGGTCATTGACACAAAGACCCTAGCCCGGCGGCAATGGGAGCGCGCGCGCAGAACAAGAGCGGCGGCGGCATACTCGCCATACCGTGTCCTCACGCGGCGAAAGGGCCATATCTGGATCAAAGGGCACCGGCCGCAAACGCAAATCCCCCCGGTGAGCTTCAGCGCCCTTTTCGCGGAATGGTCCAGGCGCAGACCTGGTTACCCCGTCGGCCATGCCATTTCGGGGGCGGGCCTACCTGATTAGCTTGTTGAAAAGCGCGTGCCTTTGGTCGCGAATTGGCTAGGGTGGAGGCACAATCAAGCGCCGCGCCCCCTCAAACTGGCCAACAAGGCCGAGCGCGTCCCTGGCGCTTCACAACGGCCCCGCTCAATCGTCCGATTCCCAACCCAGTCGCCTCTTCGTCATGACACAACCGCACGACTTACAACTCTTGCTACACATGGGTCACCCGAAGACGGGCAGCACATCGCTCCAGCACGCGCTGAGCGCCGCGCGTGCTCGCCTGAAAAAACAAGGCATTCTCTACCCCAACTCGATGCAGCTCGCCTACAATCATCGCGCCTACTTCGTCGATATCCTACAGCGAAGTCAGTCGAACTTGGTCTTGACTATGGGGGGGCATGCAGAGTCCAAGAAAATTGGCGCCACGGAGTGGCAGCAACTTGGTGAGGCGCTGGAGCGCGGCCAATTCAGCACCCTAATCATGAGCGCTGAGGGCTTGCTTGGCAATGTGATCCGTGCGGACCAAG
Source organism: Alphaproteobacteria bacterium (assembly GCA_030432195.1). Lineage (GTDB taxonomy): Bacteria > Pseudomonadota > Alphaproteobacteria > UBA7985 > JAUIBT01 > JAUIBT01. The sequence continues at coordinate 2,755 of JAUIHE010000071.1, forward strand.
AGACGCTCAGAAAAAGGCTGTCATCGGTTACAGATAAACAGGTTCGCGCGCTGGCCTATGTCCGAGAACCCTCTAGTTATTTCCTATCCCAACTACAGCAGCGCATAAAAGGCGGGCGCGGTCTGGAAGCGCCCAAACCCCTACAATGGTCGCGCTCGATTGCGTTTTGTCGGCAAGATCTGAACTTTGATTTGCAGGTCCGCGCCTACGAGCGCCGCCAGTTGGTCAACGGTGATAGCATCGCTGATTTCTATGACTGGGCAAAGCTGGATCCAGCTGGGCATGCAAAGAGTAGCCTGCAAGCCAATGTCTCTTTGTCGAGCGAGGCTATGGCCGTGGTCTACAAGCTGGGCCTGAAATCGTGGCCAAAATCGCAGGCTGAACTTAGCCGACAGCGTGCACTTGCACAAATCGCGAAACGCTTTGATGCCGATTTGGGCGATCCGACCAAGCCTGTGTTGCGCGACAATTGGCGGGAACACATCACCTACATCAACACAGACTTCTTGGTCTTGCGGGATGAGGTCGGGCTCCATTTTTCCGATCTAGCCTATGATAGGATTGGCGTTGGTCCTGCCATCACTGCCCCGCGGTTCAAACAGGTCGAAGACGTGTGTCCCTACGATCAGGCCCGCTACCAGGAGCTCATGGCCCTGGTGAAGGCCGAGTTTTCACAGCTTAAGACCGGCAAAAGGCCCTGGTGGAAACGTGCCCTGCCCTCGCTGCAGCCTTAAAGAGCGCGGCGAGCCCTGGCAAATGAGGCGGGCCGCCTAGCGGCTGAAGCTCAAGATGTAGGTCTCAATGGCCTGCTTGTCTGCGTCCGAAACATGGTCATAGGCCCGCGACACGTGTGCCATGGATGATTTCTCACTAACCACGGCAAACAGATCTACGGCATCGGGCGATAAGGAATCCACAATGGTGCCTGGCTTGACGCCCAACAGATTCTTGGCGGCTTTTTCGCCTGCCTTCAGCGCCGGTGCGCCAGCAAAAGCGCGGCTCTGGTCTTCTGTTTGCCAGGGCGTGCGCGGGGTATGGCAGAAACCGCAGTGGCCCAGAGCTTGAACCAGATAGGCACCTCGGTTCCAGTCTTGTGATTGCTGGGGGTCGGGCTGGAAGGCCGCGAAATCCACAAACAGGCGCTTAAAGGCGCCAACGCCTAGCCTGATATTGGCGGGGAAGACCAGCTCGTGTTGCGGCGCCTTATAGGCCAGGGGCTCTTGTTCATCCAGATAGGCCTTGATGTGCAGCAAGTCCTGCGCACTCGCCTTGGCATAGGCTGTATAGGGGAAGGCCGGATAGTAGGGCAGGCCATCCGGGCGCAAACCGCGTTGCAGAGCGTTCAGGAAGTCGGTCTCGCTCCAACCGCCGATACCGGTAGCGACATCAGGCGTGATATTGCCGGGATAGAAGGTGCCAAACGGGGTCTCCAGCCCCTTGCCCCCGACCAGACCCGCTGGTTTGTCGCCACTGGCCTGATTGTTCATGTGGCAAGACCCGCAGCCAGCGGTATAGAACAATGTTTCACCTTTGATAGGATCGGCCACATAATCGTCCGGCAGGCTCGCCAACGCTTCGTCTTGGCTCATGGCGTTGGGCCAAAACAGCCACAAAGCCGTAATGACGCCGACCACAAGGAGAAGGGCGAGGATTTGCAGCTTGCGGACCATGTGGGGTTTCCTTTGCATTATGGACTGAAGGGCGACAGATCTGCTGACACGCTAGCGCGATTCGCCAAGCCCGACAGATCGCAATTTCGTGAAGTTATATGAGGGGCTCGCTAAATCGATAGATTCGCAAGGGCGCGGCCATCTATCCAATCTGCAGTTTAGCCGTCTGCCACAGACATTAACACCGAAAATCAATGCGTTAGTGAAATCTCATGAAGACCGTATTTCCCCTATGAGCGCTAGTCCGTCTTGGCAGGGTATCGCTTCGGCCTAGGTAGAGAAGGCGGGGTCGTTGTCGGCATCAGGCCTAGAGCCCCATCAACAAACCTCAAACCGAAAACACGAACCAAAGGAACAAGTGGCATGAACGTAGGTCTTTTTGATCGGATTTTGCGCGCCGTCGTCGGCGCTGGCCTGATTTGGGCGGCTCTTACAAAAAGCCTAGTGCCGGGTCTATTCGCCAGCCAGGCCATGGTTTGGACCGGGGTTTCGGTCGGGGCCATCTTGCTGCTGACCGCGGCGGTCAGCTTTTGTCCCATGTATCGCCTGGTGGGTTGCAGCACACGGCGCTAGAGTATAGCCCTAGCAATCGCGCTTGATTGTGCCAAAGACAAGCAAGGCGCATTTGCGGCAATATCAAATAGAGTGAGCGCGCCCGGTGAAGGCAAGTCAGCGAAACGCGCTCTAGCTCGCCAGCGTTGCCATCGTAGGCGCGAGCGGCCCGTGGTCTGGGCGGATTTTGCCGACGCTTGCCGCCCAAATTAACTCCTCGTTCTAGCTCTCCGTAGTTTTGCTGGCGGAGTTTGCCGATCTTGGCGACCGACAGCAGAAAATTAGAATGCCCAGCAGCTCGGCGCTGATCCGCGGCGCTCTTCAAAATCCAAGTTATCTGGAGATTTCCTATGAACGTCGGTACGATTGATCGCCTGCTTCGCTTCGTGTTGGGCTTCGGCCTCATTGGCTACGGCCTGTCTCAAGCGATGGTCGCAGAAGCCACAGCGAACCCCGAAGTGGTTTGGGGCTTTGTGGCGTTGGGCGCGGTATTTTTTGCAACCGCGGTTTTGGCCTTCTGCCCCTTGTATCGTGCTTTGGGCATGCGCACCCGCGCTCAATAGGCCACGCATAGCAGCGGGCGCCCAATAGATTGCGCCTAATAGACAGCACCCAGTCGGTCGGGCCCATTCTGCGCGCCAAGCCAGGGCGCCAAGCCAGGGCGCCAAACCAGGGCGCCAAACCAGGGCTCCAGACCAGGGCGCTAGCGATGGGCTCCAACCTAGGGCGCGCGCCCTTCAAGCAGACTACGACACGCTTCTAAAATCGCCTGCCAAGCCACTTCGGCCTGGCGGGCGCGTCTACGTGCGCGCAAGAATGAATGGGGCAGGCCTTCGGCCGACACAAAGCGGGCGGCGATGCCCTCTGCTTGCAGGGCGGCCACATAGGCAGGCCCGTCGTCGTACAGCGGATCAAACGGACCGGTAATCGCAAAGGTCGCCGGTAGGTCGCGGAAATCATCTGCAGCAAGCGGACGGTCTGGTTCATCAGACAAGCCCTGGTCCGTGCCGAAATAGATCTGCGCGTAGTAGGTCATATCATCACGGGTCAGCATGGGCGCCTCGGCTTGTTCGAGATAGGAGCCCTTGTTGCGGTCGCCGCCCAAACTCGGGTAGATCAAAACCTGCCCCCGCACGCCCTTGATGGCCCGCAAGTCGCCTTGCTGACGGCCTTCATCACGGAGGCGATGGCTGACCGCTGCTGCGATATAGCCCCCAGCACTGTCACCCATCAACAGCAGGGGGGCGCGGCCTTCGGCCAGCAAGGCTTTGACCACATCATGACAATCGTCTAGCGCCACAGGGTGCTTGAAATCGGGCGCCATGCGATAATCGACGGCCACCACCCGCAGCCCCAGCGTATCGGCCAACTCCGCGCAAATGTCATCGTGGCTATCCAAGTCCCCCACGACCCAGCCGCCGCCGTGAAAATAGACCAGCGTCGCCTGTTGGCTGGTCACGACCGGATCGTACCAGCGCGTTGCCACGCCCGCGACAGGTTTATCCTGGCTGGTGAGCCCCTCTGGTCTGGGCTGAGCCATGGACTTGCACAGCGCCGTGTAATAGGCGCGCTGCTGCTCAACGGAAAAGTTGACCGCATCGGCCGGGTAAAACTCCGCGCAAGCGTCGATATAGGCCCAAACGTCGGGTTGGATCAGCGCTTTGTAATCTGGCTTCGTCATGGGCTTCTCCTCGCGGCGTGCAACTGTGGTTGAATGGGTGGTCTGGGGGACTAGCTCTTGGGCTCGACCAAAAGTTGACCGACTTCTTGACCGAGCGAATTGAAAATCAACGGCGCGTGATAGGTTGCCAGCGCGCTGCGGTCTTGCATGGTCAACACGCCCAGATGATCCAAGGCCCACAGCAAGGCGGTCTCGGCGGCGCGTTTGCTGCCGTCGCTGGCTTTCAGCGCCAACCCTAGACCCATTTCTGGTAGAGCCGCGCAATAAACGCCCTCGGCCCCGACCTTGGCCAAAACACGGCCTGTCATTTGCGCATTGACCGCGGTGCAACAGCGATCGGTTCCGGCGATATAAAAGGGCTGATCCCACACTGCTTTTGCGATCGTCTCACAGGCGTCGGCGCGTGCAGACGGCAAGTCTTGCGGCAGTCCAAAGCGCGCCATACCCAGCGCCAAATGCCCCAGCGGCATGCCCAACGTCGGGATGCCGCAACCATCGATCCCCATGGGGGCATCCCCCAGATCACAGGCAAAGACCTGCTCGCAGACCCCCAGCGCCGCCTGCTGCATGGCGTGGCTGGCCTTCACATAGCCCTTAATCGGCCACCCTTTTTGCAAGCAGGCTGACAAAAACCCCAAGTGTTTACCCGAACAATTGTTGGCCAAGCGTCCCGGCGCCTCAATGCCATAGCGGGGCATGCCCGCCAGGGGGTGCAAGGGCGCATGCGCCCCGCATTCAAAATCACCGTCTTCCAGGCCCAGGCGTTCGAGCCAATCGCGCGCCAGATCCAGGTGTGCGTCTTCAGCGTTATGACTCGCGCAAGCAAAACTGATGTGCCGCGTGTCCAAGCCATAGGCGTCAATCGCCCCACTCTCCGCCATAACCAGCGCCTGAATCGGCTTGATCGCCGATCGCGGCATGACCCGTGCTTCGGGGTCTCCCAGCGCAATCGGGCACTGCCCCTTAAGGTCACTCACAATCAACGAGACTTCGTGTCGGCTCTCAATCATAGCGCCACGCTTGACTTGCACGTTCAAACGCTGGGTGTTGACGGCGGGAACAATCGACGGCATTCAGGGCGCTCCTGATCGAAATTAGGCCATGCCTCAAAGCATGTCGGGCCAACAATCGCCAGCCCACCGGCCAGCGACAAACAAAGGACATACCAAGCATGCGCGGATTTTTTGCCATCGGTGTGGAGCAGGTCTCCAAGTCTCGCAACCTGGGCAATCTCATGCGCTCGGCTCATGCTTTTGGAGCCTCTTTTGTCTTTACTGTCAACGCCAGTTTCAAAAGGCGGGAACTACTGCAAGCCGATACCTCGGCGACGGTGCGTTCCATGCCTTGGTATGACTTTGACGGCGTTGATGACATACTCTTGCCGCGCCACATGGTCATGGTGGCCGTCGAGCTGACCGACGACGCGGTTGACCTGCCCAGCTTCCGCCACCCGCCGCAGGCTGCCTATGTCATGGGGCCGGAGCGTTCCAGCGTTTCACCCGAGCTTATGGCGCGCTGCGATCACGTTGTGAAAATCCCGACCAAATTTTGCGTCAATGTCGCTACAGCCGGCGCCATCTTGATGTATGACCGTGTGCAATCCATGGGCTATTTTCCGCCGCGCCCCGTGCGCCCGGGCGGGCCAATCATGCTCAATGGCGATCTGCGCAACGATCACAAGCACGGCGGCGTTTTCAGCCGCAAGGCCAAGGCGCGCGCCAAGGCGCAAGGGGAGTAGCCCAAGTACGCGCGTTGACAATCGCTTCAAGAGGACCTATTTACATGTACGAGGCGCAGAGCAATTTGCCCTCTTTCCGAGGCCCGTGCTTTAGCGCGGGCTTTCGTGTTTTTGGAACGGCAAGTGACCTACATCGCCTATTTGGATGAATTTGGCCACATTGGGCCCTACATCTGTCGTAAAGATAAGAAACACAACGACAGCCCTGTTTTTGGTCTGGCCGGGCTTGTGCTGCCCATCAGCGAAGTTCGGCGTTTTGGCACCTGGTTCTATCAAAGAAAATGCGACCTGCTTGATTTCGAAATCAAGCGGTCTGGGAAGCACCCGGCCATTTGGGAAAAAAAGGGGGCAAGCCTTTATACGGCAAAGAATGTATCAAAGTATTCTGAATTGCGAAAGTTAACCTTTCGACTGTTGAACAAAATTCAAAATTCTAGTGGTTTTGTATTCTACGTTGGCATTACAAAAACAACCGCATCTGAGCTTCACGATCCGAACAAACTTTATAAAACTATTCTAAGAGAGGCGATAAAACGCCTGGATCAACATTGCTCAGATGAATACACGGACGGAGCCGACTTTTTGCTAGCCCTCGACGAGCACGATCAGCGCTCCTCATTGGTCACAGAAGCGTCTATCAGTATGTATGGTGATTCGCGGCGACGAACGCTAGTGGAGCCTCCATTTCAACTCGAAAGCCACCGGTATCAGACCATGCAAGCCGCGGATTGGATCGCTGGGCTTGTCGGTCGTCTTGGTGCAAGTTGGAAGGCACCAGAAGAATTTCCTGAGAACTGCATCTTCAGAAATTACTTTGAACACCGATTAAGTCAGGTTGCCATACGCAGTGGAATTCGAGACTAAAATTCACCGATTTGTTGATTTCCAGTCGCCTTGAGTCTGGACAGATCCAAAAGGCGGCCCAGCAATAAGGCAAGATTGCGCCTAGCCAGAGAAACCGCCCATTTGCTGCCGCCTTCAAGCTGCAATGCTGGACAAATGCTCCTTTACCGTGATCGGCAATAATGAAAGCGGTTGGCCTCATTTGGGCCCGATACAAAGCCGCTTCGTCGTCGGAATTTGCATTTCATTCGTGCATTTGAACAAAGTCATATCCCATGAAGCGCATTGCTGCTCTTTTGCTGCTGGCGCTGGCCTTTGCGGTCTCCGGCTGTTCTAGCCTGACCGAAGAGGAGCTAGCGCAACTCAATTTCATCGCCGAAGAAGCCCTTGCTGAAGTCAGCGAAGAGGCCGAGCCCGAGCCAAGCCAGGCAACGCTTGCGGCGCCCAAAGTGAGCGCGCCCAAAGCCAACAGCGACATCGCCCAGATCCAAAAAGCCAAGCAGGGACCGGCGACCGGCAAGACCCGTCGATCCGTGGCGGCAGCGGTGGCCAGCAAGATTCCGATCTCTAGCCAGCAAGGCGCCGATACAGCGGTCTGGCAAGCCCGCGCTTTGATTGATTCTCTGGATCTGGACCCGCAGGATCGCAACACCTGCTTTCGCGTGCTGAAGCGCAGTTTTTTCAACCGCTGCGCTGAGGTGGTGGCGGTCGATGCCTGCCAAGCGGGGCTTTGCTATCGCTATCAGGTTCCGGCAGGCGGTGACCTGACCATCGCCCATGACTATGACAGTCTGACCCCGATCTTTTTGACCGACGCACCGACAACGGCCGTTGCCTCGACTCAACCTGCAACCCAGGTCGCAACCAAGGCTGCAAATCAGGCCGGGTCTCCGGCTGTGGCCGCGGCCGCTGTGCCCAAGACCAGCGCCACCGCCAAGCCCCAAGCTCAACCTAGGCCCCTATCCAAGACAGGGCAGCCGCAGCTCACAAAGGCAGCCACCACGACAACCGCCGCCCCTCAGACCAAAACCGCCGATCAGCAAGACGCCGCAGTAGCGTCCAAGCCCGTCATCCCGCGCGGCGTGCCGCAAGACATCGAGCCCGAGCCAGAAGGCACTGATCTGACCTCGACCGAATTTTTTAGCCGCGGCGGCTTTCCGCTAACCTTCTAGCGCGACCCCGGTTGCGCGCCCTCATCAGGAGGACCCAAGTATGAAATCTGGTTCAATCGTGACGTTGAATGGCCCTAATTTGAGCGGCCTGGCCGCGATCGTCCTGATGCTGAGCGCGTGCAGCAACCCAAACGAGGCCGAGCTGGCGCAATGGCAAAGCCTGGCAGAAGAAGCCTTGGCTGCCGGGATGGATGCGCCCGCCAAGACCGAGATCTATGAACCTTGGGCGGACGCCCAAGAGCTGCCTCAACCCGGCGCCGTCTATGATATGGGCGACACCATCGGGCAGGAGATTGCACGCAGCCGCAGCGTCCTATCTTGGCAGGCCATGCAAGGCGCGCCCAACACCTACCCGAGCTATCAGCCCAGCCGCTTTTCCCAAGAAATCAGCCGCACCGACTGGGATCTGGCCCTGCGCGGCTATCAATACGACATGCCCGAAGCGCCACCGGTCGCCCCGGTTGCCCTGCCCAGCGTTGGCCAAGCAGCCAATCAGTCCCCCTTGGTGCTGGCGGGCGTGCCAGTGGAGACCCTCAAGGCACTCAATGCCAGCTATAACGCCGACCAAGGCCCGCGCCCCGATTGTTTGCGCATTTTGGGCCGGATAATCTTTAACTATTGCAGCATCGACACCATGGCTCAGGCCTGCTTTGGCCGGACCTGCCAGTATTTCGATATCCCTGCCGAACAAGGCATTGAGCTGAATGCCGGATTTGACAGCCTGGTCGGCCAACGCCACCCCCGCGATGGCGGCCACCCCATCCGCGCGGATCGCTCGCGCTATGCTGCAGCCTCCTACTTTATCCCTTTGGCGGTACCCATGGCCAGCAACCGGCCAGCGGCTCAGCCGGGCACGCGCTCTATTCCTGCACAGCCCACCCCGCAACAGCCCGCAAACGCCCAACCCGGCCCCGCGCCTGTTTTCCAGCCCATCACCCCGATCAGCGATGCCGAAAAGAACGAGTGGGACAACGAACCCCTGTTCGCGCCCGCTCAATAATTCTCAAGCTAAGGACTAGTCGTATGCGCCGTTCCCCTTTGTCCCTAGTCCTTCTAGGCCTACTTGCTGCTTTGGTCATCGGCTGGGGCGGCTCCGCGCTGGCCTTCAAGCGCCCGGTCATCATTTCTACCGGGGTCAGCAACGTTCAGAAGTCCGCCAACGGCGTGACGATGGATCTTCGCATTTTGATGCGCAATGACAACGGCTACGCGCTAACCATCGACCAGGGCGCCGCCCTGCTGGGCCTGCAAGGCTATCGTGTCGGCGCCATGAAGGTGAAGCACGCCGTGCAGCTACCGCCCTACGGTATGGAAGAAGTGGTATTGACCTTGGCGGGCAACGCCCAACAACGCGCGTATATCGCGCGAACGCTACGCAGTCAGGCCATCGTTGATTATGCCTATAAGGGCTACCTGTCGGTGCGCGAATTCTCCGAGCCCATCGAGATCAAGGAGATCAGCCGCTTTCGCGTGCCCGCGCGTCTGCAGCAGGCCCGCCGATAGCGCGTTTCTCATTCAATGGCTCTCGGCCTCCAGCGCTAAGGCCATAATGGCGCTGCCCGACGTCTTGAGCCAAGCTTCGGCCTGCAAGCGCTGGGCCTTGCCCCCCATGCACAGGCGATCACAAGTCGCCCAAAAATTTGGACCATGGTTCATTTCGGCCAAATGGGCCACCTCGTGCGCCGCCAAGTAATCGCGCACGAATTCAGGCGTCAGGCCGATGCGCCAAGAAAAAGACAGGCTGCCGCGCGCCGAACAAGAGCCCCAGCGGGTCTTTTGATCGCGAATAGAGATCCGCTTGACGGTCTTGCCGATCTGCTTGGCTTTGGCCAATACGCGCGGGCTTAGGTCTTGACGGGTGTAGCCCGTAAAAAAGTCAGCCACCCGCCTTGCGAAAAACTGCGGATCGCCGCCCACATGCAAGCGGTCTTCTTCAAGCCAAACTCGACGGCTGAATGGTTCGTGCAGGAGTTCCAGTTGTCCACCTTGGAAAGGAATACTGGCGCCCGGCTCAATCTTGGCCTGCTGATCCAGTCGCGCCAGTTTTTGTGTCAACCACGCGCTGTTCTCCTGAGCGAATTTCCATCCAAGCGCCAGCGGCAAGCCAACCGGCAACGTCACCCGCGCAGAACGCGAGCGATGATCCAGGCTCAATTTGACGCGGCGCGCACGCGGATGATGGCGCAGCGTCAGCTTTAGGACTTGTCCGCCGTCAAGGCGAAGCTCTCGTCGTTCCAATTCTTATTTTCCAGCGCCAGTAACAACTTCTTGCGGCTTATACCCCAACGATAGCCACCTAGGCCACCATCTCCACGCACAACCCTGTGACAGGGGATAATCAAGCTGACGTTGTTGGACGCGCACGCCCGCGCCACGGCCCGTTGCCCCGCGCCCATGCCCAGTTTTTCGGCAATCTGACTATAGGAGCGCGTCTGGCCCGGCGGAATAGCCCACAACTCCCGCCAGACGCGGCGCTGAAAGGCGGTGGCCTGAATGTCCAGCGGCAAATCGGGATCGGGCAGATCGCCCGCCAGATAGCGCAACACATCCTCCAACGAGTCCTGCAACAAGGCCGTATCCTCCAGCAGCTCCGCGGCTTTGGGGAACTCGGCCCTTAGGGCGTCGATCAGACCCTCGCGCTCGGGCCCAAAGGCCAAAAAGCAAATGCCTTGATCGGTGGCCGCCAGCAACACCAGGTCCAGATGGCACGGCGCTATTGCGTAGGCAATCGTGACGCCCGCGCCGCCCTTCTTATAGGTGCCCGGCGACATGCCCAACGTCGCCCCCGCCTGCTCATAGAGCGCGCGGATCGACCCATATCCGGCTTCGTAGGTCGCCTGCGCCACATCTTGGCCCTGCTTGAGCGCCGCGCGCAAGCGTTCCATCTTTTTGGCGTTGGCATATTCGCGCGGCGAGATGCCGAGCGCGCGCTTAAAGGCGCGTTGCAAACTGAAGGGCGAGACCTCCAAGGCTGCGCCCAACGCATTCAACGTCACGCTGGTCAGGTGCGGGGTTTGCTTGGGCGATGTGCCCGGCTCAAGCCCCGCTTCTGCCTCTAGATAGGCGTCAATGAGTTGGCAGGCCCTGGCAACCAGCTCGGTCTGTCGGTCCGGGCTGAGCTGAAACAGGCGTGAAGAAAGACTGTGTGCTAGATCTTGGGTCATGAGAGCAGCCTAGCCTGTCTACCGCCTACCCGCTATCCGAAGTTTGCAGCCCGCGCAGCAAAGCGCGACCGGCTAGTCTTTCGGCTTTCGCTGTCGCTCTGCACGCAGACGGGCCCAATAGTCCAGGCGCTTGGCGACCTCGCGCTCAAAGCCGCGCGCTTTGGGTTGGTAGAGCTGTCGGCGGCCCATCTCTTCAGGGAAATAGGACTGGCCCGAAAAGCCGTCCTCAGCGTCGTGATCGTAGGCATAGCCCTGCCCATAGCCTTGATCTTTCATCAGCTTGGTCGGCGCATTCAAAATGTGCTTGGGCGGGGCCAGCGAGCCTTGCTCTTTGGCCAAGCGTCGCGCAGCCTTGTAGGCTACATAGGCGGCATTCGACTTGGGCGCCGTTGCCAGGTAGATCAGCACCTGCACCAAGGCCAACTCGCCTTCAGGCGAGCCCAGTCGCTCATAGGATTGCCAACCCGCCAACGCCTGTACCGCCGCCTGGGGGTCGGCCAAGCCAACATCCTCGGTGGCAAATCGCAGCAAACGACGCGCGATGTAGTTGGGGTCTTCGCCGCCATCCAGCATGCGGGCAAACCAATAAAGCGCGGCATCCACATCAGAGCCCCGCAGGGACTTGTGGAGCGCCGAAATCAGATTGTAGTGGCTGTCTTGCCCCTTGTCATAGACCGGCGCCCGGCGCTGTACTAGGCGCTGGAGCCCCGCCAAATCCAGCCGCTCGTCGCCAGCCAGCCCTTGGCTCATGGCGTCGATTTGCTCGGCTAGGGTCAGGAGGTAGCGCCCGTCGCCATCCGCCAGCGCAAACAGCTGCGCGCGCGCTTCATCGTCCAAAGGCAGGGCGCGACCCAAATGCTGTTCAGCGCGCTGCAACAGGCGTTCAAGCGCGGCCTCGTCCAAGCGATTGAGCACCTGAACTTGCGCGCGTGATAGCAGAGCGGGGTTGAGCTCAAAGGAGGGATTTTCGGTGGTGGCGCCGACGAAGATCAGCGTACCGTCTTCCACCACCGGCAAGAAGCTATCTTGTTGAGAGCGGTTGAAGCGATGCACCTCGTCCACAAATAACAAGGTGCCCTGGCCACCGGCGCGGCGATTGCGGGCACGCTCAAACACCTGGCGCAGGTCGGCCACACCGGTAAAGATCGCAGAGACCTGTTCGAACGCCAAATCGGTTTTATCGGCCAGCAAGCGCGCTAACGTGGTCTTGCCACAGCCGGGCGGCCCCCAAAAGATTAGCGAGGACAAGCGGCCTTGGTCGATGGCTCGGCGAAAAGGCGCCTCTGGTCCCAGCAGATGATCCTGGCCCACCACCTCATCCAGGGTTTGCGGACGCAAGCGATCGGCCAGCGGACGCGGTCCCAGATCGTCGAATAGTCCCTTCACGCGCTGCGCTCCCCGCTGGCTGGCCCGGCTTTTTGCTAGAGCGTCGGGCCCTGTCGTTGCAACAGCCCTTCCGCTCTAGCTGACTGATTTCTAACGCAAGTCCATGCTCATTCGTAGTGCCACTCATTCGCGGCTTGCTTGTCTTATGGATTTGGCAGGCTTCCGAGGGATTGGAAGCCACTGCACGCCACGCCATTTATGGCGAGCAGTGGCGGCGGTTGGATCGTG
>JAUIHE010000072.1 GCA_030432195.1 Alphaproteobacteria bacterium
TAGTCATTATTGCTGCGATGAATAACCACCGCCAACGAGCAGCCTTGCCACGAGGGGGGGGTAAAAGATCATTTCAGCCGCCTAAAAATTGGATTAGACCTTTGAAGTTCTCCGACCTAGACTCTCTGCCAGGCAATTCGCCCCTGCTCGGCCTGGACCTTGGCACCAAGACCATCGGGCTTGCTCTGTCGAATTCGGCGCAGAGCTTGGCTACGCCACTGCCCCTTATCAAGCGTCGGAAATTTCGCCAAGACGCTGACGCCCTGCGTGCCATCATTGAGGAGCGCCGCGTCGGCGGCTTGGTGTTGGGGCTGCCCTTGAATATGGACGGCAGCGAAGGACCGCGCGCGCAAGCAACGCGCGCTTTTGCCCGCAATCTCAACCATCAAGCGGGCATCGCCTTGCCCGTCGCTTTCTGGGACGAGCGGCTTTCAACGGTGGCCGTTGAGCGTGATTTGATCGAAACCCTAGACGTTTCTCGTTCCAAGCGTGCTGAACAAGTGGACAGCGCGGCGGCGTCCTTCATTTTGCAAGGGGTGTTGGATGCGCTTCAGGCCCGAAAACCCCAGCTCTAGGATGGTCAACCAAACGGGCAGACGTGGCTAGGACGGCTCCGCGCCTGTAAATGCTAGCTCGATCGGAAAACCGAGGCGGCGCGACAGCTCGTCTAGCGCTGGATGCCCGCTAGCGATGCTACGCAAGTCGCCCGGCAGCGCCAGCTTGGTATTCGTTGGGCCCAATTGCCGCTCCGCCGATGCCAGCTGGTCAAGGAAACGCGCTTCATCGCTCAAGCGGCGATAGCGCTGCTGGCCCAAAGCCTCATCCAGGCTCAGGCCTTCCCGGCGCCGCTCGATCACCACCAGACCGCTCGGCGAAATCGGTGCAATTGAGAGGATCAAGGGATCGGCTTTCAAAGCAGCCTTGAGGGCTTGATCGAAGGCCACGCGCTCAGGCTTGGTCTCAAGCTCCATGGCATCAACAACGATCAGCCCGCCTAGGTTTCGGGTGCGCATTTGTTGAGCCAAAGCGGGAATTAGGCGCGCATTGGCCTGCTCAAAACTCAACCCGCCGGTATTGAGATCAACCGCGGTTAGGGTCTCGCCGGGCTCAAACAGCAGCCAAGCCGCCTGCCCCAGCTCAACACGATCCTGGCGGGCCAGCTCAATGGCCTCTTCGAGCGCGTCGAAATCGTCCGCTAGGCTTGTCGCCTGATCCGGCCAGCGCCGGGCGTAGGCAAGTTGATCGGACAGCGTTGAGCAGCGCAGTTGCGACGGGGCGAAGCGGTGGATGAACCAATCTCCCAAATCGGACAGATCAAGCGGCGTATCGGAAGGCGCCTGTGTCAGCTTCGGCCCTTTGCCGTCGCGTGGCTCGCCGAGGCAACGCAGCATGAGGCGCTGGCCCTCACGCAGGCGCTGCTTCTTGGGTTGCTTCATAAGGCCGAGCGTGTCCGCGCCGTCATCCAAGCGAACAAAAACCGACCTGAGCTTGGGCTCCAGGGCTTCGACGACGCCCGAGATTTGGCAGTCGGTCCAATTGCGCTGACCATCATTTTGCAAGCGCAGGCTCAAAAGCCGATCGCCTTGGTAAAGCGCAAACCAGCGCCGACCAGGTTGGCGCAAAATATCGAGACGCAGCGCGTCGCCGGATTGGTACTGGCTTTTCACGCTTGAGCAGCCCAAAGGTCTGCAACGCGCAGTCCTTGGCCCGTCATCATCGCGTAGACGTCCGGCAGGCTTAGCCCGACGACGTTGGTATAGGAGCCCTGGATAGCGCGCACGAAGACAGCTGCTCGCCCTTGTATGGCATAGCCACCGGCCTTGCCGTGCCACTCACCACAAGCCAAATAGGCTTGCCGCTCTGCTTGGTCTAGGCGTTTGAATTGCACGCGCGTTTCAACGACGCGCGTGATACAGCGCTCGCCATTTTGCAAGGCAATGCCGCCATAAATCCGATGCGCACGCCCAGACAAGAGGTCCAAACAGCTTCGCGCCTGCTCGGGCGTTTCGGCCTTGGGCAAAATACGCCGTCCAACCGCGACAACAGTATCGGCGGCCAAAATCCAACAATCTTGCGGACAATCCGCGCGCGCAGCCACGGCCCGGGCCTTCTCAACCGCCATGCGCAAGGCATAGTCTTTGGGCAGCTCGCCAGGCAACGCCGCCTCGTCAATATCCGCGGGCAGAACCTGCAAAGGCTCGACGCCAATCTGAGCCAACAGGTCCAGACGGCGCGGCGATGCGGAAGCGAGTAAAAGGGGAAAAGCGCTCACTTGGCCTCCGGTGTTTCCTTGTCCAGTGCGCCAGAGCAATGGCTCTCTGTATGATATCAAACCATCGAAATCGTCAGGACCAGCGAGCCATTCGGGGGTCGAGATGTCAGCATCAACGCCCCGGCCACCGCTTATTTAAAGCGGAAGGTAATACGACCCTTGGTCAGGTCATAGGGCGTGAGTTCGACGAGCACTTCATCGCCCACCAGCACACGGATGCGGTTCTTGCGCATCTTGCCTGAAGTGTGCGCCAAGATTTCGTGGTCATTGTCAAGTTTTACGCGAAAAGTCGCGTTGGGCAGCAATTCGGTTACTTGCCCTTGAAATTCAATCAGATCTTCTTTTGCCATGCGGGCTTAGTCTTTCCAGAGGTTTTTCACGTCGAGGGGAAAAGGAAGCCACAAAATAAGCATTTAAAGCAAAAGGGCAAGGCCCAAGCCGAACCCTGCCGTATCACGCTCCAGTTTGTGGATGGAAACCGCCGATTGGGGCCCGCTTTTTGTGGCTGCAATACCTGCCAGAATGCAGGCGCTAGGCCATTTGCTCTGCGCCTTCAATCCATCCACCGCCCAGAACCCGTTCGCCGTCATAGACGACAGCCGCTTGGCCCGGCGCAATGCCGAAAGCGGGCTCCAACAACTCGATGACCGCGCGATCGCGGTGTTGTTCGGACAGCGCACGAATAAAGGCATTTTGCGGCGCTTGGGCTGAACGCAGCTTGACCCGCACCTCTTGGCCCGGCTCGTCAGCCGACAGCGGCGCGCCCAACCAATTGAGCTCTTTTACATAGACCAAACTGCGCGCTAAGGCCGACTTGGGCCCGACGACGACACGGTTCAACTTGGGCTCCAGGCGCACGACATACAGCGGCTCAGCGCTGCCGCCGATGTTCAAACCGCGCCGCTGGCCGATGGTATAGTTCACGATGCCGTTGTGCGGGCCAACAACCTGGCCTTCCAAATCAACGATATCACCCGGCACCAAAGCGCCAGGGCGCAAGCGTCCAACCAGGCCAGCATAGTCCCCGTCTGGAACAAAACAAATATCCTGGCTGTCGGGCTTATCGGCGACCGCCAAACCAATGCGCTCTGCCTGACGGCGGGTCTCTTCTTTGCTCTGCCCGCCCAAAGGAAAACGCAAGCGATCGAGTTGATTTTGAGTCGTGGCGAACAGAAAATAGGACTGGTCCTTGCCAGGATCGACGGCACGATGCAGCTCAGAGCCCTGCGGGCCTTCGATGCGCTGCACATAGTGCCCGGTCACCAGCACGTCGCCTTCCAGCTCTTCGGCGGTTGCCAGCATATCACGAAACTTGACCGTCTGATTGCAGCGAATGCAGGGGATCGGCGTTTCGCCGCGCAAATAGGAGTCGGCGAAATCGTCGATCACATCGTCTTTGAAGCGGCTCTCGTAGTCCAAAACGTAGTGCGGAAAGCCAAGCTGATCGGCCACCCGGCGCGCATCATAGATGTCTTGACCTGCGCAACAGGCCCCTTTCTTCATCAGCGCTTCGCCGTGGTCGTAGAGCTGCATGGTGAGCCCCACAACGTCATAGCCCTGCTCGTGCATCAAGGCCGCCACGACGGAGGAATCGACGCCGCCCGACATGGCTACGACCACACGGGTTTCAGAAGGGGCTTTATTCAGGCCTAGGGAATTGACAGCCATAGTTCGCTTTAGCGCAAAAGGGATTATTTGGGGCTGGTATGTAGGCAGTTTGCGCCGCCTGTCCAGGGCAAAGCTCCGAATGGCGCGTTTCCCGAGCCGAGATTAGCCGCCTAGTGCCCTGTGCAAGAAACTCAAAGCCGCCTCCACATCTTCATGTGTTGAGTTGCGCCCAAAGCTAATGCGCAGGGCCGTACCAGCGCGCTCGGGCGCAATGCCCAAAGCAGCGAGCACGTGGGATTGTGTGACCTTGCCCGAGGAACAAGCCGACCCGCTGGATATCGCCAACCCCGCCAGATCCGCCTTCATCAACAAGATGGACGCACTTTTGCCCGCCACCAAAATGCAGCTTGTGTTGGGCAAGCGTGCCTGATCGCGTCCGACTATTTCGATACCCTGCGGCAAGCCCGCTTCAAATCGGTCGCGAAGGTCTTGGGTGTGTCGTGCATAGCTGTCTAGGTCGCGCAGCGCCAATTCCGCGGCCAGTCCAAAGCCGACAATGCCCGCGACATTTTCGGTCCCTGCCCGGCGCCTGCGTTCTTGGCCGCCGCCGTGGATCATTGCGGGCATATCCAACCCTGGCCGGATGACCAAAGCCCCGACGCCCTGAGGACCGCCGAACTTGTGAGCTGACAGCGCCAAGCTGTCCGCGGCCAGGCTGGGCATATCAACCGGGATCTTGCCCGCAGCTTGAACGGCATCGACATGCAGATAGCCCACCGTGGCAGCCAATCCGCTCAGATCCTGCAAGATTCCCGTTTCGTTGTTGGCGAGCTGGCAGGCCACGATGGCTTGCGACAAGTCCTCATCGTTGATCGAAAGCTGCCCGCGCGCATCAACCGGCAATGGCAGGGCATCAGCACGCGCCTGCAAGGCGGCGGCGTGCTCAACGGCACTGGGGCGATAGGCAAATCCGGGCACCGCGAATGCGGCCATGTTGTTGGCCTCACTGCCGCTCCCGGTGAATATGACGTCTTGGGGGCGCGGCGCGCCGACCAGCGCAGCGACTTGCTCGCGGGCGGCTTCGACCAGGGCCTTGGCGCGCCTTCCAAAACTGTGCAGCGCAGAGGCATTGCCCACCTGCCCCATAACATCGGACATGCGTGCGATGACCTCGGGGCGAATGTGGGTCGTGGCATTGTGGTCAAGGTAATGGCTCATGGCCCGGCCTTTAAAGCAGGCAAGGGTTCAAGGCAAGCTGACAGGCAAGCAGAGCGCAAGGCGCGTTGTAGGCCTGCCGGTCGTTTTCATTGCGAATTAGGCACCGACGGCTTTGGGTGCTTCGTCTGGTGCGGGCTCGTCCGCCAAAGCGAGGCGTTCCCCCTGCAACTCGTGTGTATCGCTACCGCTGCGTTCAGCTTCCAGCATTTCGACGCGCTGTTGTAGCTTCAGCATGGCTTGACGGGTCGCAGCAAGCTCCCGCAATACAGGGTCACTAACGTGAGCTCCCTGGGCGTAAGGCATGAATTGCGCCTGCTCACGCGTTTCTTTGCGCGCGACTTTGGCCGGGATGCCAACAACCGTTGTGTCGCAGTCAACGTCGCTCACCACAACGGCGTTCGCCCCCACGCGCGCGCACTGCCCGACCGTCACCGGCCCCAGAATTTGCGCGCCAGAGCCGACAATCACGCCGTCTAGCAAAGTGGGGTGGCGCTTGGTGCCTCGCTGCGAGTCGCTGTCAACCGACGGTGCAACACCCCCCAGCGTAACGCCATGATACAAGGTCACGTCGTCGCCGACCACTGCCGACTCACCGATGACAACGCCCATGCCGTGGTCGATAAAAAAGCGGCGGCCAATTGTAGCGCCCGGATGGATTTCGATGCCCGTCAGCCATCGGGCAAGCTGGCTAACCCAGCGCCCGACAACCCTTAGGCGGCGCTTCCATAGGAAAGATGCCAGTCGATGCGCCCAAACCGCATGCAGGCTGGGATAGCAAAGAAGGATTTCCAAACTCGATTTGGCCGCTGGGTCGCGCGCCATAATCGCTTGAATATCTTCCTTCATCCGATCGAACATGCGCGGGCTCCTTTCCGTGGCAGCAAGCATGAGTTCCCCTAAAATGAGACACCATCGCCTGCCAATCAAGCCTTAGCTCTCACCTAGACGCCTAAGGTCTATGAAAAGGCTGGAAAATTGCTGCCCCTTCCGCTAAATGTGATGCCCTTCGCGCCCCTGGCGGGCCGCTTTCACTCTATAAAGTCTAGATCAATTCATGCCTGACGTGATTATTCCCGGCCCTGAGGGCCGCATGGAAGGGCGCTATCAGCACGCCCGAGACGATACAGCGCCCATCGCTTTGTTGTTGCATCCGCATCCGCTCTATGGCGGCACCATGAACAACAAGGTGATCTACACGCTCTACCACACCTTCGTGGAGAACGGATTTTCGACGCTGCGCTTTAACTTCCGCGGCGTCGGCCGTAGCCAGGGCCAGTACGATCGCGGTGAAGGCGAGCTTGCTGATGCGGCTTCAGCCCTGGACTGGGCCCAACAGCACAATCCCAACGCGCGCGCTGTATGGGTTGCGGGCTACAACTTCGGCGCTTGGATTGCGATGCAGCTGTTGATGCGACGCCCGGAGATCCAACGCTTTGTCGTCATTGCCCCGCCATCCAACATGTACGATTTTTCTTTCTTGGCTCCCTGCCCGTCATCTGGCCTGATTTTGCAAGGTGACCAAGACGACGTTGTGCCTGAAGAAAGCGTCTCAAAGCTGATCGCCAAGTTGTCAGCCCAAAAGGGCATAGAGATGGATTATCGCGTCATCGATGGGACCAACCACTATTTCGGCAACCGTTTAGAGACCATGCGCCAACACGTCTCTGACTATATTGACCGATATTTGCCCAAGCTCGACACCGACGCTTGAGCTAAGCGCGACTAGTGCCAAAGGCGAGCCCGCGGGCCACGCCGCCGCTGTTGCCGCCAAAGCAAGAGACCAGGTAGACCAGGCCGGTGCCCAGCGCCGCTTAAGCGCCCTCGACAATGGGGGTGCTTGTTTCTTGCTCCCCTCTTTTCTGCTCTGTGCAGAATGCCCCTTGCAAACGAACAAGACCATGACCGACTACACGCCCAAATCCGACTTCCTGCGCATTGCCATTGAACGCGGCTATTTCTTCCAATGCACCGATATCGAAGCCTTTGATATAGCGCTGTTGGAAGGCCCGCAAACGGCCTACGTTGGCTATGACTGCACGGCCGATAGCCTGCACGTTGGTAACCTGCTGTCGATCATGCTGCTACGTTGGTTCCAAAAGACCGGCAACAAGCCAGTAGTATTGATGGGCGGCGGCACGACAAAAATTGGCGATCCGTCGGGCAAGGACGAGACCCGCAAGATGTTGACCCTGGAGGGTATCCAGGAAAACATGCGGGGCATTCGCAAGGTTTTTGATGCTCTGCTGGGGTTCGGCGACGGCGCGACCGATGCGGTCATGGCCAACAATGCTGATTGGCTGGATAAGCTGGGATACATTGAGCTGCTGCGTGAGGTCGGCCCTCACTTTACCGTCAATCGCATGCTGACCTTTGACAGCGTGAAGACCCGCTTGGATCGTGAGCAGCCGCTGACTTTCTTGGAATTCAACTACATGATCTTGCAGGCTTACGATTTCGTGGAGCTGAACAAGCGCTTTGGTGTTCGGGCCCAATTTGGCGGCTCGGATCAGTGGGGCAACATCGTCAATGGCATCGAGCTTGGCCGCCGCACCCGTCAGGCCAGCGGCGAACTCTTTGGCTTGACCATACCGCTGCTGACCACGGCCAACGGGGCCAAGATGGGCAAATCGGTCAACGGCGCCATGTGGCTGAATGCAGACCGCTTGTCGCCTTTCGACTACTACCAGTTCTGGCGCAATGCTGATGACCGCGATGTTGTGCGCTTTTTGAAGCTCTACACAGATTTGCCGCTGGATGAGATCGCCAAACTCGCCGCTCTTGAGGGCTCGGAGATCAACGAAGCGAAGAAGATCTTGGCCTTGGAGGCAACCGCCTTGATTCACGGCATGGACGCAGCTCAGAAGGCCGCCGAGACCGCGCTTCAGACCTTCGCTGGCGACGGCCTTTCTGCCAACCTGCCGACCTTTGTGGTTGCCGCGAGCGAACTGGAAGCGGGAATCGCTGCCTTCATGCTGTTGCAGCGCGCTGAACTGGCGGGGACAGGCGGTGAAGCACGCCGCTTGATTAAGGGCGGTGGCGCGCGCTTGAACGATGAAAAGATCGGCGATGAGACGCAGGCGATTACAGCGGCCGATGCCAACGCCGACGGCCTAATCAAGCTGTCAGCGGGCAAGAAAAAGCACGCGCTGATTAAGCTGGTCTAATAAGGCCCAGGCGCCGAGCGAGGAAACCGCGTCGCGCGCCTGGGCTTGGGCGAAGAACGCTGCCTTGGGGTTCTGGTTGCTTTTGCAGGCGGCACTGGGCCCTTCGCTGAACGACCCCAACAAGATCCGGCTCTGCAAAAGGATGCCAGGCTAACCTTTCGCGTTGGCCTGGATTGACCTGCTTCAATGTGGGGACAGGCGTGCTGTGGCTTACTGGCGTTGGTCGCAAGGACCAGCTCCGACCCCAGGGGTCCGACCCTCAGGGCTTCGCCAACATCGGATCAAAAGTCATGACCAGCCAGAAGACCAGCAATCTAGAGACCTATCGCAAGCTCTTAGAACAACGCGCCGCCACGCTGGACGCGCGCATGCACGAGATCGAAGCGGACTTGGATACACCGGCCTCAGCGGACTGGGAAGATCGCGCGATTGAACGCGAAGACGACGAGATGCTTGAAACCATGGGCGCGCACGATCAGGTGGAGCGGGCTCAAGTCCAAGCAGCCCTCGCCCGCCTGGACGCCGGCACCTTCGGGGTCTGCCAAATGTGCGGCGAAGAAATCCTTGAAGAACGCCTAAAGCTTTTACCTCACACACCGTTCTGCAAAGACTGCGCTAGCTAGCGCGAAACCCAAGCAGCGAATGAGCGTGTTTTCCAGACCTTCGGGGCTAGCGAGCCGAAAATCCTGCTCTAATCCGCCCCCCCCCAACCGCATCACCGAGATTGCAACGATACGTCACCCGTCACCGCCAAGCTGGCGACGCGACGGACTCCTCTGATCCCAACCAAGGAACCCTGCCATGACCCACACGCCCCACGAACTTCTTGCCGACCTTCCCGAACACGCGGATGCGATTTTGAAGATGAAAGCCAGCGATCCCCACTTTGCGCGCCTGTATGAAGACTACCACGACATCAACCGACAAGTGCATCGCTCAGAGACCAGTATCGAGCCAATGAGCGAGCTGGCAGAAGTCGAGCTACGCAAGAAACGCGCGGCCCTGAAGGATCAACTTTGGCATATGATCACCACGGCCTAACCTGCTAGACCCGCCCCCATTGAGCGCAGCGACCGCGGCTTCGCTCGCCGCCGCGCACTAGCCGTCCAGCGCGGCGGCCATCAGGCGGTAGGTGACGAGGGCGGCGGTAAAGTCCCAAGCCTCTTGGCCGTTGGGCGCTAACTCCACCACGTCAAGCCCGACACAATGCCGACCGCCCAGCGCGTGCTCAACCAGGTGCAGCGCTTGATAGAAACCAAGGCCGCCCGGCACCGGCGTGCCCGTCGCGGGCATGCAAGAAGGGTCCAGCCCATCCACGTCAAAGCTGACATAGACCAGCTGCGGAAAATCGTCGGGCAGGTCCACCGCGTGCAGCCCGGTCGTCACCAGCTCCTCAGCGTCCGCGCAGAAAACGCCGTTGGCTTCGCGGCTGGCGGTCTCGTCGCTTGAAAGCGCACGCACGCCAAATTGGGCTAGGCGAATGCCTTCTTCAGCCAACAGATGCATGACCGATGCATGGCTGTGCTTTTCGCCCTGGTAGGCCACCCGCAGATCAGCATGCGCATCTACCTGCACCAGCCCGATCGGCTCGCCCGGGTGGCTCGCGGCCAGCGCGCGCTTAACGCCCATCACAGCGCCATAGCTCAACGAGTGTTCACCGCCCAGCGTGACGGGTATGCCGCCGCCCATAACAACGGCCTGGGTGCGTTCGGCCAGCCGCTCCATGACCTCGGGCAAGGGCCCTTCGCAATCCACTGGCGCTTGGGTATGGATGCCGCGGGCGCAAGGCTCGATCCCCTGACACAACCGTTCAAGCTCATTCGAGGCCGCAATAATCGCTTCGGGCCCGGCGGCCGTCCCAGCACCATAGGAGACCGTGCGTTCAAGCGGCATGGGAATGACGTGAAACTTGGCGCGCTCGACTAGGCGCTCTTCGGCGCTGAGTTCGCTGTCGAGAAAATCGGCCATTAGGAAAGGCGCTCCTTAAAATCTTCATAGCCGAAGCGCTTGACGATCTTCAGGCTATCGTCGCGCGGATCCCACAGAGCAATTGCGGGCAGCGGTACGCCGTTGAAGGTGTTGGTCTTGACCATGGAATAATGAGCTTGATCCAGAAAGGCCAAGCGATCACCGATCGCTAAAGGCTCGGCAAAGCGATAGTCGCCGATGACATCGCCCGCCAAACACGACGGCCCACCCAGGCGATAGAGATGATCGCCCCGCTCATCTTCGCTCATAATATCCGGGCGATAGGGCGCTTCGATCACATCGGGCATGTGGCAGGTCGCCGAAATATCCATGATGGCAAGATCAATGCCGTTGTTGGGCAGGTCCAACACTTCGCCGACCAGAATGCCCGCGTTCAGGGCCACCGCTTCGCCGGGCTCCAGGTAAACATCGACCCCAAAGCGCTGGCGCAGATCCTTGACGAAGGCGATCAGCCCTTCGCGGTCATAGTCGGCGCGGCTGATGTGATGCCCGCCGCCCAAATTGACCCACTTGAGCTGCTCCAGGTAGGGCGTCAACTTAGGTTCGACGGCCTGCCAGGTGCGCAACAGCGGCTCAAAGCCCTGCTCACACAAGGTGTGCATGTGGATGCCATCCACGCCTTGCAGCATGCTCGCGGTCAATTGAGAGACCGGAAGCCCGAGGCGCGAACACGGCGCGCAAGGGTCGTACTTGGCAACCTCACCCTCTGAGTGCTCGGGATTGAGCCGCAGGCCGATTTGGATCGCCTTGCCAGACGCGCGAACTTGGGGGGCAAACCGTTGCCACTGCGCCGGAGAATTGAATATCACATGGTCGGACAGCGCGATAATCTCGTCCAAATCCTCGCCCTTATAGCCCGCACAATAGGTTGCGACCTCCCCGCCGTATTCTTCGCGGCCCAGCCGGGCCTCAAAGATGCCCGAAGCGCAGACGCCCGACAGGTAGCGGCGCACCATCGGTGCCAATTCGAACATGGAAAAAGCCTTTAGGGCCGACAGGACGTGCGCGCCTGACCGCTCAGCGACGTCCGCCAAAATGGCAAGGTTGGCTTCAACCGCGCTGGCATCGACCACAAAGCAAGGCGATGGCACGCGGCTGAGATCAAAACGCGTAAAGTTGCCCGCAAGGCCGGGCTGAGTGGTCATCATGGTGTCGCTCACGCCGCGGTCTCTCCATGCCAGAAGTCAAAATTGGATCTAGAAACTGACGGGCCCTTCTAGCTCGTGAACCTCCCAAGGCAGGCCTTGAGTATTGAGCATGTCCATGAAGGCATCGGGGTCCAACTGCTCCATGTTCCACACGCCAGGCTCTCGCCAAATGCCCTTGAGCACCATCGCTGCCCCGATCATGGCCGGAACGCCGGTGGTGTATGACACGGCCTGCGAACCGACCTCGGCATAGCAAACTTCGTGATCGCAGATGTTGTAGATGTAGTAAGTCTTTTCGGCCCCATCCTTTTCACCCGTGACGATATCACCGATGCAGGTCTTGCCCTTGGTCAGCGCGCCCAGATCACCCGGATCCGGCAGTACGGTCTTGAGGAACTGCAAAGGAATGATTTCCTGGCCTTCGTGAACCACGGGCTCAATCGAGGTCATACCGATGTTTTGCAGCACGGTGACGTGGTTGATGTAGGCATCGCCAAAGGTCATCCAAAAGCGCGCGCGCTCGATGTCGGGGAAGTGGGTCGATAGGCTCTCCAGCTCCTCGTGATACATGAGATACATGTTCTTTTTGCCGACGCCCGGGAAATCGAACTCAACCTTGTGCGACATGGCGGGCGTGGTCACCCAATCACCGCCCTCCCAATGGCGGGCATCGGCGGTGACTTCGCGGATGTTGATCTCTGGGTTGAAGTTGGTGGCAAAGGGCTGGCCATTATCCCCGCCGTTGCAGTCCAAAACGTCGATCTGACGAATGCTGTCCAACTTGTGCTTTTTGATCCACGTGGCGAACACGCTGGTCACGCCAGGATCAAAGCCCGAGCCCAAAATCGCCGTAAGGCCCGCTTCCTTGAAGCGCTGTTGGTAGGCCCACTGCCAATGGTATTCAAACTTGGCTTCGTCTTCGGGCTCGTAGTTGGCTGTGTCCAGGTAGTGAATGCCCGCCTCCAGGCAGGCGTCCATCAGCTTTAAATCCTGGTAGGGCAAGGCCAAATTGACCAGCAACTTGGCGCCAGTGATTTTGATCAGAGCCACCACCGCGCCAACATCCATAGCATCGACCTGAGCGGTGGAAATCTCAACGCCGGTGCGCTCTTTGACCGACTTGGCAATCTCATCGCACTTGATCTTGCGCCGAGATGCCAAGGTAATCTTGGTGAAGATGTCCGAATTCATCGCCATCTTGTGGACGGCGGCCGATGAGACGCCGCCCGCGCCGATGACCAAGGTGTTACCCATATGCATTGCTCCCAAATCTAGCGTTATTCGTAGTATGTATAGCCTTCGATGCTGTCGCGGTAGGCCCCAACCAATTCGCGGCGGTCGCTGGCTTTCAGCTCGCCGTCGGAAATGGCAGCATCGACGCGCTGCCGGAAGGCCGCCAAGCAATCGTAGGGATCGTATTCCACGTAGGACAGAACCTGAGCAATGGTATCGCCCACTTGCTCATGCAACAAGACAAAGCGGCCATCGTCGCGCAGTTGGATCGTGGCCACGTTGGTATCGCCGAACAGATTGTGCAGGTCGCCAAGGGTTTCCTGATAGGCGCCGACGAAAAAGGCCCCCATGTAGTAGGGCTTATCGTCTTCAAGGCTATGTACCGGCAACGAGGGCGCCACACCGTCACCCAAGATGAAACGGTCAACCTTGCCGTCGCTATCGCAGGTGATATCCGCCAGGATTGCACGGCGATCGGGTGTTTCGTTTAGGCGTTGCAGCGGCATAATCGGGTGCAATTGGTCGATTGCCCAAACATCCGGTAGCGACTGGAACAGCGAAAAATTGCAGTGATAGATATCGGCCTCTTTTTTTAGGGCCTCCATCAAATCGCCCGCTTGCGGATCGGAAGCCGCTTGCGAGCGGATTTGAGACATAAGGTAGAGATAGACCCGCTCGGCGCGCGCCATTTGGCGCAGCCCAATCGTCCCGCGACGGAACAGAGCCCGCATTTCGTTGCGGTAGAAAGTGGCGTCGTTCCAGCACTCTTGCAGGCGATTGGCGGCAAGGTAGCCCTCCACGGCCATCAAATCGACCATCAGGTGGTGATCGTCGGGCTCGGCGCCCGGACACGAGGGACCATCGTACAAGGTCGCTTCCAAAACGTTGAATAGCAACATCGACGATGTGGCCGTCACCGCGCGTCCACTTTCTGTCACTAAGACCGGATGCTCAATGCCCGCTTCGTCCATGGCATAGCGGACGATTTCAACCACATTGGCCGCATACTCACCGATGCTGTAGTTGATCGAATTCTCGTTCGCTTTCTTTTCGCCGGTATAATCGACACCCAGACCGCCGCCCAAATCCAAATGGGTCAGGGGCGCGCCCTCTTGGGTCAGTTCGGTGAAGTAGCGACAGGCTTCAATCGCCGCGCGCCTGACATCGTTCACGTCGGGAACCTGGCTGCCCAAGTGCGAGTGCTGGAGTTTGAGGCAGTGCAGCAAGCCCGCTTGACGCAGCTTGTCCAAAATCAAAACGAGCTGATCGGTATTGAGCCCAAACGTTGAACGATCGCCCGAGCTTTCGGCCCAGTTTCCGCCAATCTTCTGGGTCAGCTTAACCCGCACGCCCAACAAGGGTTCGACATCCAGATCACGACAAACCTCAATCACCGTATCGACTTCGCGCGGGCTCTCGATCACGATGACCGTATTGAAGCCAAGCTTGCGCGACAGGGTTGCCAGCCGGATGAACTCCGCATCCTTGACGCCATTGCAGACGATTAGCGAATGCTTGGGAAGGCTTTGAGACAAGGCCACAACCAGCTCAGGCTTTGAGCCCGCTTCCAGCCCGTAGTGATAGCTGCGCCCATATTCGACAACACGCTCAACGACCTGCGCTTGCTGGTTGACCTTGATCGGGAAAACGCCGCGATAGGCGTTTCGGTAGCCCACCCGTTTGATGGCCTCCAAAAACGCCTCATTGATCGAACGGATCTCGTTCTCTAAGAACCCGGTGACGCGCAATAGCATAGGCACATGCACGTCGCGCTGCTGCAAGTCGTGCAGAATTTCCGGCAATGACAAAGCGGGCGCATTGGGAAGCAAGGGATTCTTGATCGCAAGATCGCCGTTTTCCAAGACCTCAAAATAGCCATGGCCCCAGCGATCGACGCCATAAAGCTGAGAATTGGCCTGCGCTGATGTCTGGTCATTTTGCGTGTCACCACCCATGGCATTGCCCCTTTTTGCTGGTGCTTGCTTCGGCCTGTGGCCCGCCCCAAGTCTGCGTCGATCAGACGGGCAGAGATAGCCGAGCGCGCGCGCAAGCACAAGCACTAGCCTTGCAAGATGAACATTCAGGCCGCGCCGCCTTGCTTGCCTTTCATCGCTTGCTTCAGAACCAAGAACGTTTGGTGCGCACCTACGACTCGATGGAGGGTGTTGGCGCGGGGATGGCTACTTCGGTTGGCAGGTCAGCGACGGCAGCAAGTTTGGCTCGGCTATAGCAGAAATGAGCAGCGGTGCGGTGGCG
>JAUIHE010000073.1 GCA_030432195.1 Alphaproteobacteria bacterium
AAACCTGAGCCGAGCCTTTAAGACGCTCAAATCCTATGGCACCGAAGTTGACGGAAACACCATAACCATTGCCGATCAAGCGGACCTGGAACAACTGGCCAAGCCCGATCCATTCATCGACGATTTTTCGACGTAAGACTTGGCGTCAACGTTAGTCGATTTTGGCGTTAGGCGATTTCGGCGTCTGGCAATTCTGGCGTTTCGCAATTCTGGCGCTGGCCTCTGTCAACGCCGACGGACGAACCTGTCCCTCGTCAAATGCATTATTTTCGGCGCAAGACCGGCCCCTAGAACCCCGCTTTAAATCCAAGATGGTAGTTATGAACTTGGTAATTAAACTGGCCAGATGGCTCTGAGTGCCACTGTTTATCAGCCGCCGCAATCAAGCTGAGCCCGGGCGCCACCTGGTATTCCAGCCCAGCGCGCACTTGATCAAACCAAAAGGTGCCGCCGCTTGTGCCTTCAAAATACTGCTTGGCATAGCTTGCTAAAATTTCTGCGCCGCCGATGGTCTGACGAAAGCCCAAATTCGCTTGGTGCATGCTGCGATGGGACGACCAGGACGGCTTTCCGAGGGCGCTGCTGAAGATATAGTTAAAGAACAGACTGCCGTCATCGTCGCTCCAATCGGCGGACGCTGCGAACAGATCGTCACCGATCGTGCCCCCTACGTATAGGTCATCATAGAACCAGCCAATATTGGCAAAGGTCATGTTGGCGGACGCCAGCCAGTGGCCGTCATCATCGCTCAGTGCGAACAGCCCCCAATCGTCGAACTGAAGCCCAACCGACAGGCGCTGCTGTTCGAGGCGGAAAAAATCTTCGATCGGATGGCTCTGCCATGCGGTGTAGAGTTGGTCGATTTCGGTCGGCATCATCTGAGCGCCGCGATTGTCGCCAACTTGCCCAAGCTCGATGACAGCAGGACCAGCTTCAAGGCCTAAAGCGAGATCGACCAAACCGCTTAGGTCTTTTTGTTGGACGCCGTTGATTGCGGTCCCGACGATTGAACCGCGTCCATAGACAAGCAAATCCTGGCTAACTGCGTGGGCGGCGTCAAATCCAATGCGCGTGCGGATGGCCATGACCGATTGAGCCGGATCGCTGTAGCAGGGACTGGCGCCCGGCGGGCAAGCATGGGCATCGGACTCGTGGTAGACCGCTTCGA
Organism: Alphaproteobacteria bacterium; assembly: GCA_030432195.1. Taxonomy (GTDB): domain Bacteria; phylum Pseudomonadota; class Alphaproteobacteria; order UBA7985; family JAUIBT01; genus JAUIBT01. Next base: position 1,169 of record JAUIHE010000073.1, read on the forward strand.
CCTCCCCCACCAGCGTCAACTGGGCAGCGACGTCGGACTGGCACGCACCAATACCGAACAAGCAAAGCGATAATAATACCCATAGCTTGTTGCTCATAGTTCAATCCCGATCATTTATTTTTTGTCAGAACTACAAGCAAATCGGGTCCATGAAAAAAGCTTGCTCACATTTTTAATTTTAACTTTACGTTTTAATTTGCGTCTTACGCTCTTAGCGCTATCTTAGGTTGCAATTCAACACAATCAAATCGTTAATTATTGGTTACTTATTTATGGAGACGAAGTCTAAGGGGCTGTATTTTCCTGAACGTGCGAGCAAAAAAGAGGCCGCAGCGACCGCGAATTCAACGCGCAAAATCGCCACCCCTGCGCGCCTACTGCGCCTCCTCCTGGCGCTTATCGCGATCCTGGTCGGCCCGGCCTATTTCTTGATATCTCCGGAATCCAGGGCGGGCGGCAGTCTGGGCTCGTCGCACAATCGGGTGCCCAGTGAGGTGGCTGCCGCGCAGCTGCAAGCGGGCATTACCGACCCCTTTATCGTCAAAGATCCCCTATTACGTCGGCTGACGCCACTCGATCTAACGGCTTGGCCAATCGTCAGTGCTGCGCCGAAATCAAACTAGCCGGGCAGGCCAAAAATCTGCCCCTGCGCGCTTGGCTGGCCCTGGTCCTTGGCTCGCTCTGGTCCTTGGCTCGCTCTGGTCCTTGGCTCGCTCTGGTCCTTGGCTGGCCCTGATCCATGGCTGTAGGCCGCGCCTGCGAGAGCGCGTCGGCGTACAGGGCGCTAGGCAGACACCACTTTACCTTCGGCCACCCAAGCATCGAAGACCTGTAACGCAAGCGTGCAAAATTCGGGGTCATTGATGTGGGCATCCAGCTGCCTAGCCTCGACGTTGGGCGCCAGCGTTGCCTTAAGTTCGTCCATGAAGGCCGCCAAACCCTCTGGATCGTGACAATCACCGCCGGGTCGGTCCCACTCCTCGATACCGCCGTTGGGAATAATCAGACAAGTCGGTGCCGGGCTCTCGCCCAGACGCGCGTTCAACTCACGTGCGATGTCCCGCCGCTCCTGGGCGTTATAGAAGGTGTTCTTGACCAGCTTATTGTGAACGTGGATCGGGCGATCCTGGAAGCGTTCGGGGATCTCCTGCCAACCCGCGAAATCGATCAGATCCATGCAGCCCGGTGCGACGATCTGTGGAATGCCCGCGCGCCCCGCTGCGCGGTGACGGTCCTTGCCGGCATTCACCACCGAACCAGCCAATAAGTTGCCCAGCTCGCAGCCCGCAAAATCCATGACGCAGACAAATCCGCCTTGGGCAGCGATTTGCTCGAAGGCCATTCCCCCCATGCCCATGGCGTGAAAAATGGCCACCTCATAGCCGCGCGCCTCCAATTCTGGCTTCAAGGTCTTGATATAACTCAAGCAAGAGGTGCCCAACGATGTGATACCGACCGTTGGCCGCGGTGCGCGAATAGGCTCGGCGGCCCAGGCGGCCCCCAAAACCGCGCCCGCCGCTTGCGCCAGCGAGGCCTTGCAGATGTCGTTCAGACCATAAAGACCGCCCGCCCAAAGAATCATTTGAATGTCGGGCGACAGACGCTCAGCCGGTATCAACGCCGAAAATGACACCGTTGAAACCAGGTATTTCGGAACCCCCAAGGGCAACGACTGGCAGACATCCAAGGCCAAGTCTGTGCCCATCGTCCCGCCCAGAATTATCACGCCATGAATGCGCCCTTGGTCATAGAGTTGACGCGCCAGGGTACTCGCTCCGGCGCTCATGATCTGCATGGCCAGGTGTTCGCTACCGCTATCAATGGCAGCCTGGATTGAGCTGCCGCCCGCTTCGGCGACCGCGTGCTTGGACAGGTCCGTCGGCTGGCTCGGTTCACCCAGCACGCTGACATCCATGGTCAGCACTGCGCCGCCGAGGTTACGAATCTTGCCCGCAAGAAACGCCAGTTCATCGTTTTTGGTGTCGTAGGTTCCGACGACTAAAATAGTTCTGTCTTGCATGCTATCTCCTCTTACCTTGCATCATTAGCCGCGCATGCGGTGCCCTTGGGGATCATAGAAACCAGCCAATTGCAGTGTGAGCGGATGGAAACGGCCCTCAATTTGTACCTGAAAGCCGCCTTCGTCGATCCAGGCTTTTGACACGCCCTGCTCGCGGTGCAGGCTGGCCAGGCCGACCATAGCCTGCAGGCGCGGGCCCCACTCGCCGGATGTGACATGCCCAACGATGTGGCCCTCTTTCCAAATAGGCTCGTTGTGGATCAGATAGGGTCCATGCTCGCCGCTCGCCCCCTCAAGCCGGCAAGATACGGTGCGATAGGCGGTGGCGGCTCCTCGCGCCTTTTGAGCCAGCAAAGCGGCCTTGCCCAAAAAATCGTCCGCCTTGTCCCAGCCCACAGCAAAGCCCAAGCCGGTCTCCAGCGGCGTATCGTCTTCGCCGATGTCGTGGCCGAAATGGCGAAATCCCTTTTCAATCCGGCAAGCGTTCATGGCGAACATGCCCATGTGGCGCAACCCCAAGGGCTGCCCCTTTTCCAACAGGGCCTCATAGACACCCGCCACAAATTCAGTCGGTATCAACAGTTCAAAACCCGCTTCGCCTAAGAAGGATCGCCGGATGGCCCACCCCTTGGCATAGGCCATGTCGATTTCCCGCGCAGCGCCGAATGGCAGCGCCGCGTTCGAGACGTCGTCGCCTGAAATAGCGGCGAGGATCGCGCGGGCCTTGGGGCCATGAAGCGACAGCAGGCCATAGCCCGAGGTGGCGTCAAACACCGCAAAGCGCCACGCTGGATCGGCATGATCCTTTATCCAGGCTTGGTCGCGCATTTGGCTGGGATGGCCGGTTATGACCATGAAGACACCCTCTGCCATGCGGGTGACGGTCACATCCGCTTCGATGCCCCCGCGCGTATTCAAGAACTGGGTATAGACAGAGCTGCCGTTCGGCACGTTAAGCTCCGCGCCACACACCCGGTTGAGCGCCTTTACAGCGTCGCTCCCCTGCACGATCAGCTTGGCATACATGGACTGGTCAATCAGCACAGCTGCATCGCGCGCGGCAAGGCACTCGCCCTCAACTTGCGGCGACCACGCTTTCCAGCCCAAGCTTGGCTCTCGCTCCCAGTCTGTTTGATTGGGGTCGGTCTCAAAGTACATGGGAACTTCCCAACCAATACGCTCTGCAAAACGCGCGCCTGCTTCGACTAGGCGGTGGTGCAGCGGCAGGCGGCGCACGCCCCGCGCCGTCTCTACCTGTCGGCCAGCCCAGCTGACCCCATAGTGAAAGCCCACCGATTCCGCCGCCCGATCCCGGTTGTAGGCGGTGTTGGATTGGAAGGGATGTGCGCGCTCAGCCAGCATTGGTCCCACACTGCGCGCGGGCATGCCATCTGCCATCCACTCTGCCATGGTCAGACCAACACCGCCGGAGTTCAGGATGCCATTTGAGTTCATGCCAGCTGCAACAAACAAGCCCTTCAGGCTGTTGACCGGCCCCAAATAGGGCCGCCCATCGGGCGTAAAACTCTCGGGGCCGTTGAAAAAGGTTTGAATGCCAGTGTTTTCCAGCGTCGGCATTCGGTTAAACATGACCTCCAGACAGGGCGCGACGTGCTCCATATCAAACGGCAATTCGTCGAATTCAAAATCATCGGGGATACCGTCCTGGCCATAGGGCTTGCCCATGCGCTCAAAGGCCCCGATCAACAGCTTACCTGCGTCCTCTTTCCAATAACAACGCTCCTCAGCAATGTTCAAAATTGGCTGCGTCTTCGACAGGCCGGCGAAGGGCTCGGTCACAATGTAAAAATGTTCGCTTGCGTGTAAGGGCAAGGTCACGCCGTGGGCTTTGGCGAACAAGTGGCTCCACATCCCGCCCGCCAGCAAGACCTTGTTTGTAGCGATGTCGCCCGTGTCGGTGCGAACGCCGATCACCTTACCTTTATCAACGAGCAACTGAAGCACGCGTGTGTTTTCAAAGATCTGAGCGCCCCGCATTTTCGCGCCCTTTGCCAGCGCCACGGTAACGTCCAGCGGATTGACCTGGCCGTTCGAGGGTACAAACAAAGCCGAACGCACATCAGCGGTTTCGATCCAAGGCCACTTGTCGGCCAGCTCTTCGGGCGTGAGCATGTAGGATTCAATGCCCATACGCGCGGCGTGGTCGTGGCTACGCAGCAACTGCTGGTGGCGCACTTGGCCCAGAGCCACATTGATGGTCCCGTTGGGCTTGTAGCCCGTGGCTTGACCGGTCTCAGCCTCCAAGTCGCGGAACAAACGCGCGGTGTATTTGCCCAGCTCCGTCTGCGCGGTGCTATCGCGCAGCTGGCCCACGATGCCTGCGGCGTGCCAGGTCGTACCGCTGGCGATCTTTCGCCGCTCCAGCAAGACGGCAGGTATCCCGCGTTTTGCCAAATGATAGAGCGTTGATACGCCGATCACACCACCACCGATGACAACCACTGGCGCGCTGGAAGGCAAAGTTTGTGTCATGGCGGTCTCTCCTACCCTTTGGCCTCACACAATCGGAGCGGCGCCAGGAACTCAGCTTGCGCTTGGCACTTTATCGCCAACGCCGCCGGTAATTATCTGGACCGCCACATCAAAAGCCATGCCTAATGTGTCATTATTTGACACCGCATAGTCAATATAGTAAACCTATAAACGAAGCGCCTGTCAACGCTTGGCCTTCTCGCCTTGAATAAAATTGGAGACATTGCCGATGGGAACGATCACCAAGGCTCTGAATTTGCTAAATTATTTCACATCTCTGCAGGGTGAATTGGGGCTGGCAGATTTTGTGCGCTTGACCGACGGGGACAAAGCGACCGTCAGGCGACACTTGCAGGAGTTGGAAGCCAACGGATTTTTGGAACAACACCCAAAAACGCGGAAATATCGATTAGGATCAGCGGTTTTGCGCTTGGCGTCGATCCGCGAAAACCACCTGCCGATCCGCGCGGCCATCGTGCCCGTGGTTGAAAAAATGGCCGTCGAGCTGCAAGAGCTGGTCCATGCCAGCTTGCTGCAAGGCCGAACGATTGCGCCGGTGTTTCACAGCCACCCCCAGCGCGGCGGCCTGAGGGTGAGTTTCCATGAAGGCGAGCCCTTGCCCCTGCACGCCACCGCGACCGGGCTGACCCTTTTGGCGTTTGGCCCAGAGCGCCTGCTTGATACCGTTTTGGCTGAAGATCTTGAGGCACTCACGCCCTTCACCTTGACCGACCCAGAGCAACTTTTAGCCCTAGTGGAGACGGTCCGCGCGTTTGGGTATAGCTTTTCCGATCAGTTCAACACTGCCGATATCGTGTCCTACGCCCTGCCCTTTTTTGGGCCCGACGGACACGCGATTGGCGCCCTGTCGGTTGCCCTGCCCTTGTCGCGCCACAGCGACGCTTTTGCTGAGCGAATTCTGGAAGAATTGCACGCGGGCTGCGGTCAGATCACCAGGTCGTGCGGCGGGGCGCCACCGCCGAGCTGGCCCGGCGTCCCGTCACTTCATGGTGTGGCTTAGGCACAAAGCAATGCGGCCTGGTCGGCATGCGTTGCAATCCTGCGCATGCGCTGCTGGCGTGGCTTGGTCTCACTGGCACACCCCGCCTTTGCTTGGGCCGCTCGGCGATTTGCCTTGGTCGGCGATCGCTCGCTGGCCAGAAAAAAACCCGCGCGAACGCGGGGAAAGTTTTTGGGGACACCCCAGCCGTAAGCTTGCTCTATTCTTACGATCGGGTGACATCTCATCTTAGGCGCGCAGCTTTGCATGACAACGAACCATAGGGTCAGCCGCCCTTGCGAACGAATAGGTGCCGCCGATACCAATGCAGGCCGCGCCCCTGCCCGACCTGCCGCCCCATCAAACGCACCAACGGGGGCCTGGCGCTAATTGATCTCAATCATTCTGAGCCCGAGACAGAATTTTATACTGTTGCCATCTCTGCTCAATATCGTCCGACACAATAATTAGGGCGAAGACGTCGGAAGGGCCCAAGATGGCGCAACAAAATCACCGTTCCAACTTTTCCTTAATATTGCTGGTTTTCAGCTCTGCCTTGGCGGCTCTGATGTTTTGGGCGGGCCTAACAACCGCTGGCCACACAGCGCCCGTCAATGTCTGGACCGAGCGCAGCGACTATAGCCGCCTGCCCGAAGATGATTTGATGCGCCTTGAGCGTTTTCGCTTCTTTCGCATGACCCGCAACGAACATCCTCTGGCGCGTTTGGAGCGCATCGCGCACGACTACGTCTACGCCGATGGCAGCAAAGGCTATGACGACCGACAAATGCGCCGACGCATGCAAGCTGATGACCTGTCGCTGATCGAGACCTTTGAAGACACCGACGGCACCGCCGCAATGGTCGTGCGTGACGAGCGCAGTCAACGCTATATCATCGCCTTTCGCGGTACCGACGACATGGTGATCGAAAATATCGCCAACGTGGGCGAGACCGTCCAGGACCGGCCCGTCGGGTTCTTGCAGTACAACAAGCACAAAACAATTTGGGACCGCTGGGCCAAAAAATACGGCGCTGCCGGCGGCTTGACCGTGACAGGTCACAGCCGTGGCGGCGGCTTAGCGGGTCTGTTTACCGCAAGCCACGCGGGCAGAATCAGCGAGTTGGCCATGTTCCAATCCCCCGGGCAGATGCTTGAAGACCACAAGCGCTTTCGCCAATCGGCCACCAAGTGGCCGAAAGCGACCTTAGTTGTTGCGGCCCATGACATGGTTCAACTGGCCGGACAGCGCCACATCGGCGAACCCCATGTTATTGTTGGCATGGCCGAAGACATGGGCGAAGACCTGGGCGATTACATTGGCGGCAAGCTTGGCGGTCACAAAAGCTTTATTCTGCAAAACCCCTGGCTGCAGGCCTGGAACGGCAGCCTTTATCGCAACCCTGACGACGGCTTGCTGCTGGGTCAACTTGGCTATGACCGCTACGCCTCATTGCGGATCGCCGCCTCACCCAACGCCCTGCAAGCCCAGAAAGAGCTGGACGGTTGGTTGATCTACACGGGTCTCAAAACGCCTGGCAGCGTCGCCGATAAGGCCTTCAGCCTGCCGACCTTGTTGGGCAATGCCCGAAGTGCGCTAGAACAGGTCAAACAAGAAATATTGGCCCAGAACCGCACGACTCTCGCGAGCCGCGGCCCCGGCGACCTGCGACCGGCACCGGATATGTTTGACCACCTGCTGCCGCCAGAATTTCATGGGTTCGAGCCCGAATTCTATGCCATTCTCAAAGATCTGATTGTTGGCGAATTCGCATTGATCGCAGCGGGCGAGCGGCGCGGTTCTGACCTGAATTTGGACGAAAACACCCGCCGCTTCATCCGCGACCATTCGGTTGCCGCCTATTTGGTGGGTCTGAAGGCCGCTTACGAGGGCGATTGGAATGCCTTGCGTTTCATTCTGGCAATCGAGCCGGACGCCGAGCATCCGACCCCCTATCAATACCTAAACCCGCTTAGACGTGCTGTCGAAGCGCACCAGGGCACAGACGCCATGCCCGACTATGAGGTGCGGACCGCACTGGTTCAGCAATACTATGTCTTGCAAAAAGTCGCTATTGAGCTGCTGGACGAAATGTTTAGGGCCAGCATCAAACTGGCGCGCGCCGACCTCGCCAAAGGGGCCAGCAAGATCCAAGAATTGGCCCAAGATATTAGCGCCTATTTGACCTCAATCGACGTGAAGAAGTCCGTGGATCAAGCTGCGGACAACCCCTACCCCCCTAACCCTGCCAGTAAAGCCAAGATCAAGCAGGCCCTTAACGCCAAAAACCAAGCGCAGGCGGGCGCCCTGGCCAGCTGGGCGCCGCTGGTCCAGGCCTACGAAGCCTTGTTGAACGATCTATTCATCAATGCAATCTCCTATGAGACCTTCCGCGCGCAAATGGGCATCTGGCAAGGCGTGTCTGAAAGCTTTTGGGATGCCATGCATCGCTACCCCGACAGCAAGAAAGTCCAAGACGCTGAAGACCAATTCCACGCCACCATTCATGCCGTGGACGCTTCCTTCGATGCGCAAGCGCAAAGCAAACTCCATCGCCTCAGCCTTTTGCTAGAGCGCTACACTGATGCCGACGCAGCGGCCCTGCTTAGCGATCTCTCTGACCAGTACGCACAGCTGCAAGGCGAGGTCACAAGCACGCTACAAGTTGCCCCCGAATGGTTCGCAAGCGATGGATCAGCACTTGGCAGCGGCGAAGGCTTCTTAGCACGCCATGCTCCCAACGGCCCAAGCGCGACGATGGACTGGCTGAGCGGGGTCTCGCGTCGGGGTGCGGACATGGCAGACGACATCCACGCCCTGCACCAACGTATCGGTGATATCCTGGATGACGCTGCGCCCAAGGTTGACCGCGAACAAGGCTACGTTCTGGATGTGATCGACCTCTATGTTTTTGAGGCGCAAGAACGCAGCAATATTTTGGAATATTCCAAGCAACGCGGGCTGGGCACCTACCCCCAGGCCGATAGTCTTCGCAGCAAGGCCTACAATAGCTGGATCACGCCCCTAACCCAGATGTTGGAACGCTTTGTAGCGCTGCAAGCCCAACTGGACGTCAATACGCGGATCGTTCAGGACTATCACCGCATTGCCGATGAGCGCGGACGCGAAATTGCCTTCTATGGGGCGGCCTTCCAAGATCTGACCGCCCAAGAAACCGGCCTTGTTCGCAAGTATCTCAGCCTTGCCGAAAAGATGCACCCCGGCAGCTCGCATGCCCGCCGCAGCGCGCCAGCCTTGCCGACCATCCCGCCTAAGGGCTCGGACTATGTGGGGCCGCTGTTGTCCTTCAACGGTCTGGTTATGTGTGTGCCCCAATACGCTTGTGAGGAGCCCTGGACAAGCGATGCCTACTTACAGAAAATCGCTGAGCGCATGTGGGTCTGGCAGCTTCCCGCTGGCGATACCAAGAACGCCCAGAGCGATAGTAAGACGGCGCTCGGCGAATTCTGGGCCTATGTTCCCCAGCACTCAGAGCTGGCAAGGCAACTGGCACAGGCGGTGCTGGAGGTTAGACAAAAGGTCGATCTTATTGCTCCCCTGCACGAACAATACTTGGCGCTTCTGGTCTGGCGCCAAGAACTGGAGGCCGGCTTTAAAGCCGCCAAAGCCGTAAAGCCCATTGTGGCAGCGGCGCTGCCGGGCGACCAGGGTTACTCCGCCTTTGCCAATGACAGACTAGTGCCAGAACGCAGCCAACAGCCCGGCGGCTTGCCCGCTTCCTACGCCTTGGATGATGAGACCATTGATGCTTGGATTTTGCTGCATTACGATTTTGTGTTCTTGAGCGGGCGCTTGACCTATTTGGATCAAACCTTCGTGCCCAAAGCCACCGCCCTGATTGACGAGATCATCGCCGAGGAGGCCCGAATTCGTGCTGAGGTCGATTGGCGCACATCTGAAATCCGGCGCATTACCCAGACCCTAACGGCGCGCCCAGACATGCCGACGGACGAACGCGTACAACTGCTGGATCTGGCCAACGATTATGTCAATTATGCCTTGGGGATGGAGCACCTGGTTTACGACTACGCCCCCTTCCGCGCCGACTATGCTGGCCAAGCCCAAAAGGCCTACGACACCCTTACCAGCTTAACGCAACCGCCTGCTGTCAATGGTAGCGTCATCGGCACCGTCATCAGCGCCGCCACGGGTGCCCCGCTTGCAGGCGCGCAGATCGAATTGCGCAAAATTGTGAGTTCCGATTTGGGCCCAACGGCAAGCATCGTCGCGAGCGCTGGTGGTACCTTTACCATACCGGACCTGCCGGTTGGCTGGTGGGAGGTCTTCGTGTCTGCGCCGGGATATCAATCCTACCATCAGACCTTGAACGTCGTGGCCTTTGCGCCCAATCAAGTCGATGTCGCCCTGGCCTCTATCGACCAAAGCGGACCCGCGACATTGACCGTCTCACTATTGCAAGAACCGGGTACCGAGGCGACGCCGGTAACGATCCGCATTACCGATGCCTACGGCCAGGTGATTGCAGAAGGCCGTGGGCCCCATAAGCTGGAAGCCGGTAGTTATTTCGTTAATGCTTTTGCTCTCTATCTGGAAACAGACCCGCCTTCGCAACAAATCCGCCTTGCGCCGGGCCAAGTGCGCGACATCGAAATCCGGGTTTGGCGCGAGGACGATGAAGACGATGATGATGCCCCCTATACGCCGCCCAATGATACCGGCGTCGTGGTGCCGCTCTGCGCGCCCGATCGAGACTTTGCATTGGCGGTCTATCGCGTAATCGTGGGACGCGATCCGGGCTACAGCGAGCTCAACGCGACCCTAAACCGACTGGCACAAGGCGGCTCTAGAGCGCAAATCGTCAAGGATGCTTTGCTGAGCGTTTCACTCGACGGTGCGGGCTTCATAACCAAGGCCGTGCAGGCGCTCTATGGCCGCAATCCCACCGCTAGCGAACTGACAAATTGGCCGCGTACGCATCGTTCCATCATCATCGACGACATGCTGGCCACCGCCGAACATCAACGCGCTAGTCAGGCCTGCGCCGCGCTCTGGCGCGATCCGACGGCGACCCCACCGGGCAACGGGACCGGCGCGCCTAACGATGAGCCCAACGGCCCGCAAACCGATGATCCCAGCGATCCCCCGTACAGCGGCGGCCCCGCAAACGGGCTAACGGTCGAACAGGCCTATCAAAATTACATCGCGGCCTATAATCGGCTGACCAGCCTCATGGCAGCGGGCCGCGGCGACACCCCTGAAGCGCAACAGGCCTACCAGGCCTACAAGGCCGCTAAGGACAGCTATGAGGCGCTGCTGGGCACGCGCAAGGATGGCCCCAACACAGGCTCCAGCGGGGATTCAGGGGCGAACGCAACCGCCAATACCAACGACCCTTCAGGCGGCAGCACCACCACATCGCAGCCCAACAGCCACCAAAACCTGAACCAAGGTGGCGCTGGGTCCCTTGAAATCGTCTCCGACAGCAGTTGGAAAGTGACCAGCGATGCGCCCCGCTCTGCTGCTTGGGCCTATGCAGATTTTGATGATCGATGGTGGCAAACCGCCGTCCAGGATTGGCCCAACCGTCCCGCTGTCGCTCAGCAAATCGCTAACATGCAAGATACGCAAGCTTCTTGGATTTGGCAGGCGGGCGATCCCGAGGTCATCTATACTCGCAAGACTTTTGAACTCGCCGCTGTGCCGGCGCAGGCAGCGCTGCGAGTGACGGCTGATAACAACTATAGCCTCTACATCAACGGGGTCTTGATCGGCGAAGACAAGGGCGACACGGTGAGCGTTTGGAATACCGCAGAGACCTATGACGTTGCGCTCTACTTGCGCCCCGGCCGCAATGCGATCGCGGTCTTGGCTCAGGATTTGGGTGGCGGATCAGGCTTGTTGGTTGATTTGCGCATGAGCGGCACGGCCATTTTGCCCACGTCAAACCAGCCCTCAAACTCGGGGCCCTCAAACTCGGGGGCCTCAAACTCGGGGGCCTCAAACTCAGGCGCCCCAAGTTCTGGATCAGCGGGCCAATCCAATATTTCGGAGCTGGGCCAAGCCCTCAACGCGCTGCCCAATGGCGGGCAGGCGGGTCCGGTGCCAGGGGCGCAACAGGGCAGCACGGGCTTTTATACGCCGCAGCGCGGCAGCCGTGAGCGCGCTGCGATCATGGACGCCGCGCGTGTGCCAGTGGCCGCAGACATAGGTCAAGACCTGATTTTCTCGGTTCAGCGCCTTAAGACCAACGGGCTCTGGGCCTACTTGCAGGCAACCCCATTGCAGCCGAGCGGCGCTGCCATTGACTGGTTGCGCACGCCGCTGGCTAACGCCTGGGCCAACGACATGATGTCAGATATCGCAATGGTGCTGCTGTACCAGAACAACGGAAATTGGCAGGTCGTCGCGCACATTGTCGGCCCGACAGATGTCTATTGGTATGGCTGGGTCGAACAATATGGCTTGCCGGAAAGCCTCTTCTTTTCGCAGTGAGGCAGCCCGCTAATCGGTTCAGAACAAACGAAAGTTAGGTAAATCGTGGCAGGTATCATTTATCGCGTCTGCGCCTACACCCTGGCAGCCCTAGTGGCGGGCTTCGGTGCTTGGCTGACCTTGGCGTTTTGGCCAACCTCGAGACTGGTGGGGCTGGGCTTTGGGATTATCGTGCTGGGCCTGCTCACCGCTCTGGGGGTAGCCGCGCACGGCGACCAGCGGCAAGAAGCGAGCGCATCCGGCAAGGATATGGGCCAGGAAACCGACCAAGGATTAGACCGGGGTTCAGCAACGCAAGCGGCCGGATCAATTTTGGCCACCGATGCGGTTTGTGTCGTGGCCGCAAGTTTGGCGGGACTGTTCATCATCGACGGTTACGCTGATCGTATGCCCGGCTGGCCCTCCTATTTTAGAGAGCCCCTAGCCGCCGATGTCGTCGCTTTCATGTTCTTACCATCCGCCACCATTCTGGCGGCTTTCGTTGCGCAATACGCCAGCCAAGCGGTCAAACTCGATGCTAAAGGCATTGCCATCGCTCGGCTGGGGAAGACCCAGACGGCGGAATGGGCCCAAGTGGCCCAGCTGCGTTTTGAAGATAGCTACGTCTTGGTTGGCCGTTTGGGGTTTTTGATGCCGCGTAAGCTTCGGACAAACTTGGTGATTGACCTAGATGATGGCAACAGCATCTACATTATTGATCCGGGCTATCGAACCGCGCGCACGCGCCTGCTTGAGCGCCTCTATGGCGTCGCGCCCGACAGGCTCTGCAGAGCTATCAAGAGCCAAGGACGTCGCTGGGGGTAGCGCCATCTGACGGTGGTCGCCAAGTCGGGCAAAAAGGCGTGGCCGGGACGACACGCGGTTTGCTCTAGGCCAAGGTTCCATAGACCAGCGGCGCCAAAGCAAAGCTGGAACACGACCGAACCAAAGTACTCGAGAAGGCGACCTTGAGAACGCCGGGCCGCGACAGTTCGGCGGAAAGCGCAACGATTGCAGCCAGGACAATAGATCCGTCGAGCATCAAGACGGCGTAGCCAATGGCATGCTTTAAGTCCCAAGACGTGATGAGCCCAAGATCTTGCTGGGCAAGACTTGTCAGCGCGACAAACACCGACAGCCCCCAACCCCAGGCAAATGCGGTCGAATACTTGCGTACGGACAGATGGCAGAACGTAGACTCTATTAGGTAGAATAGTATTTTGTTTTCCGGCCAAAGATTGAACACTTGTCCCGTAAAAATAGAATTGCATGTGCAAACGCAATCTTGCTACAGCCTTAAGTAGCAAGATTGCGTTTGCACACTGTTTAATTACACACCCAAGCATGGGATGCTGAAATCGAGGCTCCGGCAGCCCGTCATTCGTCGGCTTTATCTGGCGCTACTCCATCCCGACAACACCGGTAAAGCGGGCCTGATATCGCCATCAAGCGCAAAATCCGAAACGCTGTTGCGACGTATGCGTCCGGTGTGACTGCTCTGCCGCGCTTAAGTGTGAGCTGCTAATGCCCATTATCGTTAATGGGCATTATGGGGCACGTGATGGAGACGAAGAAGGGCAA
>JAUIHE010000074.1 GCA_030432195.1 Alphaproteobacteria bacterium
CGCCATAGCTCTGGGCGCCGGGCTCAGCGAAGAACGCAAATGGGGCCAGCCATGTTATACCAGCGACGGCAATAATATCGTTATTTTGCAACGTCTTAAATCACGAATTGGCTTTGCTTTTTTCCGAGGCGCGCTGCTCAACGACCCGCATGGTCTGTTGGAATTCCCGGGCGAAAATTCGCGCATTGGCAAGCGTGCCATGTTTAGCGATTGCCAGGCGATATTGCAGGCCAAACCCGCACTGTTGGATTTCATCAAGCAAGCGCAACACCTGGCCGAGACCGGGCAGAAAGTCGAAGGCAAGGCCCCGATTGAGCTACCCGAAGAACTGCGCCAGCGCCTGGATGAAGACGCAGATCTGGCCACCGCATTTGCGGCGCTCACGGCCGGCCGCCAGCGTGCCTATTGCTTGCTGATCGGCGGAGCAAAGCAGGCAGCGACCCGCCGAGCGCGCATCGATAAACACTATGCCCGCATCCTGGAGGGCAAAGGCCCCAACGACCGCTAGCGGATTTGCGCTAGGACCGGACCAGTGCGCTTCAAGCTTTGTGCGGCGCGTCTAGACCAGCGCTTGCAACTGACCCCAAGTGGTGTCGTCCACCGGGATGCCGCCCGACAAGCGCTCGGCGCGGGTGGCGCGCTCCTTATCGCCCGCCACGATCACCGGCACCGTCGGATCGCTGGGCTCGATGCCGCGCACGTAATCCAGGGTCGCGTCGATCTCCTGCTTGGCCCAGGGCAGGTCCACCAGCTCGGCCGGGTCCACCACCAGCGTGAACATGGAGTTGACAATGCCGCCCAGGCGCTTGTCCTCACTGGGATCGGCGATAGTGCCGTGGCCAGACATGACCCCGCCCAGCATCTCGCACATCAGCGCCAAGCCCGAGCCCTTGTGCTCGCCGGTCGGGGCCAGCGCGCCATGCGGCTCTTCCCAGATCACGGCCGGGTCATCGCTGGGGCGGCCTTCGTGATCGACAACCGTACCAAAAGCCACCTTCTTGCCCGCGTTATAAGCCACGCGCGTCTTGCCATAGGCGATGTGCGAGGTCGCCATGTCCAGCAAGGTCATCGGCTGGGTGTCGGTCGGCGGAATGGCGATGCAGACCGGATTGGTGACGTAGGCGGGCTTGCGCCCACCCCAGGGTACAACCGCGGGCGCTAGGTCCGTCACGTTGACAAAGTGCAGCGATATCATGCCCGCATTGGCCGCTTGCTCGCCATAGCTGCCAATGCGCGCGATATGGTGCGCGTTTCGGATCGTCATCAGGCAGAGCCCTTGCTGCTTGGCGCGCTCGATAGCCTCGTCCATGGCTTGGCGGGCCGCAACCTGGCCATAGCCACGGTGGGCGTCAAACTGCAAAATGGAGCCCCGATCCTTGACCTTTTCGACGGGTGTGTTGGGACGCAAGGCCCCCAGCTCTACCGCTTTGGCATAGGTGGGCAGCAGGCCGACACCGTGGCTATCGTGGCCCGCCAAATTGGCGTTGACCAAATGATCGGCGACGATGCGCGCCTCGTCTTCCTCTGAGCCAAGGCGCTGTAGAATATCAAAGGCGAGCTGCCAGAGGTCGGACTTGGTTACGGTGGGCATAAGGTCTCGTTGGCGTTTTGAGCGGGCACTGTTTTGGGTGGGCGCCGTTTTGGATGAGTGCTGGGGTCACCAACAGCCTTAGCTATGACTGACCACTTGGCAAGAGCCGCAAGAATGCCACATGGTAGCGATAGCGCAATGGCACAAGCGTCGCGCCAGATCAAAGCGACCGCCCAAAGCGGGCCAATGCGCAGCACAAAATGGGACACAAGCAAGATCATGAGCGGCTTTTCAATAGCCATCAAAGGCGGGCTGTCAGCGATTGATGCCCAAGACTGGGACTCCCTGGCAACCGGCGAGGATGAGAACCCCTTCGTCAGTCACGCCTTCTTGCAGGCGCTGGAAGAAAGCGGCTGCGTGGCCCCTGATACCGGCTGGCAGCCCCAGCATGTGTTGCTGTATGACGATCAGGAGCGCTTGGTCGGCGCCTGCCCGCTCTATGCCAAGTATCACTCTTACGGCGAATACATATTTGACCACGGTTGGGCCGATGCATTCGAGCGCGCAGGCGGCCACTACTACCCCAAGCTGCTATCAGCGGTGCCTTTTACACCTGCAACCGGGCCGCGCCTCTTATGCCAAAGCCTTGAGGCTCAACGTGCGCTGCTGCAGGGACTGCGCCAAATCACAGAGCGCGCCGAAATCTCCTCCCTGCACATTAATTTTGTGCCTCAACCTAACGACGACTTGCTGGATGGGACGGACTTCCTCCTACGCAAGACCATGCAATTTCACTGGCAAAATCAGGGGTATAGCAATTTTGAAGACTTCTTGAGCGCCCTTTCGTCTCGCAAGCGCAAGGCCATCAAGAAGGAACGCCAAGCAGTCCTAGAGTCTGGCCTAACCCTGCGCCGATTGAGCGGTGATGACCTGAAGCCCCAGCACTGGGACGCCTTCTTCTCTTTCTATATGGACACCAGCGAGCGCAAGTGGGGGCAGGCCTACCTGAACCGCGAATTTTTCGAGCTGCTGCATCAGCGCCTGCGCGATAAGGTCATGTTGGTCTTGGCTTATGATGGAACTGAGATCATAGCAGGCGCGCTCAATCTCTTCAGCCAAAGTCGGCTGTTCGGCCGCAATTGGGGCTGCTTGGAGCGCGCCAAGTTTCTGCACTTTGAGGCCTGCTATTACCAGGCCATAGAACACGCCATAGAACACAAACTCGACTGGGTCGAAGCAGGCGCACAGGGCCAGCACAAGTTGCAGCGAGGCTACTTGCCGCGCGAAACCTACTCGCTGCACTGGCTCTCGCACCCCCAGTTTCACGAAGCCATAGCGCGCTACCTAGAGGCAGAGCGCGCAGGCATGGAGGAGGAAATATCCACGCTCATGTCGCAGAGCCCCTTCAAAGCCTGCTAGACGGGCAGCCTCCTGTCCTTCCGCATGTTCTATTGCGCAATGGCAAAGATAATCTGGACAGAGACTTCAAGCGACATCTCGCCTGCTGCAATTGGTACTGGTCTTGCTTCGGGCGCCATAGCTGCCATTGCCACCTTGGCCATGGGGCGGGGCATACTTGCGCTCCCCTCTGAAATTTCCAGAATTTTGCCCAATCCCACACCGGCGGCAGAGGCTAGGGTGTTGGCCTTGGCAATGGCATCGGCCACGGCAGAGCGGCGCGCGTCTTCTAGGGCTTGCGACGGGTCGCTGTTTGTGAAGCGAATTTGTCCATCCCGATTGACGCCCAGGCTCACAGCCCGGTCCAGTACCGCGCCGACCATATCCAGGTCTCGCACCAATACCGTTAGGGTGTTGAGAACCGAATATCCCACCAGCACAGGCGAGCGTGGTTCCTCGCCGGGCATGGTCTTTGGATAAACCCACTGCGGTTGAATTGAAAAATTGCTGGTCTGGAGATCCTTGTCATCGACGCCTTGGCTGCGCATGGCATCAATAACAGACTGCATGGCTTGACTGTTGGCGTCCAGCGCAGCGCGCGCGGTCTTGGCGTCCCGCAACACGGTCAAAGTCAGAACAGCTTGGTCGGGTGCGAGTTGAGCGCTGCCTAGGCCAGAAACGACGATGCGCGGCTCGGGGCTTTCGGCCTGGGCCGCCGCGCTCAGCAAAGACGCTAGCAACGCCAATGCAAAGGCGAAGGTTCGGGTTTGGGCGAGATACAGTTTCATGGCGTAAACCTTTTTTGTCGGGTTTGATCCTCCAACCCTAACGCAAGCCCGTGCAACTGCCGAGCAAGGATTGCTGCCAAGGCGTGACCATTGCACCGCCAATGAGGCAATGCCCTGTCAAACATGGGTCGCTCAGGGCCACAAGCGTATCGCCCTTCGACTAGGGCGCCGTACTGTGATATGGTTTTTTCTTTGGGGGGAGTAGCGTATGTCTAATCCAAGCAGCTTTGCTGACCGCTATGATACGGTCTTGGTGCCGGTCATCTTCCAACCTTGGGCGCAAGAAATGCTGGCGCGAACGCGCCCTCACGACGGCTTGCGCATCCTCGATCTGGGCTGCGGCACGGGGATCATCACCTGCAGCTTGACCACTTCGGGCGCCAGACCCGCCCATATTACCGCTCTGGACCATAACGCCGACATGCTGGCGGTCGCGCGCACCAAAGCCGAGGCTTTGGGGGTGGTCGCTGACTGGCGGCAGGCGGACGCCGCAGCTCTACCGCTTGATGATGCCAGCATTGATCTGACCATTTGTCAGCAGGCCCTGCAGTTTTTTCCCGACAAACCGGCAGCGCTCAGCGAACTACACCGCGTCATGGCCCCAGGTGGCCGCGTTGCTTTTTGCGTTCAACGCGAATTGGCGGTCAATCCCATGCTGAACGCGCAAGCAACCGCCCTAGACCGCCATGTGGGTAGAGAGGCTGGCGACGCGGTGCGCGCAATTTGCTCGCTGCACGACCCCGCCCTACTCTATGATTTGTTCGCAGGCGCGGGCTTTGAGGACGTCACCGTTGAGAGTGTCAGCCTGGCGCTTAGCCATCCCGATGGGCGCGCGTTTGCCGAAGGCGCCATGGGTGGCATGCACACAGGCGACAAGCTTAGTCCCATCACGGATGAAGACCGCCAACGTTGCTTTGACGATTTTCTCGCCGAACTGGGCGCGTGTTTCGACGGCCGGGCAATTGCCTTCCCGCACGTCTCGCACGTCATCACAGCCAGGGTTTAAAGGGCCGGAGTCAAAAGGGCCGGGGTCAAAAGGGCCGGGGTCTCGTCGACAGCACGCCGGGCTACGCCCCTGACCTTCGCCAGAAAATGCGCTGCTAAGAGCAGCAGGCGCTGGCATTGCAACGTCGCCTACTGCGCTCGCCTATTGTTTTGAAGCAAATCCTTGCACTATCTGCCCTCTCGTTTCTCTTCCAGGGCGAGCCAATCTTCCTCCATCGCTTCCAGCTCCGCTCTGGCACCATCTAAATCCTTGGTGATCTGGTGAAATTTTTCCGGCTTTTTGCTGTAGAGATCTGGGGCTGACAGCTCCCGCTCCAGCGACGCAATGTCGTTGGTCTTATCCTCGATCATGTCCGGCAGCTTATCCAAACGGATTTGCTCAGCATAGGTTAGTTTCTTGCTCGGTTTGGGCTTTGCTGACTGCGCCGCAGAACCACCGCTCTTTTCGGCGGTCTTTTTGGCGGCTTTCTCATTGGCCTTCGCCGCTTTGCCGGCCTTCGCTTGCCCCCCCGACAAACCGCGCAAATGAATAGCATCGCTGTAGCCGCCGGGATATTCCTGCGCCCCACCCTGCCCATCCATCAAGATGGTCGATGTCACAACCCGATCAACGAAATCGCGGTCGTGGCTGACCAGGATCAGCGTGCCGTCATAGTCGCTCAGCACCTCTTGCAGCAGGTCCAAGGTTTCCATGTCCAAATCGTTGGTCGGTTCGTCGAGCACCAGCAAATTCGTTGGCGAGGCCAGGGCCTTGGCCAACAGCAGGCGGTTACGCTCGCCACCCGACAGAGCCCCCACCGGCGCGCGTGCCTGCGCCTCGCTGAACAGAAAATCGCGCATATAAGAGACAACGTGGCGGGGCTGGCCACGCACCAAAATCTGATCCCCACCCATATCGGCCAAGGTGTCCCAAATGCTGCGATCGGCTTGCAGGGCGCTACGGCGCTGGTCGATGACAGTTGGTGTCAGATTGGTGCCGCGGGTAATGCTGCCGGTATCGGGCTCCAGTTCGCCGATCAACATCTTAACCAGGGTCGATTTGCCCGCCCCGTTGGGTCCGATTATCCCGACGCGATCGCCCCGCATGACGCGCAACGAAAAATCCTTCAGCAACACCCGATCGCCATAGGCCTTAGAGATATTCTTGGCCTCGATGACGCGCTTGCCTGATGCCTCGCCGCTGTCAGCGCGGGTTGAGACAAGCCCCTGATTTTGCACCACCTGGCGGCGTTCGTCACGCAGCGCATAGAGGCGGCGCAGACGGCCCTGATTGCGCGTGCGACGGGCTGATATCCCCTGCACCGACCAGACCGTTTCCTCTTTTATTAGCTTGTCGAGCTTGCGCAGGCGCTCGCTCTCTTCGGCGGCCAATTGTTCGGCCCAGGCATCGAAATGCTCAAAGCCCTTATCGAGACGCTGGATTTGGCCGCGATCCAACCAAAACACCCCGTTCGACAGGGCGCGCAAAAAGGCCCGGTCGTGCGAAATCATAACGATGGCGGCGCGGCTGCCACGTAGCTCTTCTTCCAGCCAACCAATGGTGTCGATATCCATGTGGTTGGTGGGTTCGTCCAGCAGCAGCAAGTCCGGCTCTGGCATCAGAGTATAGGCGACGGCCGCCCGACGCGCTTCACCGCCCGACAGCCCCGCCGTCGCTTGGTCCGGGTCCAGTTTGACTGCGTTCAACAAGATATCGGCGCGATAGGCCAGGTGCTGCTCGTCTTCATTCAGACCACTCAGCACATAATCGCGCAGTGTGGCAAAGGCTGTTAGATCCGGTTCTTGCGGCAAATAAGCCGCACGAATGCCAGGCTGCAAGAAGACCTCGCCGCCGTCCGCCTCTTTCAAGCCCGCCATGATTTGCAGCAGCGTCGACTTGCCCGAGCCATTGCGGCCGACCAGCACCCAACGCTCGCGCGCGCCCACCTTGAGGGTGACATCGCGAAACAGCGTTTCTGCGCCCAACGTGAGCTTTACGTTTGTCAGTGAGAGAATCGGCGGTTGAGCCATGCCATACCTACTGCGAGCGAAACCATGCCCCAAAGGCAACCGTGGGGAAATCGCGGGGGAAGCCTTGAGGGCCAAAGTGGGGACCAAAAGAATTAAGGGCGTATTTTGTTCAACACCCCTTGCGCCTTGAATAAGCGCTTATTGGTCAAATGCAAGGACTGGGCCCACATTGCTTGCTTCGCATGCCCCTTGGTTGCCCACGGATTGCGTATTAGACCCTATCTTGCCACCCGCCAACCAAGAGCCTATTCTTTGGTGAATAGGCGGCTAAGCTCAAGTAGGCCCGTATGCAATCTAGGCAGTATTGCCCTTCAAGCAGACGCCGAACGCTCCTTGATTGCACAACCACTGCACACAAGAGTTGCATAACAGGGGTTGCATAATGGCCAGCAGTCAAGACCGCCTTGCTACAGATAGCCCTGATATGCTTCGTCCACAGGGCCGTGACACCCCGCGAAGGAACGTTGCGCTGTCCCGCTTTCTTTGCTCTGCTTAGAGCAATAGCTTCATCCAAGGAGAGCCCTCATGGCCAAAGCCCTGAAATCCCCGCTGTTTTCCCCTCGTCGCAAGCCGACTTTCCTGCGTGCGAGCCTGATTGCCCCGCTTGCTGCCGTCGCGCTGCTGACCGCCTGTGTACAAAACCCTGACGGCAGTTATTCGCCAACAAAGGCGGGAGTAGGTGCTGGCCTGGGTGCCCTTGGCGGCGCGCTTGTTGGCGGTACCGTGACGAAATCAACGACCGGCGCCGTCGTCGGCGGTGTTGCTGGTGCGGCTATCGGTGGCGCTATTGGCAACCAGCTTGATAAGCAAGCCCAGGAGCTGCAAACCTCGATGGCCGGAACCGGTGTCCAAGTTCAACGCCAGCCCGACCGTATTCAGCTCATATTCCCGGGCGATGTGACCTTTGCCACCAATTCTGCGGATATCCAGCCTCAATTCTATGGCACGCTCAGCAATCTGGCCTATTCGCTTCAACAATACCCGAACAGCTCGGTCTATGTGATCGGTCATACCGATACTGTGGGTTCCTACGACTACAATCTGCAGCTTTCGCAGTTGCGCGCCAATTCGGTGGGCCGCTATTTGGCCAACATGGGCGTCCCCTACCAGCGAATCTATACCGCCGGACGATCTTACTCTGAGCCCAAAGCCAGCAACAACACGCCGTCGGGTCGTGCGATCAACCGCCGTGTAGAAATCGAGATCATCCCGCACAGCTAGGTTAGGCCGTGCCGAATAGCAGCGTGAACCCAGGCGACGAGCCAAATCTGCGCCTGGATTGCCTGGTGGTGGGCGCGGGTCCAGCTGGCCTTATGGCCGCTGAGCAGCTTGCTAAAGCAGGCCATAGCGTTGGCCTGTTCGATGCCCGCCCCAACTTTGGCCGCAAGCTGCTTCTAGCGGGGCGTTCCGGGCTTAACTTAACCCACAGCGAGCCACTGGCGGACTTCAAAGCGCGCTATACGCCCAACAAAAGTGCGACGCTGAACGCTTGCCTTGAGGCTTTTGGACCGGGCGACCTTCGAGCCTTCTCCCATGACCTTGGCGAGCCAACGATGGTGGGCTCAAGCGGGCGGATCTTTCCCAAGTCCTGGTATGCAACCGGTTTTCTAAGGACTTGGCTGAAACGGCTGGACAGCTTGGGTGTTCGCGCTTTCACGCGCCACCGCTTGGCTGCGATCGAAAAGCAACCGCCGTCCAGCGAAGGTTGGCTTCTAAAATTCGACACCCCATCAGGCCCGCAGCACACCCAGAGCCGCGCCGTGGTGCTGGCGCTTGGCGGGGCCTCGTGGCCGCGCGTTGGTTCAGCAGGTGAATGGGTGGCTGTTACAGGAGCCCTCGGCTGCCAACACCACCCCTTTGAGCCGTCAAACTGCGGGCTGATTTGCGCTTGGAGCCCCTACTTCAAAGACCGTTTCGCTGGCGAGCATTGGAAGGGCGTCGCTCTGCGCTTGCTTGGACAAGATGGCGCTCAGTTGGCGGGGCCGAGCACCGGCGACGTCACCATGACCCAGCTGGGTCTTGAAAGCGGCGCGGTCTATCCGCTCTCCACCCACGCTGACCAAGCTTGCCTGCTGGAAATCGACTTTAGGCCTCAGCTTTCACGGGGCGAGCTGTCAAAACAGATCGCCAAATTGCGGCCAAGGGCGAGCCTTGCCAAGAAAGCCGCCACGCTCAAGCTGCCAGCAAGCTTTGTGCCGCTGTTGAAGGATGCCCCGCAAGCCAGCGGCGATCTGGCTGACTGGATCAAGAGTTTTCGATTGCCGATCGCAGGAAGAACAGGCCTTGAGCGGGCGATCTCTTCGCGCGGCGGCTTGGCCCTTGAGGAGCTGGACGAGACGCTACAAATCAAACGGGCACCCGGCATCTGGGCCGCGGGGGAAATGTTGACATGGGACGCACCAACCGGCGGCTACCTGCTGCAAGCCTGCTTTAGCCAAGGCTACGTTGCAGGCCGCGCCGCTAGCCAATGGCTCATTGAACAGCCGCGCAACACCCCAGCAACCTAAAGCAAAGCCAACGCCCTTGGGGTCAATTGCAGGGGTGATCCTACAGCACAAACGTTTTTTGAGCGCTTGTTGAATGAGAGCCGCAATACGAAACACGCGCTAGGGAGAAGCCAACTGCTGCTTCAAGCTATCCAGGTCCCCCAAAACCCACAAGCGAGCGATCGCTAGCTTGGATCCTGCTTGTTCTGATGGGTCGATGGTTTCCATCTCAAAAAAGGCGGCCCCAGACCAACTTAGATGTCGGTCGGTCGATGCGACCCCAAGCAAAGGCCCTTGCTGACGGCCACCAAACCGCATGCGTGCTGCAACGCGCTGATCCTGGCTCACCAGATCCAAGATGTCACATCGATAGTCTGCCAAGGCGGCGTGAACCTCCCGCATGTAGCTCAAAAAGCC
Source organism: Alphaproteobacteria bacterium (assembly GCA_030432195.1). Classification (GTDB taxonomy): domain Bacteria; phylum Pseudomonadota; class Alphaproteobacteria; order UBA7985; family JAUIBT01; genus JAUIBT01. The sequence continues at coordinate 9,636 of JAUIHE010000074.1, forward strand.
ATCGACGCCGATCTTCTCAGGGCCCAGAGAGCCACGGAAACGAAAATCAGGGCAAAGGATTTCCCGGGCCACAGCCTCATCGGCCTGGTTCCAAAGTTCGTGATAGAAGCGCTGTACCAGATTTTCCGCTGGGTTCATGATCCCGCCACTCTATACCGCACCGGCCGTTTGGCACGCGGCGGACGGCCCGCGCTTCAAGCTATTTTGATGCCTCGCGCCGCTCGTCATCCTCGTCGAACAAGATGCGCTGCGCTGCGCCGTCCAAATCGTCGTACTGGCCATTCTTCAGGCTCCACAAAAAGGCGGCCAGACCAAGCCCGCCCAAAAACAGGGCAATCGGTACGAGTATTAGCAAACCATTCATCGCTAGGCCTCCTTTCGGCCTTTCTGATCCCAGACTTTGGGCGCCGAAGTGAACCCCGTGCCAAGGCATTCCTGGACTTGATCGCCGCGGGCTTGCCGGGCGCGCCGCCGCGTGTCGGCTGTGCGAACAATGAAAGCGACCATGCCGCGCCGCCTATCCTTTTGCTGCGCTCGCCCCTGCCTCGCCGAGCCATCGGTCCAAGCCATCGCGCGGCCTTGGCGCAGCGGGCCTTGGGCGCGATTGTTCTTGCGCCCGCGACGGCAAAGCCTGCTTGTTGGCCAGCCCGACACGCAGCCAATTGAGCCGCATGGCGTTTGCCACCACGACGATTGAGGAGCTGGACATAGCAACCGCAGCCAGCAAGGGCGTGACAAACCCCAGCACCGCCAAGGGCACGGCAATCATATTATACACAACCGCGATCGCAAAGTTCTGTTGAACAACGCGTTTGGTCTTCCGCGCTAGATCTAAGGTCAAGGGCAGCGCTGCTAGGCCTTGTCGGGTCAAGACGACATCAGCCGCCGCCCGTCCCACATCGCTGGCCGCCGCTGCGGCTATCGAGGCATGACCTTGCGCCAAGGCTGGAGCGTCGTTCAGGCCGTCGCCGACCATCAGGACTTTGTGTCCTTGGTTGTGCAGGGCCGTAACCGCTTGGGCCTTGTCGGCCGGGCTGACCTGAGCCTGCCACTTGTCAATCTGAAGGGCATCGGCGACTTCAGCTACCGCAAAGCTCTGATCGCCCGACAGAATTTGCGGTGCATAGCCGCGCGCCTGAAGCCATGCCACACTTGCAAGGGCCTCGTCTTGCAGATCTTGGTCAAGCGCATAGGCGCTAAAGCCCTGATCTTGCTGCGCAAACGCTAGCTGCATGCGCTCGAACTGGGGCGATTGCCTCAGGCTGGGGCAGACTTCTGCCACCCAGCCAGGACGGCCCAGACGCAGGCTTTGGTCTTGCCAGCGCGCTTCGATGCCCAGGCCAGGCACTTCGCGCAGCGCTTCGAGAACCGGCAGGTCTTGATAGGACAGCCCTTGCCCCTCAATGTGGCGAACCAGCGCCCTGGACGCCGGGTGGCTTGAGCTGCTGGCCATCGCCAGGATGAGCGCCGCATGAGGCGCTTGTTCGCACAAAGCTTGCGCTGCCGGTTCGGCCTTCGTCAAGGTGCCTGTCTTGTCGAGGATAATACGATCGGTCTCGGCCAATCGTTCAAGCGCTGATCCATCCTTGACCATAACGCCGTTGCGAAACATGCGCGCTGAGGCTACCACCTGGGCCACCGGCACAGCCAGGCCCAAGGCACAAGGACAAGTGATAATCAGAACCGCGATGGCAACATAAAGCGCTTGGTACCAGTCGCCTTGAGTGGCGATCAGCCAGCCGACAAAGGCCAGCGCTGCCAGCAAATGAACCGCAGGTGCATAGATTTGTGCGGCGCGGTCCGCCAGGCGAACATAAGGGCCCTTGCCCTTTTCAGCGGCTTCCATCATGGCCATGATCTCGGCCATAAAAGAGGTTTGGGAGCTGCTTTCAGCCACCAAATCCAAACTGCCGTTCAAAACCAAAACCCCGGCTTGAAGATGTTGGCCGGGCGCCGATGCCACCGCTTGACTTTCGCCCGTCACAATCGACAGATCCAAATCGCTTGCACCACCCACGACCCGCGCATCTACCGGCAGGCGATCACCGGCGCGCACACGAATGCTATTTCCCGGCTCGATCTCATCGACAGGCACCACGGTGACCCGTCCATCTTCCCCCAATAGGCGCGCGGTGCGTGCTGCCATGCGCGATAGGGTCGATACAGCGCTCAGTGCCCGGCGGCGCATGAGGTGATCCAAATAGCGCCCGATCAGCAAGAAGAACATCAAGCTGAGCGCGGCGTCGAAATAAGCGTGCTCGCCGCCTGTCAGCGCCTCATACAGGCTCAGTCCCAAAGCCAAGATGATGGCCAAGCTGATCGGCACATCCATGTTGAGCTGGCGTTTTGATAGCGCACGCCAGGCCGACGCGAAGAAGATACGCCCCGAAACGGCTGCCGCTGGAATGGCGATCAAACCTGAAATGAGGTGGAAGAGTTGGTTGGTGGCGGGGTCAGTGCCCGCCCAGTTCGCAATCGACATAAGCATGACGTTGGAAGCCGCAAAGCCAGCGACTCCCAAGGCGATCAGCAGGTTCCGCCCTTCGCGGTCCTTTCCGTCGTTCTCTGCACTCAAATCCAAGACCTGCGCTTCAAAGCCCAGCCCTTCAATGACAGATAACAGGCCGACGGCAGGAATTTTTGCAGGCTGCCAAACCACCCGAACACGCTTAAGCGAAAGGTTGGCGCGGGCTGTATCCACGCCTTCCAACTTGCCAAGTCCGCGCTCCAGGGTTTGGATGCAAGAGGCGCAATGCATGCCCGGAACCAAGAAGTCGATTTGCCATAGGGCCTGAGGGTCTTGACCCGCGGGGCTCTGTGCCTCTTGCTTCGGCGCTTCGGGGGACTTGGCCTTGTCTTCAAGCTGGCGGGCTTGAGCCATGAGCGCCTGGTTGCGCTCCAGGCTCAGCGCATCCAGCGCGTGTTCGGGGCCGGCGATGGCCTCCAGCTCCAGACCGCTGGGCTTCAGGGCGCAACAACTCATTGCAGCACCCCTTTGCCATCCTCGCGCACGAACAACCGCAGCTGACGGCGGTAGATTTGGCCTTCCGCATTCGTCGCTTCTATCGCCATAGCCCATAGGCCGGGCGCAAGCTCCTGCGCTACTTGCAAAACGCCGTCGCCTGCCGGTGCCAGCGCGACTTTCATGTCGGAGTACTCATTAGCCGGACGCCCGATAGTGACGCTAGCCTGTTCAAACGCTTGGCTTTGGCCCTGAGCATCAAAAATGCCAAAGCGCAAGACGCCTTGCTGATAGCTGAGTTCACTGTGCCAGTTCAGCGCTGCCTGCGCTCTGGCTTCAGCGATCTTCTCATTGAAGACCTGCCCTTCGACATAGGCCGACTTGACCACCAAGCCGGTCCAATTGCGGTTGGCCACCACCGCCATAAAGACGTTGACCGCGATGATGACGGAAAAGAAGGACAGCACCAGCACCAAAACCCAACGCGCCATGCGGCGGTTTTCTGCTGCCAGTTCGGCGTCTAAGATACGTGATTCGCGAACGTGAGACATAGGACTAACCTTTCAGGAGCCTAGGGATTGGGGCGTTCAAACTTTGCTGCTTCAAGCGACAGCTCATCGCTGCCGGCATCTTTCAGCACGAAGTTGAAGTTCTTGGGAGCCGCAGCCGCGCTCTGCTTGTCTAGGCGCAAGAAGAGGTCGAACGTGGCGGTCTCGTCAGCGTTCACATCGATCACCAGGGTTTGCGACCAGCTTGGATCGCCGCCGCCTGTCAGCAAGGGCGAATAAAGCTCGGCCCCCTCAAGACCATCCACCAGCAACTCGAATTGGCGCGGCGAGGCCAACATATTGGCGACCTTGACCTCATAGCCGTTGCGGATCGAGCCATCTGACAGCGTGACGAACAGGGGATTGCGGTCGTGGCTCACGTTAAGATCCAGGCGATCACGGGTCATGAGCGCTGCGATCAAGCCAAGGCCAATCGCCCCATAAACGGTGATATAGACAAGCGTGCGCAGTCGGAAGAAGCTGCTGACCGTGGTGTGACTGAGCTTGTCACTCAAGGCGCCGGCCGCGTCGCGAACGTTGGCTGGCACGATGGTTGTCAAATCCCAGCCGTGACCCTTGGTGTCGTGCGGCACAGGGCTCGCACCGGCAATCGCCATATTGGCATTGTACTGTTCCAGCGTGGCATAGCTGATGAGGCCCCGCGGCTTGCCCACCTTGTCCATAACCCCATTGCAGGCATCAATGCAGAGCGCGCAGGTGATGCACTCCAACTGTAGGCCATCGCGGATATCAATGCCTTGCGGGCAGACGGCCACGCAGGCGTTACAGTCCACGCAATCGCCCAAAGAATTCGGCTCGGCCCGCTTGCGGTGCTTGCCACGTGGCTCACCGCGCCAGTCGTTGTAGGTCACGATCAGCGATTTGTCGTCCAGCATCGCGGCCTGAACCCGAGGCCAAGGGCACATATAGGTACAAACTTGCTCGCGCATCAAAGCGCCGAGCCCGTAGGTGGTACCGGTCAAGACCGCGATGGTGCCATAGGCTGCCCAGGCGGCCTGACCAGTCACCAAGTCCGCTGCCAGCTGGGGTGCATCGGCAAAATAGAACACCCAAGCACCGCCCGTGGCGATCGAGATCAGTATGAAGATCGCGTGCTTGACACCTTTTTTTGCGATCTTCGAAGACCAGGGGGCTTTGTCGAGCTTGATCCGAGCATTGCGGTCGCCCTCAATGAAGCGTTCAACGGCCAGGAAGAGATCGACCCATACCGTCTGCGGGCAAGTATAGCCGCACCAAGCGCGGCCCGCGATCGAGGTGACC
>JAUIHE010000075.1 GCA_030432195.1 Alphaproteobacteria bacterium
TACAGGTCGTCGGCAATCTTGGACTCGCTCAGGACATAACCCATGAAAATGAACATCGGCAGGGTGAGCAGCGGGTACCACTTCATCAACTTCATGGCCGCTGAGAAGGGGATCTCTGAACCGCCAGTGCCCCACAGCAAGACCCCAGCAAGCGCCCCGACAAAGCCGATAGCCCCAAAGACCCGCTGGCCAGTCATCAGCATGAGCATCATGCCAGCGAACATGACAAGGGCGATCAATTCATACGACATTAGATTTCAACCCCCCGCAGGCGTCCGATATCGCGGAAAAACTCCGCCAAGCATTGCAACAGCATTAAGAAGACACCGAAACAGGTCAGGACCTTGATCGGCCACAGGTAGGGCCGCCATGCCGTTGAACTGCGTTCCAAATAGCCAAATTTCGCACTAGCCGCTGCGGGACCTTCGCTGACAAAGGTCTTGGCCACATCCCAGAAGAAGGCGAAGGGCTCCAGCCCGAAGTAGCCAAGGGAGTAGGCCGTGGAGCTGATGGCGCCGTAGAGCAAGACCCCGAGATAGAACATCAAAAACAGGACCGTGAAAGCATCGACCTTGGCTTTCGTTTCCAGCGACCAACCGCCGTAAAACAGGTCCATGCGAACGTTGGAACCGAGCTGGATCGAATAGGGCCCGCCGAGGATGTAGTAGGCCACCATGACAAACTGAGCTGTTTCGAGTGTCCACAAAGACGGATCGAAGAAGGTTTTTGACACCGACGACCACAGCAGGACGGCGAACAAGACGAAAATCAGATACATGGCAATATAGCCAATGAAGCGATTGATTGCTTCGACGACGTGAACAAAACCGGTGATGGCTTTAGGCATGCCTTGCCTCCTGGCTCGACGATGCGGACCAAAATGGCCGCATGAGGGTGAGCAGCTCGTCGGCCATTACTGCCTCTTCTTTCTCATTTGTTATCAGATCGTTACGAATTTCTATCATGACGTTGGCCAGCCCTTGATCGAGGCCATGAATACGCAGTGAATGGGTGACGCCGTCGGCTGGACCATAGGGCTGATTGCGCTCTACGCGCCGATGCGCAAGTGCGCTTGCGGCTGACAGCATCGCGTCGGCCATTCGGCTGTCGTCGTCGTGAAGAACACCGATTTCAACGGGGCGGTGCTTGCCGTAATAGGTCGGCGTAAAGCTGTGAACCGTAATAAGCGCTGTCTCCAGCCCCTGCGCCTTTCGTGTGGCAATCGCAGCTTGAACAGCCTCGCAAAATGGGCGGTAGACATCGCGGCACCGCCTTTGCCGCTGCTCTTCTGTCAATCCTGCATTGCCCGGAACATCGATCAACTCTGATTTTTCGGGGATGGCGTCGGGGGCTTCAGGGGGGCGGTTGCAATCATAGACGAGGCGCGAGACGCGGCAAGCGATCAAGGGCGCCTCCAGCGCTTGCGCCAGCCTGAGCGCAACGCCGCGTGCGCCGGGGTCCCAGACGGCATGACTAAAGCGATCCTCCGGCTTCAAGCCCAAGTCACCATAGACGCCAGGAATGGCCGCCGATGCATGTTCACAAACGACGAGCGCAGGCCCTCTGGCATCCGGGTTGACCCACTCGACAACCGCCGAGGCTTTGAGGTCGCCCTTATCGTTGGCGTGGCTTTGATTGACCTGCTTTTGCATGGACCTCGAACTACGCGCCTGACCACCAGCCTTATTGCAGGCATCTGTGATCGCGCCCCTCCCTTTGTTTATTGTTAAAACTCTTTCATTTGCTTCGAAAAATGTCAATAATTTTCCAAAGCATTTTTTTGGCTCTGCCTTTCGGTCGTGGCAAGATTGCACTAGGCTATTCATGGAAGCACCGAAATCGACCCAGCTTGCCCTGGTCAGAGCTCAACAGGAGGCGCCAACTTGACCAACGCCAGTGCCACAGTGCGCGAGCGTATCCGCCAGCTTCACGCTGAGCTGACACGTTCTGAACGAAAATTCGCAAATGCCCTACTGGAAAACTATCCCGCAGCGGGCTTGGCCTCGATCACCCTGGCCGCCAGCAATGCTGAGGTCTCGACCCCGACGGTTGCGCGCATGGTGCAAAAACTGGGCTATCGGGGTTATCCACAGTTTCAACAGGCCCTGTTGGAGGAACTGCAAGCCACGGGGTCCGGGCCGACGCAGCGGCGGGCGAACTGGGTCGCTGAGGCCCCAGAAGCACACCTTTTAAACCGTTTCGCAAAGGCAGCGACGCAGAACATCGAGCGCACTTTTTCCAATATTGACAGTCGCCAATTCGATGCCGCGGCCCAGCTTTTGGCGCAACAAGCGGGCATGCTCTACATTGTCGGCGGCCGCATTTCCAGCGCGCTTGCGCTCTATGCCTTCACCCACTTCCAGGCCATTCGATCGCACGTTGTCCACATGACATCCTCGTCAGCGACCTGGCCCCACTATGTCCTGGATATGGCGGAAGGCGACACGCTGTTGTTGTTTGATGTGCGGCGCTACGAGACCAACTTGCTACGCCTGGCTAAGCAGGCCTCTGAGCGCGGCGTGCGCATCATTTTAATCACCGATCAATGGGCTAGCCCGGTGGCCTCTGTCGCCGATCACAGCTTCCAGTGCTGGATTGAAATCCCGTCCGCTTGGGATTCGAACAGCGCCACTATGATGCTGCTTGAAGCCTTGATCGCTGCCACCCAAGAAGTGTGCTGGCCGGAGACCAAAGACCGCTATGAGCGCCTGGAAAATCTGTTCGATATGACCCGCTTGTTCAAGCAATCGCCGAGTTAAGAACCGGACCCGGGGCCTCGAGTCGGCCCGTTTTGGCTCCGATGTGTGGCGCAAGACTTAAGAAATCTTCTTCGGCTGCCAATAGCAATAACCATAGAGTTCACGAAATCCAGCGCCGCGGTATAGCGCCAAGGCGGCGGCATTGTCGGCCTGTACTTGCAGCCAAATCGGCGGTCTGGCGGGCGCAAAGTTGGCCAGCAGCGCCGCCAAAAAGCGGCGCGCGACGCCCTTGCCTCGCGCCGTCGGCACGACAAGCATGTTCAATAGGCCCAGCGTCTGGCCGTCGTCATAGAGCATCGCACTTGCGTGCCAGTCTTCGAATGCCTGGTCGCCGCCGTGCCCATCACGCCAAGCCCAGGTCTGTAATCCCGGCCCCACCGCCCGCATCAATTCCTCAAACAGCAGACGCGCTTGCGGATCCTCGGCCCGTGCATCGCCTTGGGCCGATAGCCAATCCTTCAGCGCCAACGGCCGAAGTTGGCCACCGCCACCGCCCCTAGCTGAAACGGCCTGCTCCGGCGCAAGCGCCAAGACCAACGAGGGCTTTAGGGCTTGCCACCCCAACCGCGACAGCTCAGCTTGCAGGCCCAGGCATGCCGTATGTTCGGCGACCGGCGAGGGTAATCTAAGCACCGGCTCGATCCCATGCTGGGCGCTAAAACGCACAACCTGTTCCAAGATGTCCGCGACCTCACCCGACAAAGGTTCAAGTAAAGTAACACTAGAATTGCGCATATTTCGGCGCCCCGATGCCCGCCAAACCGCTCCGTCGTGCCGTTCCTCATGGCAAGCGGGCAAGGCGCGAAATCCTGCCTCCTCAACGGCGTGCCAATCGAGCGGCCAAACAACTGGACCGGCCATGCCTAGCCCAGCGCCGCAAGGGTATGATCGAGCCCGTTTTGAATGTGCTGTTCCAACAAACGGCCAGCCAACTCGGCATCGCGCGCCAAGGCGGCATCGAAAATCGCCTTGTGTTCTTCCACCGCCACTTGCCCGCGATAGGTCAGTACAAGCATCTGATAGCGCAAATATTTGTCATAGATAATGGCGTGCAAATCCAACAGGTTTTGCGAGTCGCAGGCCTGGATCAAGGCCAAGTGGAATTCCCAGTCGAAGCGCTTCCAGGTCTCTTTTTCGGACTCATCGCCGGTGGCCATGCGCTTTTCCATTTGGTGCAGCTTGTAATGCGCGGCAACCAAGTTGCCCTCCCACTCAGTGCCCCCAGCAACTACCGACTTGCGGATGGCGTGGCACTCCAACAGCACGCGCAGGTTAGTGATTTCTATCAAATCCTTGTTGGATACGGGCGAGACGAAGAACCCGCGTTGCTCTTCTGCGGTGACAAAGCCTTCACTTGCCAAGCGGTTGAGGGTCTCGCGCAGTGTCGAGACACTGGCCTCATAACTTTGACGAAGGGGACCAAGCTTGAGCTTGGTCCCCGGCGCCAGCACGCCGAAAATGATATCGTGCTTTAACTTCTCGTAGGTCGAACTGCCGACCGTGACACCCGTTTTTGACATAAGCCTAAAGTCGTCTGAAAATTTGATTTATTTCATATGTTTACTGAAGGCTTGAAAAGTTGCAAGCCTCCGCTTTCTTTTAAAATATCATATATTATTGCTAATGTCATATTATTGTTCTAGCCTGTGTCTCCTAATTGCACGGCCAAGGCCGCGTCGATCACGACGGGCGGCCAGACGATTCAAAGGATGAGCCAATATGACAAACGCCTCCGCCACAAAAGAAAGCAATGCGAGCGCGCCGATTGCCAGTGCCAACCAAGCGCCCGTGGATCTTGCCATTGCTGGTTTGGGCCTTGTCGGCAAACGCCACGCAGAGGCCATCGCCAACGTGGCCAATGCCAACCTAGTAGCCGTCGTGGACCCCAGCGAAGAGGCAAAAGCCTACTGCCAACCGCGCAAGCTGGCTCACTACCCAACCCTGGAAGCCATGTTTGCCGAACGCAGGCCCGCCGGAGTGATCTTGTCCACCCCGACGCCTCTGCACGTTGATCAGGCCCTGGGCTGCGTTGCTGAAGGCTGCCCTGTCATGGTGGAAAAGCCGCTCGCAACCTCTGCCCAAGCGGCCAAACCGCTGTTAGAGGCAGCCCTGGCCAACGCCACCCCCTTATTGGTAGGCCACCATCGGCGGCACAATCCGCTAATCCGCAAAGCAAAGCAGATCATTTCAGATGGCAAAATCGGCCAGGTACGCGCCGTGCAAGCGACCTGCTGGTTTTACAAGCCGGACCCCTATTTCGATATTGCACCCTGGCGCAAACTCAAGGGCGCGGGTCCGATTTCGGTCAACTTGGTGCACGATGTGGACCTGCTTCGCTACCTCTGCGGTGAGATTGTCAGCGTTCAAGCCCAGGCCGCTCTTTCTCTGCGCGGATTTGAAAATGAAGACGTGGCGGCGGCGGTCTTGCGCTTTGAATCTGGCGCTGTAGGGACCATCAGTGTTTCCGATTCCATCGTTGCGCCTTGGAGTTGGGAAATGACCTCCCGCGAATACCCGGTCTACCCGGTCACCGATCAATCTTGCTACCATATCGGCGGCTCGCACGGCGCCCTTTCGATCCCCGATCTCAAGCTGTGGAGCCACAGCCAGGAGCGAGATTGGTGGACCCCGCTGTCGGCAACGGTCATGCCGCGCGATGCGTCGGATCCCTTGATCAATCAAATCCGCCACTTCGTTGAAGTTATTGCAGGTCGCGAACAGCCCTTGGTCTCCGGCCAGGAGGGTTATCGCACCCTGCAAGTCGTTGAAGCCATCCAGTCCGCCGCTCTCACGGGACAAACGATCGAGCTGCCTTGCGAGGCCTAGCCTTGGGTCGATATGGCACCAGTTTTGCTAGGGCGTTAGTCGTTGCCCCTAACGTGATTCACAAAAATATCATATATTTTGATAAAAATATTGCAAAAATAGAAAAATAGGATCATACCTATCTTAGCGCGCATAAAGCGCCCAAAATCACCTGTTGGGAGGACCCTTTCATGTTCAACACCTTTACCCGCCGCGCTGCGGTCTCTGGCCTAGTTGCGGCTGGTTTGGCAGCTAGCTTTGTTGCCCCGGCCATTTCTGAAGAAAAAATCCTGCTGCGTTTGGCGACTGCCGGTTCAGCAACGGACCAACGCTCTGTTGCCATGGCCGAAGTCTTCGCCCCTATGGTAGCCGACTTCGCTGACTACCAGCCGGGCTACAATGCGACCCTCTTTGCACAGGGCACCGAGCTGGAAGCGATTTCGCGCGGCAACCTGGAAATGTCGATCGCCTCGGCTCAGGAAATGGCGCAGTTCTTCCCCGAATTCTCGATCTTTGCTACTGGCTACGTTCACCAGAACGCTGAACACCAGGTCAAAGTCTTTAACGATCCCCTGATGGATGCTTTCAAGAAGAAAGCCGAAGACGAGCTGGGCGTTAAGCTGTTGTCGGTCATGTACCTGGGCCGCCGCCACGTTAACCTGCGCCAGACCAAGGACGAGTTGACGGTCATGACGCCCGACGATCTGGCGGGTGTTAACCTGCGCATGCCTGGCACCGACGCTTGGCAGTTCTTGGGCAAGGCCCTGGGTGCATCGCCAACTCCGATGGCCTTCACAGAAGTCTATACCGGTTTGTCAACCGGTGCTGTTGATGGCCAAGACAACCCCTTGCCGACCGTGGTTGACGCCAAGTTCTATGAAGTCACCAACCAGATCATTTTGACCTCGCACCTGGTTGACCTGAACTACATCGCTTTTTCAAAGCAAGTTTGGGACAAGCTGTCTGCCGATCAGCAGGCCAAAATCCAGGCGGCGGCAGATGCAGCAGCTGAGAGCGGCCGTCAGAAGCAGCTGGAAAAGGAAGCCAACCTTGTTGCCTTCTTGCAGGAGCAGGGCATGGAAATCTATGAGCCCGACCTGGATGCCTTCCGCAACCACGTTCAGGCTCAATACGTAGGCAGCGAGTTTGCTGCAAGCTGGCCTGAAGGCGTTCTTGATCGCATCAACGAACTGGGCAAATAATGGCTTCAGTTGGCGATCTAGCCACTGATTGACCCGTTCAAACCCCGCGGAGGAACAAGCATGAAATTCATTCCAAAATTGTTTCTCCGCGGGTCCGAAGCCATTCTTGCGGCCCTGTTGGCCGCCATGTTTTTTACCTTCATCCTGCAAGTCTTTTCGCGCTACGTCCTGTTGACGCCCTTTGGTTGGACGCTTGAGCTCTGCCTGATCTTGTGGGTCTGGATCGTCTTTTTGGGCAACGCTCTGATTGTCCGCGAGCGCGATCATGTCACCTTCGACATTCTATATTTGGCAGCGCCGCGTCGTGTTCGGCGGGTCCTGGCACTGATCTCTGCAGTTGCAATTATCGCGGCAATGGCTTGGTCCTTCCTACCAACCTGGGACTACATCGACTGGATGAAGATCCGCAAGACAGCAACGGTTCGCAACCCCTTGACCGGCGCAAAAATCCCGCTGCGCACCATCCTGTCTGTCTATGGAATTTTCATGATCGCTGTCATGCTGCGATATACCTGGCGCATTGTCGAGTTGTTGCGTCACGGCCCCCGCGATGATGAGCATGCCATCGCTGAATTCGACCCTCACAGCGACGATGGGACCGCCGCTCAATCCAGCCCAACACACGAGGGCAAGTCAGACGAGGGCAAATCATGAGTTTCGAACTAGCGGCCTGCCTGGTCACGCTCTTCGCACTGGCGGGCATCGGCACTCCAGTCGGCTTCTCCATCATCATTGCATCGCTGATCTACCTTGGTTTCGCTGGCCTAGATATCGCTTTGGCGGGCGAGAAGATTCTGCAAGGCTTGTTGCGCAGCTTTGTGCTGTTGGCCGTGCCCTTGTTCATCGTCGCTGCCAACATCATGAACGCCGGCACTATCTCTGAACGCCTGCTTAACTTCTGCGTAGCGGCGGTCGGGCGCTTTCGCGGCGGGCTGGGTCACGTCAATGTGGTGGCGTCGCTGATCTTCTCGGGCATGTCAGGGTCGGCGGTGGCCGATGCCGCAGGAATCGGCAAGATCACCATCGAAATGATGACCAAAGACGGGCGCTATGGGCGGGGCTATGCGGCTGCCATTACCGCAGCGTCAGCAACGATCGGACCTATCATCCCCCCCTCCATTCCGATGGTGCTCTATGCGCTGGTCTCGAACCAATCGATCGGCTCGCTGTTCCTGGCTGGCATCATTCCGGGACTGATGATGGGCGCGGTCCTAATGGTCATGAACTCTTATCTGGCTGCCAAGCGCGGCTACGCACTGGAAGAGCCCGTGCCTTTGCGCGAATTGCCCCGCAAGACCGCCAACGCCTTCCCCGCACTGCTGATGCCGGTCATTCTGTTGTACGGCATCTATGGCGGCGTCACGACACCAACCGAAGCAGCCGCGGTGGCCGCCCTTTATGCGCTATTGCTGGCAGGCCTCTTCTATCGCGCCCTAACTTTCAAGTCGCTCTATAACATCTTTGTTGAGAGCGCGCGGTCATCGGCCGCCGTCGGCCTGGTCATCGGTGGTGCTTTGATCCTGAACTTCGTCGTAGTGTCAGAAAACATTCCCAACATCATGTCTAAGGCCTTGGTGGGGCTGGATATTTCACCGCTCTTGTTCTTGTTGCTGGTCAATCTGCTGGCGCTGCTGCTGGGCTGCATCTTGGATGCCACCACAATTATCTTGGTGATCGTGCCGCTGTTTATCCCAACTTGCCGCGACCTGGGCATTGATCTGGTTCACTTCGGCGTGCTGGTGGTCGTCAACTCTATGATCGGCCTGATAACGCCGCCTTATGGGATACTCTTGTTTGTTATCAACGCAGTGACAGGGATACCGCTGAAGGAAATGATCCGCGAGATCTGGCCCTTCTTGTGTGTTCTTGTCTGTGCACTGCTGGTGATGATTTTCGCCCCGGACCTGGTGCTGTGGCTGCCGCGCCTGTTCGGATACAAGGGCTAGCGCTGGCGCTGGTCGCAACCAAAATATTGGCGAGGGCTCAATCCTCGCCGTTACACCAAACTCACTTACATCGAGCCAAGGCTCGTTTTGATTGCTGCGCACGTTGGCGGCCTGTCCGCGCGCGCGCCATGGAGGCCCATGAAACACTATGACCAGCATACGCCCTTTGCGCGTCGGGCTTATCGGCTGCGGCCGTATCAGCGACATCTATTTGCAGAACTGCCAGCGCTTTCCTGAAATTGAGGTCAGCGCTTGCGCCAGCCTAACGCTGGAGGAGAGCCGCGCCAAGGCACGCCAATGGGGCATCGAAACCGCCTGCCTTCCTGAGGATATCTTCGCGGACCTCGAAATTGACGCCGTGTTGAACCTGACCATACCAGCCGCGCACGCCGAAATCAGCCTTCAAGCCTTAGCGGCGGGAAAGCACGTCTATAGTGAAAAGCCATTCGCGACCAATTTGGATGACGGCTTGCGCATTCTGGCGCTGGCAAAAGAAAAGCAACGACTGGTCGGCAATGCGCCGGACACCTTTTTAGGCGGGCGCTGGCAAACGCTGCGCAAGGCGCTGGATCAGGGCTTGATTGGTAAGCCGACCGGGGCGATGGTTTTTGTCGGCACCCACGGGGTCGAGCGCCACCACCCCAACCCTGATTTTTACTATCAGCAGGGTGGCGGGCCCCTGCTCGATTTGGGCCCCTACTACCTAACAGCATTGGTGTTCCTTTTGGGGCCCATTGCGCGCGCCAGCGGTCTCGCCCGGCGGACGTTCGACAAGCGCATGATCGACAACGGCCCCCGACAAGGGCAATGGATGCCGGTTGAAATCGACACCCACAGCCTAAGCCTGCTTGAATTCGAGAGCGGCGCCATCGGCTCGATGACCATGAGCTTTGATGTCTGGGACAGCGAGACGCCGCGCCTTGAGATCTACGGTGAAAAGGGCACCCTTTGCATTGCAGATCCCGACCCTGTCCATGGTGCCAACATCTTTCAAGGCCCAGTTTTGTATCGACTGCAGGAACATTCTCGCTGGAGCCATCAGCCGCGCCCACAGGGCCGCGATCACTGGCTTGAGGTCGAAAACACCCATGGCTTTAACGAAGACTATCGAGGCCTCGGACTGCTCGACCTGGCCTATGCCGTACAGCAGCACCGACCGGTGCGCGCCAGTGGGCAGCTCGCTCAGCACGTCGTTGAAGTCATGCAAGGCATCCTTGAGGCACCTGCCAAAGGGGGCTTTGTGACCATCCACTCGCGCTGCGAGCGCCCAGAGCCCTTACCCGAGGACTTCCCCAATGCCCGCTCAGAAGTAGCAGGAAGAGCCGCATGACTGTCCAATCCTTTGATATTGCAGAACCTTTCTTCAACCTTGATGTCGTGACGGCAGCAGAACGCCACCAAATAAGCGGTCGCGCCATTGTGTTAAACCTGGCCGACGAGCCGCTGGAGATCTTGGATCAATCTCTGCCCAGCCTGGCTTCTGTCATCCTTCAAGATGTCGTTCTGGAACGCGTGCAACAGGCCGCCATCGTTCAGGGCTTTGACGCGCACGAAGATGAGGCGGCCCTTATGGCGCAGGTCCGCCAGGCTTGGCCGTCGGCCTTCGAGGTTCGCGGTGAAGAGCGCCTAAGGGGCGTCCAGCACTACATGTCAAAAAAGGCTTGGTCTGGACAAGTGGGCTTCACATTTTACCACTCGGCTTCGGTGCCGTTGAAGGTAGGATTGCACAAAGACCACCCCTTTTGCCCCGTCCCCGGTTTTCGCGAAGTGCATACCCAAATCCTTGGTCTTGGCAAGATGCAGCAATGCCGCCAACAGGATGTTGCAACGCTCTACCTTGAAGAAGTCATGGCCCCGGGCGTGACCCATAGGCCCATGTTTGACGCCGACGGAAATTATCCGTGGCACCAATACGAGACCATTACGCCCAGCATCTTCATGGCTGTCGAGCTTCTGCCTGAAGGCGCCCAGCCACCGCCTCCCTCCCCAGTTCTCTCTCGCCCAGCGCCCTCTGGCCCAGCGCCCTCTGGCCCAACACCCTCTGGTGTCGTTCAATCTCATTCGCAGGATCGCCAACCATGACCGCCGCTTTGTTGCCCGACCGCATTGATTTTGATGGCCCCTTTCCGCCCCAATCGCGACGACTGCGCCTTGGCATAGTCGGTAGTGGGCGCATCGCGGCCATGCAAGTAACCGCCGCTCGTCTTTCCGGGCGCTGGGACATTCTGGCCGGCGCTCTTTCGTCAGATCCAGAAAAGGCGCGCCCGCGCGATGAAACTTGGTACCTAGATCCCGCGCGTTGCTATGCCAGCTTTGATGAAATGGCCAAGCAAGAAGCGGCGCTGGACGATGGTGTCGATGCCGTGATGATCACGACGCCCAACCATCTCCACTATCCCGCCGCTTGTGCGTTTTTGGAGCAGGGTATTGATGTCTTGTGCGACAAGCCGCTGACCAACGAGCGCTCCGAGGCCGACGACCTGCTCGCAAGGACAAGGGAAACCGGTCAGGTTTTTGGCGTCTCCTATGTCATGTCGTGCTCCCCTAGGGTTCGCCAAGCCCGCGAGTTGGTAGAGAAGGGCACCGTTGGCACGATCAATCAGATCCATGTCGAATTCATGCAGGACTGGATGACCCCCGCTGAAGTGGCCGATGCCGATCATGTCAAATGGCGATTGGACCCGGCTAAGTCGGGCAAAACCTCCTGCGTCGGTGATATTGGCACCCACGCGGCGCACCTTGCTCGTTTTGTAAGTGGCTTGGCCCTGGCTGAGCTGCGCGCGGACTTCCATGTTTGCGGTGCACCCAAACCCCTTGAAGACACCGCCTTCATGAACCTGCTATTTGCCGAGCACGTCCCAGGACAATCGTCTGGGGCGGCTGCGAACCAGGTACCCGGCACCCTGATGGTCACGCGCCTAGCGCCCGGCAATCGAGGCGGCCTTCGCCTGCGAATTTTCGGCTCAAGGGGCGGCATTGCCTGGGATCTGGAGCATTGCGATCAGCTCAAGGTCAGCATCTGGGGGCAGCCGGATCAGCTCATGACGCGCGGGCATGGACACGGCGTCTCGCCGGCCACAGAACGCCTGCTGCATAGCGCGCGTGGCTTCGGCGAAGGCATCCTTGAAGCCTGGGCCAATCTCTACACCGAATTTGCACTCGCGGTTGCCGCGCGACGTGATGGAATTTCACCCCCAGATGACTGGCTGTCCTTCCCGCAAGTCAGCGACGGCGCCCAGGGCGTCGCCTTCGTCGATGCCGCCTTTCGCTCTCATCAGGCGGGCGGCCAATGGGAGGCTGTCTGATGCAACCAACCCAAGAACGCGAAAACTCAGTTTGTGGCCTGGCTCACAGCGAAGTCGCGAAAGTCTGTCATCATCTTTTGGGTCTGTTTTTTGAACATACCAGGCATCAGCCAGGCCATAAGACGCAAGAAGCCGCTGCATCGAAATTCACAGTCGATGTGCCAGTGGGTGCCACCTTCCGCATCATCGGAAAATCGGCTAGCGACGCTGTTCCAGACACCCGGCGCCTCATAAATCAGAGTGGTCGAGTCCGGCAAATTGCGTTCCGCGATCGTCTCCGTCATCTCTATCACGCGCTTGCCCATCTGTTGGCGAATACGCGACTTGGCGCCCACTGTACCGGCTTGCCCTTCAACCAGTTCATGGCTCAACAGGCCCTCTTGCCAATCGGCGTAGTGGCTCGCGTCGTCGAACAAGGCCACCACCTGTTGCCGCGGCAGGGCAATGTTGATGTCACAGCTGTATTGCATTTCCTAAAGCCCCCCTATTCGATTTCAATGCAAAAAGCCCATGCCAAACCAAGCCCTGCATGGCGCCTTCCGGCACAAAGGACGCTAGCATGTTAAGCTCCCTTATCACAGGCCGGACCCAGATCATCGCGCATATTGGCGTCCCGACCGAAGCCTTTAAGGCCCCCATGATCTATAATCCCTGGTTTGCGCACTGCGGTTCCCCCACCGTTGTGGTGCCGATGGGATGCGAGCCCGGTGATCTTGCAAGCTTCCTGCCGCTCCTATTCCGGCTTCGTAACCTAGCGGGCGCGCTCATCACCATGCCGCACAAAGCAGCGGTCCTGTCCTTGTTGGATGAAGTGAGCACGGCGGTGCGAATATGCGGGGCCTGCAACGCCATAAAGCGCCTGCCTGACGGCCGTCTGGTCGGCGACATGTTTGATGGAGAAGGCTTTGTTCGCGCGCTCCAGCGCAAAGGGCGCGTGCTGTCCCGCTCTTCTGCCCTTATCATCGGCGCGGGCGGCGTCGGTTCGGCTATCGCGGCTTCTTTGGCAGCAGCGGGTCTTGAACGCCTGGGTCTCTATGATCATCGCCCGGCGGTATCCCAGGCCCTATCTTGTCGGCTGAAGGCCGCCTATCCAGAGCTTTGCTTGCAAACCGATAGCAACGATCCTGCGGGCTATGACTTGGTTGTCAATGCAACGCCGCTTGGGATGAAACTAAGCGACCCTCTTCCCTTTGATCCGATGCGCTTGGATCCTAAAACCACCGTCGGCGAGGTTGTCATGAGCCAAGAAGAAACGCCGCTGTTGAGGGCCGCACGCGCGCGCGGCTGCGATACGCAAGTCGGTACAGACATGCTGTTTGAGCAGATACCTGCCTATCTGGAATTCTTTGGCCTTCCAACGACAACGCCCGAGCAACTGCGCGCCCTGGCCCAGATTGAATACTGAGAACCCTATGAAGACAGCAATCGCCACCGTCTCTTTATCTGGCAACCTAGAACAGCGCCTCAAGGCTATCGCGGCTGCTGGCTTTGCCGGGATCGAGATCTTTGAACAGGACTTCATCGCTTTTGATGGCGGCGCAAGGCAAGTCGGCCAGATGGTGCAAGACCAGGGCCTAGAAATCTTGCTGTTTCAACCGTTTCGCGATTTTGAAGGCTTGCCAGAGCCCTACCGCTCTCGCGCCTTTTCGCGTGCTGAGCGCAAGTTCGATCTGATGGAAGAACTGGGGACGAGGGACGTTTTGGTCTGCTCTTCTGTCCATCCGGCGGCCCTTGGCGGTATCGACCGCATGGCCGACGACTTCGCCGAGTTGGGAGAGCGCGCTGCCAAACGCGGCCTGCGCGTGGGGTTCGAGGCTCTGGCTTGGGGCCGGCACGTCTTTGACCACCGCGATGCATGGGAGGTGGTGCGCCGCGCCGATCACCCCAACGTCGGTATCATTTTGGACAGCTTTCATACGCTAGCGCGCAAGATCGATCCCAACACAATTCGCAGCATTCCAGGTGACAAGATTTTCTTTGTCCAACTGGCCGATGCTCCTGCTATCGACATGGATCTGCTCTATTGGTCGCGCCACTTTCGCAATATGCCGGGCGAAGGCGACCTGCCAGTGACCAGCTTTATGCAAGC
>JAUIHE010000076.1 GCA_030432195.1 Alphaproteobacteria bacterium
AGCCCAACGGTGACGGCTTGCTTCGTGCGAATAAGTCCAACGTGAACAACTATAATGCGAGCGACCAAATTGGTGCTGGATCTTGGCTTCGTTTGGCGACCATTGCGCGCGATCAGGAAGCGATGCAGAAGGGATTGCGCGCTATTGAGGTGACGCTCGTCGGCTCCTTGCCTGATGGCAGCTTTGTGCATGTTGAGCGCTTGGATAGCACGCGCGTGCGCCGCGTTACCGGCCTTCGTGGCAAATACTTGGACGCTTCGTTGCTGGGCGATTTCTGTTTGGGATTGCTGGTCGCGGATGCGGGCCAGCCCATATCAGCCGAATATGGACGCCGCAACTCGCCGCCGCTGGCGCGCACGTTGCGTTCACTCAAATTCCAGGCCCAAGCCTTGCTGCAGTTCTCGGCTTCTCGCCCCGATCAGCTGATGACCATCGCCGGGATGTTCCATTCTTGCGGCTTGCTGCTCAAGGACCAGAAGGCGCAGGCTATGGCTATTGCCTTTGCTCAACAAGCGGCGAAGAATACGACTTATTCCGGTGTGTGGACCTTCGGCGGCAAAACCGACACCAGCTTGGCCGCCAGCACAAACAAGGCTGCAATTGATCTGCTGTCGCTCAAATACGATGACACCTCAAAGCAGCGGATCGAAGAGATCATTGGCATGACGTCGAGCTGGATACTAGAGCGCATCGATTCCGACGGCGAGCTGAATTCAAAGGGCAATGCCTACAGCTGTGTTGCGACACGCGCGTTTGACAGCAAACTCTCGGGAATAAATCTGCGCGACCTACTGTTCTCGCTCTATCGGGGCGGGTTCTATTTTGATCGCGGCGACATGCTAGGAGCGGCCGAAAAGGTCGTCAATCGTCTGAACGCAAACGATGTGCCGGATGGCTTCTGTTTCTTCAGAGCCTAAGGCCAAGCCGATTAGATTGGTAGCTCGCCCTTGTTGTAGGGCGGGCTATTTTTTTGGCGTTTGGTTGAGCCCCAAGTCAGGCCTCGTGCTTTGGTGGGCTGGCACAATTCCCGCTGCGAGGACTGGTGCTAGCTGGCAGGATGCAGTGGGGACATTTTTATCGATCGCCGCTTGAGTGCGGCCATTGTCGGCTGCCACTATCACCGCCCTTCCGGGGTTTGCGCGGCACTGTGCCCAAGACGCCCACCCGGCCTGACCAGCTTTCGGCGCAGTCATGCGGGCTAATCGCGGTAGCGACGCCTAGGCTGGAGTCCAGCACGACGCAGTTGGGCAATGAGAGCCGACAGAGGGGCGCGGGAGGCGCAAGCGAGCCCAAGGCTGCGGCGGCAACAATGGGCTCTAGTGAGCCAGGTGTTCGGTGACGGTCAGCAACGCAAAGCTGACGGCCGAAAAACCGCCCAGTGCCGCGATGCGACCGTACACATGGCTGACTTGAGGCGCAGCCAGAATGCGCGGTAGAATCTGCATCACTACCACCTGAAGCAACAGCCCTGAGCCCGCGGCGGTGAGAATCGGCGCTTCCCAGCCGAAACTATTGCCTGCAAAGCTGGTTAGTGCCGCGCCGACAACCGCAGCGCCGCCGGATAGCGACAGGTTAAGCGCCAAAGCCCGCAGGCTGCTCACGCCGTTGGCAACCAGCAATCCCATTTCGCCAAGCTCGCTTGGCAATTCGTGCAGGGTTACAATCAAAGCGGTGATGACGCCCAGCCAAGGGTCGATCAAAGCCGCACTGGCGATCAGAACTCCGTCCACAAAATTGCAGGCGGCGTCGCCTAGTTGCAGGCTAGCGATCGCTGACAGGCGGTGATGCGCCCGCAGCGCGAGTTGAATCCCCAGGCCCAACACGGCGCCAAAGGCAAAGTAGCCCCAAAACGCGGTAACCGACAGATGCTCGGCAGCTTCCGGCAACAGGTGCAGGACGATGTTGGCCAGCAGGGCACTGGTGCCAAACGCGGAAATCCACCACAGACGATGCCGCAGCCCCGTGATGAAATTCAGCACCAACCAGGCAAGGCCGGCCGCAGTTGCCACTTGCAAAGCGACAATCAAAACGGGCAGGGCAATAGTCATAGGGGCGGGGTCCAGTTGGAAAGAACTTGCTGCTTAGATATAATGTATCTCTAAAGACTGCAAGTCCCATTTGCGTGTCGATGCCGTGCGTTTATTGCAAGGCTCAATCGTGGCCGACGGTCGCCTGCCAATCCTGCTGTCAATCCGCCTGTCATCCCGGCTGGCGAGTTTGCAAAACAAACTTTCCGCGCGTTGATGCGGCTTGTGCCTTGAAGCGATGCCAGCCCCTGGCTACATTGTTGCTATGAGCCAATCTCTCGATCAAAGCTTGCTGGCACTGTGTTCGGCCAGGCAACTGCGCCTGACGCCGCAACGCCTTGACGTGCTTAAGGTGCTGGTGGCTCAAGCCAAAGCCTTGGGCGCGTATCAGCTGTTGGATCAGGTCAAGCCCTTGCATCCAAAGCTAACCATCACCTCTTTGTATCGCATACTAGAGTTTTGGTCTCAGCAGGGGCTGGTTCACAAAGTGGCAGGCCTCAACGCTTACATCGCCTGCAACGATCCGCATGAAGAGCATACCCATGTTGTGATGTTCTGCGATTCTTGCGGCAAGACCATAGAAGTCTGCGATCATAAGGCTGGTTTTGACGCCGCAACGACGGTCGGCTCGCAGGGGTTTCATCAGTCAGCCAACCAAGTGGTTGAATTTCGATGTTCGTGTCAAGATTGCCAGCCCGCAGCCTAGCGCGTGACTGGTGGCTTGAGCACACCACGGCTTGCCGCCCGAAGGGCTCGGCGCAAAATTGCCTGGCCTGGGCATTGCTTCACCCTGTGTGATCGGCTAGAAGCCCAAGTCTTGAGGCCTTTTTGTATTCCTCGCTTTTATGATAACCCGGTCAGGCCAAAAGCACCTTTGCAGTGCTGAGCGCCGTGAACCAAAACTCCCTTGGGAACTCCACATGAGCCGTCCATTGCGCGTTCGTTTCGCACCATCGCCTACTGGCAAACTCCACTTGGGCAATATCCGTACTGCCGTTGTGAACTGGATGCACGCGCGCAGCCAGGGCGGGCAGTTTTTGTTGCGCATGGACGATACGGACACAGAGCGCTCCACCCAAGAGTATGCAGATGGCATTGTCAGCGATCTAAAGTGGTTGGGTCTGGATTGGGATGACTTTGCGCGCCAATCCGACCGCACGGATCGCTATGACCTTGCGCGGGACAAACTCATTGCCGACGGCCGCCTTTATCCTTGCTATGAGACAGCCGATGAGCTGGCCCTGAAGCGCAAGTCGCAGTTACAGCGCGGCAAGCCGCCAATCTATGACCGGGCAGCGCTCGATCTGAGTGATGAGCAAAAAGCAGCCTACGAGGCTGAAGGCCGCAGACCGCACTGGCGTTTCAAGCTTGTTGACGGCGATATCGACTGGGAAGACTTGGTGCGCGGCCCCTCTCACTTTGAAGCGCAGTATTTGTCGGACCCAGTGCTCATTCGCGAAGATGGCCGCTACCTCTACACGCTGTCATCCGTGGTTGATGATATAGAGCTGGACGTGACCGACATCATTCGCGGCGAGGATCACGTCGCCAACACAGCCGTACAGGTGCAGTTGTTCGAAGCGCTGGGCGGCGCGGTGCCGACCTTTGGCCACTTGCCGCTGATTACGGACGCTGAAGGGCAGGGGCTGTCGAAGCGTTTGGGCTCCGCGTCGGTTGAACAATTCAAAGCGGACGGTATCGAAGCGTTGGCGATCGTTGCTTATTTGGCCGCACTGGGAACGCCAGATGCGCCCAAGGTTGCTACCGACGTTGCCCTGCTGGCGGACGGGTATGATATTGGCCGCTATGGCCGGGCTACGCCCAAAGCCTCAATGGATGAGGTCCTACAGCTTAATACGCGCATTATTCATGCGCTCGATTTTGATCTGATTGCCGACAAGCTGCCAGGTTGGGATGCCCAGTTGTGGGCGGCGCTCAAAAACAACGTCGAACAGTATGCGCAGGCCGAAGAGATCCTAGGCATGGTCAAAGGCGGGGTGCGTCCCGTCATTGAGGATGCGGTATTCATCGCCGAGGCGGCGACCCTGCTGCCAGAGGCCTGGGACCAAGACACGTGGAAGACTTGGACCGATGCGGTCAAGGAAGCCACTGGCCGAAAGGGCAAGAACCTATTCATGCCTTTGCGTTTGGCCATTACGGGCCAAGCGCGGGGGCCGGAAATGGCGACCCTGCTGCCCTTGATTGATCGTGCGCGTGTCCTACAGCGTCTTGCCGTCTAAGCCCTGACCAACGCCATTCATTGCTCGACCATGCAAGAAAGAAAGTCGGCACTATGAGCCTGCAATTTCACAATACCTTAAGCGGCACGCTGGAAGCTTTCACGCCGCTGGATGCAAACAATGTGCGCATGTATGTCTGTGGCCCCACGGTCTATGACTATGCTCATGTCGGTAACGCCCGGCCGATCGTTGTGTTTGACGTTTTGTACCGCTTGCTGCGCCAGGTCTATGGTGTTGAGGCCGTCCGCTATACCCGCAACGTCACAGATGTCGATGACAAGATCATCGAACGCGCGCTTGAAAGCGGCGAGAGCATAGATGTCATTACACAGCGCACAACCGATATTTTCCACGAAGATATCGCGGCACTGAATGCGCTGCCGCCGGACTATGAGCCGCGTTGTACGGGCTATATCCCGCAAATGGTGGCGATGATTGAGGAGCTGATCGAAAAGGGGCACGCTTATGCCGCCGAAGGTCACGCCCTGTTCGCGATCGACAGCTATGAGGGCTATGGCCGTTTGTCCAAGCGTGACATGCAGGACATGATTGCTGGCGCGCGGGTCGAGGTGGCTCCCTACAAGCGCAATCCAGGTGATTTTGTACTGTGGAAGCCCTCAAGCGATGATCAACCCGGTTGGCCGAGCCCCTGGGGGCGTGGTCGTCCTGGCTGGCACATCGAATGTTCGGCCATGGCGCGCGACACCTTGGGCGCTAGCTTCGATATTCACGCTGGCGGGTTGGATTTGATCTTTCCGCACCACGAGAACGAGATCGCTCAGTCATGCAGTGCCAACGATGCTGAGATGGCGCACACCTGGATGCACAACGGCTACATCACCGTGAACGGCGAAAAAATGTCCAAGTCTTTGGGCAATTTCTACACCGTCCACCAACTGTTAGAGGCGGGCATTCCGGGTGAGGCCATTCGCATGGCGTTGCTCTCAGGCCATTATCGCGGTCCGATGGACTTCTCGAAGGAAAAGATCGCGGAGTCAAAGACCCAACTCAATCGCATGTATCGCGCCTTGGAAGGCTACGACGCGGCCAAGGCCGAAGCTAGACCTGCTGATGGTGTGCTGGCCGCTTTGTCTGACGATTTGAATACGCCGCAGGCACTCGCCGAGCTGCACGCTTTGGTGACCGACATTAACAAGGCCGAAGACGCCGACAAGCCGGGTCTACAAGCGCAGCTCAAGGGGTCGGCTGACTTGCTGGGTCTGCTACAAGAAGCCCCCAAGGCTTGGTTCCAGAGCGCCAATGCAGGCCGGTATTCTGCTGATGAGATCGAAGCGATGATTGCCGCGCGTATCGAAGCGCGCGCAAACAAAGACTTTGCAAAGGCCGATGAGCTGCGCGATGCACTCGTTGCCGACGGCGTTGAGCTGTTGGATCGCCCCGGCGGCAAAACCGAATGGCGGCGTTTGTAATATGACGGTGCCCGCGGCGCCCACGCGCTTTCCTATTACCTGGGTGCCCTTGCCGGAAGGCACGAGCGGGCGCTTGGGCTTGTCTTGTTGTCCAGGGCTGGGGCCGGTCGGTTTGGCCGACGACTGCCAGAGCATTGCAGATCAAGGCGTCTTCCGGGTGGTCTCTTTAAATGAGCCGGAAAGCAGAGCGCAGTTAGGGGCCGCAAATCTGAAAGATTGCCTGGCCGAGCAAGATGTTCTTTGGCAGGAATTTCCTATCTCCAACTATGGCGTTCCAGATGCCGATGCCCTGCGCTTGCTGCCCGGATTGCTGGACGAACTGACGTTTAGCTTGACCACTGGAAAGGCGGTGCTGCTGCACTGTTTTGCTGGTCTAGGCCGCGCTGGAACCGTCGCGGCGCTGCTGTTGGTCGAATTGGGATTGAGCGGCGAAGAAGCGATCGCTCACGTGCGCGCTTATCGTCCAGGAGCCATTGAAAGTCAGTCGCAAGAAGCGCTGATTATGAACTGGCGACCATCCCGAGGGACCTTGAACTAGCGAATCTGCGAACTAGCCAGTTAAGATTTCGCCAGGGCTGGCAAAGCAGCCGCTCGGCTGGTCCGTGCTGGTGCTGCTTTATGCGTCGTTGTCACCAGCGGTGGCATCATATTTCGGCAGGTCGTCATCGAGGATCAGCCAGGGTTCGCGTTCAGCCCAATGAAAATGTGCTTTGGGCTGGAACTGCGCCGGATCGTCCAGCGTTGCCGCCATCATGTGCGTTTCATCCGGCCAACGTTGGCTACGATAAAACAGCGGCGTGTGGCAGTGCGCGCAAAAACCGCGCTCGGTGCCAGACGACGATTCAAAAGTGGCGACCGGGCCTGTGATCTTGAGGCCAGTGTTTGCAAAGGCGATATAGCCAACCATGCTTGCGGCGTTGGCTTTCCTACAAGAATGGCAGTGGCAAATGCCGGCCCAATTGGGGGCATCACCCGTCCGCCATGTCACGGCGCCACAAAGGCAGCGGCCTGTTTTTTCGGTCATTTGCGTGCCTCCTGAGATTAGACCAAACTAGGCCTAGAGCGCATATCGCTGAAAAGCATTCACTCAGCGCGCTCACTCTATTTGATATCGCCGCAAATGCCCCTTGCCTATCTTTTACACAGTCCGGGGCGATTGCTCGCGCTATGCTCTAGGGCCAGACGGGTTCTTGGGTCACATTCAGATGCAGTCGATTGCCTGTGTAGGGATGAGCGCGCGCGACGTCTTCATTCAAATTGTGTCCCAGACCCGGTTCACTCGATGGAATGACGGCGCCATCTTCCCATTGAATCGGCCGATCCAGCAAGTCGGAATAAAAGCCGTCGAAGGTCTTTATGCTCTCTAGGATCAAAAAGTTCGGAATGCAGGCGCAAAGCTGAATGTTGGCCAGAGCTTCAATCGGGCCGCAATAAAGGTGGGGCGCCATTTGTGCATAGAAGGGCTCGGCCATGCCAGCGATCTTTTTGGCCTCCAAGATGCCCCCAACCCGAGCCAAGGCCGGTTGCAAAATGCTGGCGGCTTGGGTTTGCAACACACGCTTGAATTCGTACTTGGTGGTCAATCGTTCGCCGGTGGCTATCGGAATATTGGTCTGGCTGGCGACGCGCGCCAATTCTTCAGGCGTTTCTGCGGGCGTTGGCTCTTCAAACCACAGCGGATCGAAGGGCTCCAAGGCGCGCGCCAAACGAATAGCGCCGCCGGTGGAAAATTGTCCGTGGGTACCGAACAGCAAATCAGCACGATCGCCCACGGCTTCGCGGATCTTTTTCAAAAAAGCGACCGAACGGCTGATATCGTCTAGGCGGGGCATATGCGGGTCGGTGATGGTATAAGGGCCCGCGGGATCAAATTTCACGGCCGTGAAGCCCTGCGCCACGTAGTGCGCGGCCTGTTCTGCATGGGCGTCGGCATCGGCCCAAAAGCCGGGGTCTTGTTCGCGTTCTTGGCTGGGATAGAGGTAGGTGTAGGAGCGGAGCCGCTCGCGCACCTTACCGCCCAGCAGGTTATAGATGGGCTGGCCTGTCGCCTTACCAACGATGTCCCACATGGCGATCTCTAGGCCCGAAATGATCCCGACCAGCGAGACATCGGGTTTTGCGATATAGCCTGCCGAATAGGCTCGGCGCCAAAACAGCTCGATCTGAAAGGGATTGGCGCCCTCTAGCCAGCGCTGAAACAGGTCTTGAAGGCCCGCGACAGTGGCCTCGGGACCGAATGTGTTGGCATAGACTTCACCGTAGCCAACGATGCCGTTGTCGGTGACAAGCTTGACGAAGATGAAGTAAGAGCCGCCCCAACCCGGCGCGGGCGGGGCAACAACAAAGGTCTCTAGCTCTTGGATTTTCATGCTCTCTCCTGGTCTTTCTTATCGAGCTGTTGCTGGTGGTCCCGACCCCTTATTCGGGCACGAAGGCGCCCAGTCAAACATAACCACCAGTCAAACATATCCACCAGTAAAGCATAACCACTAGTCAAACATAACCACGTTGCGCAGTGATCGGCCCTGGCGCGCGTCGTCCAGCGCTTCGTTGATCTGGTCGAAGGAATAGCGGTTGGAAATCAGCTCCTTGAGCTTCAGCCGCCCTTGCTTGTGCATGTCGATCAAGCCAGGGATATCTTTTGCCATATGCACGGAGCCCATCTTGGAGCCCACCACTTTGTGCCCGCTTGAAGCAAATGTCGCAGCATCAAATTTCGTCTCTTCCCCGGAAGGCGGCATGCCAACCAGGACCAAGGTGCCCGATCGCGCCAGCAGCCTGTGGGCGTCGTCCATGACCCGCGAAAGGCCGACGGTGACAAAGACGAAATCAAGGCCGCGCCCGTTTGTTAGGGCTTGGACTTGCTCGACAAGATCCGGGGCCAGCGCGTTTTGGCTGTGCGTAGCCCCGAAGTCGCGCGCAACGTTCAATTTGCTGTCTTCAACATCAATTGCAACAATTGTTCGTGCGCCTTGATGCGCGGCGGCTTGAACCGCATTGAGTCCAACGCCTCCGCAACCGATAATGGCGCAGGTTGAACCGTGCGGCATGTCAACCGTATTGGTCACCGCGCAATAACCGGTAATGACCCCGCATGCCAAAAGGCTCGCAACATCAAAGGGCATATCATCGTCAATCTTCACGAGCTGGCTGGCGTCAACCGTCACGGCCTCAGCAAACGCGCCCGTGCGCATGCCCTGTACGGCGGATCCGTCAACAAGCTCAATCGGTGAGTGCGCGTCCAAAGGGGTCTGAACTTCGCACTGTACTTGATTGCCATCGGCGCAATAGTGGCAAGACCCGCATGAGCGAATGAGCGTGACAATGACCCGATCACCAACCTTGTAGCGCGAGACGCCTGGGCCGACCTGCTTAACGATGCCAGCGGCTTCGTGGCCGTAAACCGCGGGAAGCTGTCCACCCCACTTGCCGTCAATAAAGGTGATGTCAGAATGGCAGATGGCGCAGGCCTTTATGGCGACCTGTACTTCACCGTAGCTTGGGGCGGCGAGCTGTACATCTTCGAACACAAGAGGTGCCGCGAATTCACGACAAACAGCAGCTTTGATTGTCACGGTCAGGACTCCGAACAAAGGAACTAATGAGCCAGGAATAAGCAACTCCGAAAGCGCTTACAGGTCAATTCGCGACCACCGCGTCGCCTTGTCGGCAAAGTGACCTGATTTCACGTGAGCGCGTGGCGGCGTTCGGCAAAAAAGAACCGCGCCCCCAGGGGAAGGAGGCGCGGCGGCGAGATTGCCCTTTGGAGTCTGTACTGTTGGGGAAAGTGGGACACGAAGCTTAGCGGCGAACTTGAATGGTGATGTATTCGCCAGGGTGATAGGTTGTGAAAGTCTCATAAAGCGTGCCGTGGAAACGATAGGTCACGTTGTAACCCTTCAAAACCCGCTTTTTCTTACCGTGGCGCTTGACGGTTTCGCAGACTTGGCGGCTTTCATAGCCGATAATGCGCGGCTGGTGCTGGACGTAACCGCCCTGACCAATCTGTGAGCCAACCAAGGCGCCGCCAATGGCACCGATAACGGTGCCGGCTTCATCGTGGTCGGTAACTTGGTTGCCAATAAAGCCACCAACCAGGGCACCGACGATCGCGCCGCCTGGGTCAGCGCCATGACTGTAGTAGGTGCCGCCAGAACGACCATAGACGGGCACTTGTTCGATGTGGCAAACCTGTTTGGGTCGGCGGTGTCCGCGGAGATACTCATAGACGGGCTCTGCATGAACAACGCGCGCTTGGCGTGTACGGGTGTGGCCGCCGTAGTTGTTGTAAGAACCGGAATTGTAGGAGTTGTAACCGCCATAGCTGTTGTGCTGGTGGTCCCAGCTGCGCGGATGAGCGTCGGCAGTGCTTGTCAGGCCGGCCATCAAGCCAGCGGCAAAAATCACAGATGCGGTTGCTTTTCTGAAAGACATGATGGTCTCCTGTTGGTGGAGGCTCCGGCGTTGGGGAGGTTTGGAGCCGCTGTTCAATGTATGACCTGGTTATAAGCCGGGCTGGCTGAACCAAATCT
Organism: Alphaproteobacteria bacterium; assembly: GCA_030432195.1. Classification (GTDB taxonomy): domain Bacteria; phylum Pseudomonadota; class Alphaproteobacteria; order UBA7985; family JAUIBT01; genus JAUIBT01. The sequence continues at coordinate 10,230 of JAUIHE010000076.1, forward strand.
GAACACCCAAACCACACGATAAATAGATTGCATGCGTGGCGCATGACGCCTGACAGACGATCTAACAGAGTTGTGATGATGATTATGCCTTCTGGTTGCTGGACATCGCGGCTTGGATGCGAGAGATGTTCGCGTCGAATCTCTCAACCTAATTCGGAGCAAATATGAAACCGATCGTACTAGTAGCGGTAGCGGCGTTGGCTGCCAGCGGAACTTTGGCCCTGGCGCACAAGGGTGCCTCAGGCGTTATGAAGGAACGCATGGATATGATGTCCGTTTTGGGCAACAATACCAAGGCGCTGGCGATGATGGCACGCGGTCGGACGGCTCTGGATTGGCAGATTGTTGAGCAGGCGGGACAAGCGGCGGTTCATACAGGCCAGACCTTTCCTGAAAAGTTCCCCGCTGACAGCTTCAAGGCACCAAGCGAAGCCAAACGAAATATCGTGAGTGAGCTGGAGAATTTCACGCTTCTTGCCGTTGGACTGGCCGAGGCAGGGCAGGCCCTTCAAAACGCCGCAGACATGCAAGATGAAGGCGCATTTTTGGTGGCTTTTCAAGGCTATGCACAGACCTGCAAGGCTTGCCACAGCCTATATCGCGAGTAGGCAAGGCTTCGAAAGGGGTTTGGTGGAATACCTCCGCCTTGCCCCTGCGATTCGAGTGTCGAGTCCTGAGGCAAACAAAGTTCGCAAACGACGCTCTTGTTGCAAAACGAATGGCGCAGCTTTTCGGGTGTGAACATGGTTGTGTCCTCATGGCCGCAGGCTGTTGAACGCATGTTGCGGCTCCATTAAACCATGCGCTCCATTATTCGTTCAGGACAAAAAAATGACGGCAATCGATGCGCTTCTTGGCGGCGCCAAGCTTCTTTCCAATCTGTCACCTGCTGCGCTAACCGAACGCGCTGTTGTCGACGAAGGAGCTCGATTTAATCGTTTTGGCGCGCTGGTTGTTGATACCGGGATATTTACCGGTCGATCTCCCAAGGACAAGTTCGTTGTCAAGAGCCCGGAAAGCGAAGCCTCGATTTGGTGGGGCGCGGTCAATCAGCCGATCGCGGCTGACAAGCTAGACGGTCTGTTGGCGCGCCTTGAAAAATTCCTGGCTGGCAAGACGCTTTATAGTTCGGATTTGGCCGCTTGTGCGAGCGACGATCACCGCTTTCCGGTGCGGGTTGTTACCGAATACGCCTGGCATAATCTGTTTGCTTCGAACATGTTCCTGCGCCCAAGCGCGCAGGAGCGCGCGGCCCAGACGCCGCAATTCACGGTTATTGATGTTCCCAGCTTCAAGGCCGACCCTGCGGTCGATGGCACGCGCAGCGAAACCTTCATTATCGTCTCGTTAGAAAAGCGCCTAGTCTTGATCGGCGGCACGGAATATGCGGGCGAAGTGAAGAAGTCCGTCTTTTCTGTTCTTAACTACCTTCTGGTTGAAAAGGGCGTTTTGCCCATGCACTGTTCTGCCAACACCGGCAAAGACGGCGACACAGCCTTGTTCTTTGGGCTGTCGGGCACAGGCAAGACCACGCTTTCAACCGACCCACAGCGTTCTTTGATCGGCGATGATGAGCACGGCTGGGGCGATGCAGAAGTCTTCAACTTCGAAGGCGGCTGCTATGCCAAGGCGATCAATCTGTCGGCTGAACAAGAGCCCGAAATTTACGCCACCACGCAACGGTTCGGCACTATTCTTGAAAACGTCGTAATGGACGAGGTGAGCCGCGAAATCGACTACGCGGATGGCTCGAAGACCGAGAACACTCGCGTCTCCTATCCGATTGATTTCATCGACAATATTCAGCCAGGTAGTCGGGGCGGGATTCCTCAAAATATCTTCTTCTTGTCCGCTGACGCCTTTGGGGTCTTGCCTCCTATCGCCAAGCTGACGCCTGAAACAGCGATGCGATACTTTTTGGCGGGCTATACTGCCAAGCTGGCCGGCACAGAGCGCGGTGTGACAACGCCTGAAGCGACCTTCTCGCCTTGTTTCGGCGGACCCTTCTTGCCGCGGCCTCCGAAGGTCTATGGCGAGATGTTGGCAACGAAAATCGCCGAGTCTGGTGCAAAGGTCTGGTTGATTAATACCGGCTGGAGCGGTGGTGCCTACGGTGAAGGCGAGCGCGTCAAGCTGCGTTATACGCGGGCGATGATTAACGCGGCTCTTGACGGCCAGCTTGATGGGGTTGAGACGCGCAAGGATGATCGTTTTGATTTAGAAGTGCCGACAGCGGTGCCCGGCATGCCTAGCGAGCTGTTGGACCCACGCTCTTGTTGGAGCGACCAAGGCGCCTATGATGCCATGGCTGATAAATTGCGCGCGGACTTTGATGCGGCGCTAGACAAGCTGTAGAACGCAACTTCGCGTAAATAACAAAAGAGCGGCCCGCGAAAGCGTGAGCCGCTCTTTTTTTGGCAGGTCATTTGCGGGTCAGAGCGCGGAGAACGTGGCCAAAAGCATCCGCACTCCGTTGAAGGCCAAGAATAGGCCAAAGGCGCGCTTGAGCCAAATGGGGTCCATGGCGTGGGCAAGCTTGGCTCCCAGCGGGGCGAAAAGAACCGATAGGGGCGCGACCAATACAACGGCGACAAAGTTCACGTAGCCCAGCGAAAAGGGCGGGCGTGCCTCCAACCCCAAGCCTGAAATCATAAAAGCTATGGCGCCAGGCAGGGCGATGAAAAACCCGATCGCGGAGGAGGTGCCGACAGCACGATGCACGGGCACGCCGAAGGCCGTGAGGGTCGGTACGGAAATCGAGCCGCCGCCAATTCCCATTAACGTTGAAATAAAGGAGATTGACGAGGCAATCAGCGCAGCGCCGGGCCCCTTGGTGGGTGCGGGTCGCTTGAGATCATAAGTTTTTGGTAGCATGAGATTGGCCGCAGCCAAGAGCGCAACGACGCCAAACACACCCGTCAGCACCGAGGCATCCAGTACGCGAGCCAATAGGCCGCCGACAATCGCTCCGGCGACGACCCAAGGCGCCCAGCCGCGCACGATCTCTAAATCGACAGCTCCCTTGCGATGATGGGCGCGAACCGATGAAATCGACGTCATAATGATAATGCACAGCGATGAGGCGACCGATATGTGCATGGTCAGTGCAAGGGGATAGTCCAGAACATTGAGAATTGCGAAAAGGATCGGCACGAAAACGATGCCGCCGCCAACGCCCAACATGCCAGCCATTAGCCCACCGAAGCTGCCGCCAAAGGCAAGCGCCAGACCCAAGCTGATGAGTGCTGATGTATCCATTTTCGATGTGTCCTTGTGGCCTAGAGAGATTTAGGCTTGCTTGTGCTCCCAAACCGCAAGGGAAACAAGCTGCTTATAGACGCCGCGGCAACCAGGTCGTCAGGTAGGTCGTACCTGCCATCATTCCTGCAAGGGCAAAAAACAGCCCATTTAGCGGTGCGACCGCCAAGACAAAGCCAGCTAGGCCGGGAGACGTTACCTCCGCCAAATCTCGCCATGTGGTAAAGACCATCGTCATGTCGGCCCGTTCCCGCTCTTTGACAAGCCGCATGAAGGGAACGTTGGCCACGACATCAAGGCAAAAGGCAAAGAGCGCTGCAATGATCCAGAAAACAAGGCCGATAGGCTTGGGTGAGCCGATCAGCCCTAAGGCGACCAGCGACAAGGTCAGCATGGCAAAACCGCTGATGATCGTTTTGCGCACACCTAGAATGCGAGCACCGGCGCCGATAAATGGTGCCAAGAAAATTATGCCGTTAATGCCTGACAAGAACAGGCCAGCGTAGAGGGGATCGAGCCCAGCTTGCGTGATGTAGAGCGGCGAATAG
>JAUIHE010000077.1 GCA_030432195.1 Alphaproteobacteria bacterium
GCTCCAGCACGGCCAGTGGATCGCCGCTTTCGCTTAGGCTCCTCAGATGGTCCGACATTCCGAACAGCGACGGCTCTTGCTTGATCACGGGCATAGGCTTCTCCTCTAGCCAAGTGAATCACGGCGACCTCAGTCCCGCAAGGTTAATGCGGGTGTCCAGCTGACTGATTTCTAACGCAAGTCCATGCTCGTTTGTGTTGCCACTCACTCGCGGCTTGCTCTAGGGCTTCGCTGCTGGATAGGGACCAACCCAGCGCGCTAGAGATCCAGTTCGATCACACCGTCTTCGTCAGCCGCGCGCGACTGGCAGGTAATCAGGCTGGACTGGCGCTGCGCATTGGACAGCACAAAGTCGCGATGTTCGACCGCGCCGCTGGTGTAGTCGCACTTGCAGACCCCACAAATGCCGTCCGAGCATTTGAGGTCAATTTTGAAGCCCGCTTCGATCAGGACGTCCGCAGCGGTCTTGTCGGCGGGTACATCTAGTATCTGCCCACTGCGTGCTAGTTTCAGCTTGAAGGCCTGGTTCACATAGTCGTGCTGTTCGGGGACCGAAAAGTACTCCAGGTGGCGGGCTTCTTCGGGAAAGCCCTGGCGTTTGGCGGCCTCCATCACCCCCGCCATATAGCGATCGGGCCCACAGGTATAGACGTGCCAACCCGGCTGATAGCCGCTCAGCACTTGGTCCAGTTCCGCGCGGCAGCCTTCGTCCGAGAAGTGGTACGCGATGCGATCTGCCCAAGCCATACCGGCAAGATCGTCCTGGTATCCCGCGTGATCTCGGCGGGAACAGGAATAGTGAAGGGCGAAATCCTTGCCCAGAGCATGCAAACGGTGGGCGAAAGCGATCATGGGTGTGATGCCGATACCGCCGCCCATCAAAAAGGTCTTGCTGGCGCCTTCGTCCAGCTGAAAGTGGTTGATGGGTTTGGAGATAAAGACCCGCCGTCCTTCGCTGAAAATGCGGTGCATGAGTTTTGAGCCGCCGCGCCCGGCGTCTTCGCGCAACACTCCAATCTGATAGCGGCTGGTATCGGCCGGATCGCCGGACATCGAATATTGCCGCAAGAATTCAGGCGCGACCACGATATCCAGATGCGCACCGGCGCTCCAGGTGGGCAGAGGGCTGCCGTCAGGGCGCTGGAACTCGAACTTGGAGATGTCGTCGGTCATGGCCTCGGCCTTGGTCAGGCGCACTTCCAGCACCGGTGCATCGTCGGGCACCTGATAGCGGTGGAGATGACGGGTATCGCCAGCCGCCAGCCGCGCCTTGTGTTCGTCGGCGCTCACCATGGCTTGATAGGCCGCGATCCCCGCCTCGCGGTTCATGGGGAAGGGGTAGGGCCAAGGCGACGGCGCCAGTGGCGCTGGGTAGACCGCTAGCGTCTGATCTTCATAGCGCAGATCCAAGTCGGTCTGTAGATCACGCTCGTTGATGGCTTTGCGCGCGGCTCGATAGGCCCCGTCTTCGTACAGCTCAATATCCCACCACCACTTTTTGACCGGGTTCAGACCGCCGTTGCCCGCCAGATCGTCCAACTTGGCCAGCGGCTTGGCCAGGGCTGGTAGGTTGGAAGCCAGCCAGCGCAATGGCTTTTCGGCAAACAGGCCTTCCAGGTTCCAAGGGCAGGTTTTCATGCAGCGCCCGCACATGGCGCCGCCTTCGGTTGTGATGCGGTAGGTGGCGCACTTCTGGCTGTCGGACTTCCAGATTTCATAGCCGTTGAACATGAGTTTGGGGCCGGCGGTGATGGCACCAGAGGGGCACTCACGCGCGCACTTGTTGCAGGCCGCGCAAAAGCGCTGAAGCCCGAAGTCAATCGGAGCGTCGTGGGCCATGGGCAGATCGGTCGTTACCACGCCCGACTTGAGCCGCGGACCCAAGAAGGGGTTGAGAATCACCTCGCCGATGCGGCTGACCTCGCCCAGACCGGACAGCAGCAACAGCGGCGGCTGCAGCACTTCGCCGTCCAAAACCGTGTGTGCCTTAGCCGCATAGCCCAGATTGCGGATTTGGCGTGCTACCACACCGCCCAGCAGCGAAAATCGCAGGTAGGCGCGCATGGATTGGGCCACGGAAATCCAATCGTCACCGCTGGCGCCCTCCATGGTCTCAAAGCCCTGGTCGGTGATCATGGAGATGGCGTGATCTTGGTTCGGCTCAATGGGTGCGCCGGTCGCATCGTGCGAATACCAAGCCCAGTCGGGACATCGGGAAATCCCCACCGCGTCGATGCCCAGAAAATAGCTGGTGGCCTTGACCAGATCGGCGGCCTCTTGAGGGTCCAATTGCTGGCGCTTCGGTGCGGGTTCGCCGTCCTGCAACAGCACGAAGGCGCCCAGCATGCGCCGTTGAGCATAGGAGGGTGCGGACTTGCGCGCATAGTAGCCGCCCGCCGCGCTTTTCTGTACCGCCTTGCCCATATCGCCGAATTGGGCGCGTGCGAACATGTCGGCCCGCTTGGGCACGCGGGCGACGTGGGCTTCGTCGATGTAGGTTGTCGGCTCCCCAACGCGCTTGAGCGTCTCAAAAGGGTGCGGGCCCAACGCATAGGGACGCTTTGCATAAGGGTCTTGCGTGCGCGCCGATTTGGCGGACTTGGTGCCAAGCTGCCAATGCCAGCCCCCCAGAACGCTGTAGGGCTGCTGGTCCAGAGGGGCTAGGGGACTATCGTGTTCCAGCTCAAGGTTGGTGGTAATGGCCGCCAGACCAAAGCGGCTGCCCAGCCAAGGGATACAGATTTCGCCGTCTTCCAGGCTGGCTAGACCGGCGTCAAGCGCTAGGCGGCCCAACCAAACATCGCTAGAGGTGCCGCTGTGGGCCTTGGCATCAAAGCCCAACAGGCGAATATAGTTGGCCAGCACGACGGCGGTCTCGGTCGCCCGCAGGCAAGCCCGCTCGGCCTGCGCGTCTTGGATCCAAGCGGTGCCCGGCTCGTCGGTGCTGGGATCACGCCCAAAGCCATAGGCAAAGACAAGCGCTGTATGGTGCCCGTCGATCCCGCTGGGCGGGGCTGCGATCGAGTCTTTGAGGTCAGCCATGATGACATCAATGCCGGACGCAAGGGTCTTGGTCTGGCGGGTCTTCAGATCGTGCGCCAGGCGGTCGATTTCGGGGTTGCGAATGGGCGCATCGCGCAGGCAGGCCGGACTGATTGGGCCGATGCCCACCATGTCGGCATCTGAAAAATAGCCAAAGCCCTTGAGATGTCGGGCACGCACGCAGGGGTCGGACGGTATCTCTGCCTTGGTGCCGTTGACCAGCCCGTCGCGGATCGCATCCATAGTCGCCTGATAGTCGGCCATGGCGTTGGCGATGTGGCGGGGCGCGTCCGGCCTAGAAAACAGCGGCGCCTGATCCTTGGGAGCGCTCGTCAAATCAGCCATGGGCCCACGGCGCAGCGCTTCTAGGGCGTAGGGTCCCAGGTGGGCAGGGCGCTTGCGTGTTGAAAAGAGCTTAGCGGCCATGGGGCGGGTCTCCTTGCCTTGGGCTTGAGGGGTCGCACAGCCGCCAACTTGGCCCTAGACCAGCTTGGATTGCAAGCCTTCAAGCATGGCCAGGCAGCGCTGGAGTTGATCCAAGCTGACGTACTCGTTGGCCTTATGGGCTTGCTGGATCGAGCCGGGGCCGCAGACAACCGCCGACATGCCCAGCGACTGGAACAGCCCGGCTTCGGTGCCGAAAGCCACCAGCTCGGCGGCGTTGGCCCCGGTCAGCTCCTGGACTAAGCGCAGCGCCTCGTTCTCGCTCATGGGTTCCAGGCCTGCCACTTCGCCGATGACCTCGGTATGAATGTCCGCCTCGGGGTGAACCGCGCGCATCGAGGGCAAGAGCTGTTGGTCGCAAAACTCTTGCATGGCCTGCTTAACGAAGGCCAGGTCGGCAGCCACCACCGGGCGGGTCTCCCAATCAACCCGGCAATCGCCCGCGATGACGTTGTGCGCGACGCCGCCTTCGATCCGGCCGACTTGCAGTGTGGACCAGGGCGGTTCGAACTGGCTACCGGCGGGGCTTCGCTGCTTCAGCGCCTCGCGCAGTTCCAGCAGACGGCCGACGTAGCGGGTGGCGTATTCCACCGCCGAGACGCCCAGGTCGGGCTGGGAGCCGTGGCCCTCCAAGCCCTTAAAATGGGTCGAATATTCGCAACATCCCTTATGACCTTCGATAATGCGCATGTCGGTCGGCTCGCCGATGATGGCGACCGCGGGTTTCAGGCCCTGTTCGCGCAGATGGCCCACCAAGTCTTGCGCGCCCAGGCAACCGGTCTCCTCATCATGGGTGAAGCTAAAGTGCAGCGGGCGGCGCAAGGGCAGGGCCGCATAGGCTGGTGCCAGCGCCAGACTGGCCGCAATGAAGCCCTTCATATCGCAGGTGCCACGGCCATAGAGGCGCTCGCCATCGTTGCGCATTTGGAAAGGATCGGACAGCCAACCGTCTTCTTCGGCCGGCACCACGTCTGAATGCCCCGATAGAACGATGCCGCCGTCGCCTTCTGGCCCCAAGGTGGCAAAGAGGTTGGCCTTGGTCCCCTCGGCGTTCTTGAAGATCTGCACGCGCGCGCCCAGCCCGTCCAAGTATTCAGCACAATAGTCGATTAGCGCCAAATTGCTGTCGGTCGAGACCGTGGGATAGGCGATGAGCTTTTCGAGGATGTCCAGAGTCGAGGCGAGGGGCGTCATGCGTGCGGCTCCTTTGAGGGTGGCGGTATCTGCTCGTCTTTATTGGTAGGACGGGCGTGCCCCTAGCGTCCAGCTTGATTTTGTGGAAAGTGGCCATCAATTGAATGAAGGAGGCGTAGTTGAAAGCAAATGGCCTATCGCGGCATTTCCGTGGGGATAAATAGCGTGCCATATTTCTACATTCTGCCATTTGTCCGGTAATAGGTGTATTTTCGGTGCCCCTAAGGAAAGGAAAAATTGTGATTAGTATGTTTCTTGGAAAGATGCGCAGTATTTTATCCTTATTAAAATATTTGCTTCCAATATTATCATTTATAGCGGCAACTATATATCTAGTATTGCTTATTTTGTTTTTCGATAATTTATTTTTCGATAGAAAAACTGACATATTGAGTGTGGGTGTATTTATGCAAATTGTAGGTATGTTGATGATATTTTCTGAAATTATGAAAATTGCTAAAATGTTGGATCCAAATTTTTCAATCAGAAATATATTCATCAAATATTTAAAAAATATAGAAGGTTTTAACAAAAAAGTACATCATATATCACTCGACAGTGGTGAATTTCACCTGGATGGATTGGATGTTGCTACAAAAATATCTTTAAACAAAAGTTCTAACATATGTGAAATAGTGAATTATTTTAACATGGAAATATACAACATAAATAAGAAAATTGCTGAAATCAGTAACAAACAAAAAGTAGAGACTGAGAAATTGAAAACTCTAGTTGCCGATCTAGATAAAAAAGTATCTGAAAAATTTTCAGAAATGGAATCAAAATCTGCAGATTTGCAGAGTTATTATGTAAGCACAAATATTTTTGGATTAATATTTATAATTATTGGTATACTGATTGCCAGCTATGCTGATTTAATTAGTGCGATATGACATGTGCAATGAATTCTAAGTGGTAATTTCAGCCTCGATCCAACTGACAAACGCGCGGGTCGCGGGGGTCTGGCGGTGATCGGGCGGCGGTTGCAAGAAATAAGCCTCGAACAGCGGCATGCGGTGCGGCCAAGGCGTATGCACGGTGCAGGTTTTGGCGAGGCCGTCGATCATAAAGCCCTGCGCAAGAGCAAGACCCTGGCCATTCACCGCTGCGGTCAGGGCGATGACGTAGGTGGAAGCGGTATGGATGGTCTTCCCCGGGGGCAGCGCCTGGCCTTGGCTGTCGAGCCAGGCGTCCCAGTTCGATACCACGCCCTCGCAATCAAACAAGCGATCGCGCCGCCAATCGGGTTCGCCGTCGGCAAAATCTGGGCTGCAAATTGGGGTGGTGGTGTCCTCCAAAATAAGCTCTGCGGAGGCGGACATGTCTTGCGGGCGCCCGAAGCGGATCTCCATATCCCAGTTGAGCCCACCGCCGCCGGTGCCCAGCGCTTCGACGCCCCAAGTGGCGGTTTGCAGGTTCAGACGGAGCCAGGGATGCGCGGCCAGCAATCCATCCAGCCGCGGTGTGAGCCACCAGGTCGCAAAGGTCAAATTGCAGAGGAGGCGCAGTTCTTGGCCCGGATCGTTGCCCACGAAAGAACGGGTGCCGCGGGCTAGGACGCCAAACGCCTCGCGCACCACCGGCAAATAGTTGGCTCCGGCTTCGGTCAACGCGATGGCGCGGGTCTGGCGCACAAACATGTCGCGCCCCAACCAATGCTCCAAGTTGCGCACGTGCTGCGAGACCGACGATTGGGTCATGTTCAGCTCTTTGGCGGCCAAGGTAAAGGAGAGATGGCGGGCAGCGGCTTCAAAGGCGCGCAGCCAAGCCAGCGGCGGAAAGGGGGCTGTTGGGGCCTTTTGGCGGGGTCGCATCACGCCTCCATGCAGTAATGATGCATAAGTTTAACTAATGCATAGGCCGCAAAAGCTTTGTTTGTAAAGCCGCCGCGTTGCGGGCAATGCTGGGCGCAGATCTTTTTGCTGGAGGACATGATGAACAGCGTTACTGCACTTAACCCAACACCCGGCGCAAACATGCAGCACTGGCCGCAGCGCATCGAAATGGCCGCAGCCTTTCGCTGGACCGAGCGCCTGAACTTTCACGAAGCGGTGGCCAACCACTTTAGCTTGGCGGTCAATGAGGACGGCAGCCAGTTCCTCATGAACCCCAACCAAATGCACTTTCGGCGGATCAAGGCCTCGGATCTGCTGTTGCTGGATGCCAACGATCCAGCCACCATGGACCAGCCCGATGCACCGGACCCGACGGCCTGGGGACTGCATGGCTCGGTGCATCGCCTTTGTCCACACGCGCGCTGCCTGATGCACGTTCATTCGATCCACGCAACCGTGCTGGCTAGCCTGGCCGACAGCAACATGCCGCCGATCGACCAGAACACAGCGACTTTCTTTAACCGCTATGCCATCGACAATGATTTCGGCGGCCTTGCCTTTGAGGATGAAGGGGCCCGCTGCGCAACCCTATTGGCGGACCCCAAAGTCAAAACGCTGATTATGGGCAACCACGGCGTCTTGGTGATCGGCGATACGGTGGCGGAGACCTTCAACCGCCTCTACTATTTTGAGCGCGCCGCCGAGACCTATATCCGCGCCCTTCAAACCGGCCAGCCTTTGCGGGTTCTTTCCGACGAGATCGCTGAAAAGACCGCCCATGAGATCGAGACCTATCCCGGTCAGGCTGAGCGCCACCTGAGCGAACTCATGGCTATTTTGGATGAAGAAGGATCGAACTACGCCAGTTAGAGCCCACAAGGCTGGCTGGTGCTCATGACCGGCTAGCCTTGCACTGGACCCAAACCGCATGGACTGCCGCCGGGGTCACCTTATCGCAAGTATTCCTGGCCCCCTAAGAGCGGGCGTAAAAATACGCGGTCGTAAAGTGACGAGCGTTCAGTTTTGGTTCAGTTGTGTTTTGATATCCCAAGGTCATACACAAATAAAAGGAACCGACCCATGCGACTTTCACTGAGTATCTCTCGTTTTGTTCTTGTCTCCTTGGCTGGTGCGGCGCTGACGGCAATGGCCGGAAGCGCTACTGCTGCCTCAATCAACTGTCCGGTCCAACAGGTTAAGCGCGAAGTCACGACCCAGCTTCCAGGTGGCTGGTGGAGCACGCCCTATGTTTCGAACCTGACCGGAACCGAAGTGGTGCAGATTGGCGGCCAGACCGCGCTGCAATGCAAGTATGGCCCGAACGGCGCAGGCGGGCGCATTCAGCGCAACGCCCCGGCGGGCAATGTCTGTACCGCCGTTGCGGGCGGCTTCAACTGTCTGCCCATTGTCAACTTGATGCGTCCCATCCATGCCCAGGGCCTGCTTTCGGTGCCCCAGACCTATTTGTTTGACCTGGATGATGGCGGTGTTCACCAGCACGGGGCCGATGTCTGGTTCCAGGCCGAGACCTCAAATCGGCTCTATTTGGTACCGCGCAATGGCGCCAAAATTGGCATCGTCAATGTCGCAGACGGCAGCTACAACAAGTGTAAAAATGCCCGTATGAGCGGTGCGCGGCTATCGCTTGCCGATATGCCGGTTGGAACCCGCCTGTGCGCCCGCACCAGTGAGGGCCGCGTCGCCACCTTCCGCTTGATGGCTCTAAGCGCGGGTTCTCCGAAGACAATGAAGTTGCGCTTTACGACTTGGCGCTAAGCTACCCGTTCTGCCCTTGAAACGGGGACAAGCAAGAAAGGGGTCTCGTGTGAGGCCCCTTTTCTATGTCCGATCATGGTCAAAGAAGTTGCGCCTATCTCGGTTTGCATCAGCGCCTTGGACCCAACCGCTCGACCGGCACGCGATTGCGCCGGTGTTCGCGCCAAAGACTGTAGAGACCTCCGGCGATAATCAAGACGCTGCCCCACCAAACCCGCGGCTCGGGCCAGGTCGCGAACAGGACTACGCCCCAAACGATCGAAATCGGCATCGAGATGTATTCGACCGGCGCAATCAAGCTGGCGTCTGACTTGCGATAGGCCAGCGTGATCAGCAGGCCGCCGATGCTGCTGGTCGCACCCAACGCGAGTATGAACAGCCACTCGCCGCCCTGCGGCAAGCGCCAGGCGCGGAGCAAAAAGGACAAGGCCCCGTCGCCGCCCGGATCCAGCCAACCGCTGCCGAACACCAGGCCCATTCCCAGACTGATGGCCAAGAAAGCCAACGATACATAAAAGGTCATGGCCGCCGTCTTGTCGGTCGTGCCTATGGCCCGCGTAAGGGTGTGCAGGCCCGCATACCCAAAGGAAGCCGCCAGCGGCAGCAGCAAGGCCCATTGCAGACGCTGACCGCTGAGATCAAAGATGATTAAAACGCCAATAAGGCCGCAAGCCACCGCCGCCCAGCGGTGCGGGCCAATCCGCTCGCCCAAAAAGAAGAAGGAAAAACAGGTAATGATGAGTGGCGAGACGAAAAAAATTGCGGTCGAGGTGGCGATGGGCAGCACCGACAAGCCTGCAAAGAAGGTCATGTTGGCAAAGACCACACAGAGCCCGCGCAGCAAGTGTAGCCGCCAACGCTTGGTGCGCAGTGAAGCAATGCCGCCGTCGAAGGGCATAACAATTGCGGTGATGAAAATTAGCCCGATCAAGGTTCTGAAAAAGACCAATTCGTGCAAAGAAAAGCTGCCCGATTGCAACTTCATCAGCGCATCGTTGGTAACGAAGGCAAAGGAAGCTCCGATGGCAGCAAGCGGGCCCAAAATAGCGCTAGCAACCAAGGCCTTGTCCGTGACCTCTGCGCTCCGCTGAGACGGAGGGCGAGGGCTAGCGTTGGTGCTCATGGCTTCTCCTGGGCGTTTGCAATGGCGAAAGGCAGCGCGCCAACCGAGCGATATCGGGGGCCAGCTTGTTTGATTGGCTTATCGCATGTTTTTCCGCGTGCTTTTTGATCTCCCCTTTGCCATGCTCCGCTTTGAAGGGCAGGTCAAGACAGGCCGCGACAAAAGCCCGAACAAAATCGGCAGGAGGCACCATGCGCATCGTTACTGACTTTCCGCATAAAGTAGTCGAAACCCCAGACATGGGCATCACCCTGCCCGATGGCACCCGCCTTTCGGCGCGGGTCTGGATGCCCGAGGACGCCGCGCAGAAGCCGGTTCCGGCCATTTTGGAATTTCTGCCCTACCGCAAGCGCGACGGCACCATTGAACGCGATGAATTCTCTCACCCTTGGACCGCCGGGCATGGCTATGCTTGCGTGCGGGTGGATATGCGCGGATCGGGCGAGTCCGAAGGCATCTTCGACGACGAATATTCGCCACAAGAAATGCAGGACGGACAGGATGTGATCGCCTGGATCGCTGACCAGCCCTGGTGTAGCGGCGCGGTGGGCATGATTGGCATCTCTTGGGGGGGCTTTAACGGCTTGCAATTGGCCGCCCTACGTCCGCCTGCGCTGAAAGCGGTTGTCACGGTCTGTTCGACGGTGGATCGCTATGCTGATGACATCCACTATAAAGGGGGCTGCCAGCTGATCGAAAACTTTGGCTGGGCGATGAACATGCTGTCCTACATGAGCCGCCCGCCGGACCCTGAGTTGGTCGGTGCGAACCGCTGGCGCGAGATGTGGCACACGCGCATATCAGGGCAAGATTTCCTGCTAGAGCCCTGGTTGGAGCACCAGCATCGCGACGCCTACTGGCAGCATGGCTCGGTATGCGAAGACTATAGCGCGATTGAGGCTGCTGTCCTGACCGTGGGTGGTTGGGCCGATGGTTATCGCAACACCATGGCACACCTGGTTGCCAACCTCAGCGCGCCCGTCAAGGGTTTGGCCGGTCCCTGGAACCACAAGTACCCGCACTACGCCGGACCAAAGCCCGCCATCGGCTTTTTGCAGGAGTGCAAACGCTGGTGGGATCACTACCTGATGGGCCAAGAAGACACAGGCGCTGACAAGCTGCCCGCCTACCGCGCCTACGTCATGGATAGTGTTGCGCCCAAGCGTTGGTACGATGAGCGCCCGGGCCGATGGGTCGCCGAAGATCAGTGGCCGTCACCCAATATTGCGCCTTTGCGCTTTCACTTGACCGACGCAGGGCTCAGCGCGGAGCCCGGTAAGCTATCCGGTCAGGTGAGCTCTGTGCAAGATGTTGGCCGCGAGGCGCCCGAATACTTCCCCTTCGCCTTTGCCGAGGAAATGGCGGGTGAACAGAGCGTCGACGATGCCAAGTCGCTCTGTTTTGATTCCGATCCTCTGGCCGAGAGCCTGGACTTGCTGGGCGCGCCCGTACTGCGGATGAGCCTGGTCAGCGATACCCCCACGGCGAACCTGGTGGTGCGGCTCTGCGACCTGCGGCCAGACGGCAGCTCGGCCTTTATCGGCTTGGGGGTCTTGAACCTCTGCCATCACCGCTCGCACGCCAAACCTCAAGCGCTGGTTCCAGGCCAAGCCTTTGATATCGTGCTGGATTTGGACCAAATCGGCTACCGCGTCCCCGCGGGCCACCGCCTGCGCGTGGCCCTTTCAACGGCCTATTGGCCCTTTATCTGGCCCTCGCAGGACAAGCCGACACTGAGCCTTGAAGAAGGCTCGATCGAGCTGCCGGTCCGCCCTTTGGCCAGCGGCGATGAATGCCGTTTCGAGGAGCCCGAGGGCGCGGCCCACTGGCGGATCGAGAGCTTGCGGCCTTCCAGCTATGACCGGCAGGTTTCAACCGATCCCGACACCGGTGCCTCGGTGGTTCAAATCGAGATCGACGCGGGCAAGAACCGTGATCTTGAGCACGGCTTGATCTCGGGTTCGCAGACCAGCGAGCGCTGGACGGTGCATCCCGACGATCCGCATTCCGCGCGCGCCGATATCACTTGGCGCAAGGAAGGCGGTCGGCCGGGTGCCATGTGGCGCACGGTGGCTCGTGGTTCCATGACTTGCGATCATGACTACTACTACAGCACGGCGCGTTTGGAGTGTTTCATCGAGGACGAGTTGTTTTTCGCTGAAGACTACGAGGTCAAAAAGCCTCGCAAGCTGGTCTAGGAGGCCTGCATGACGACTTTCGGCCAAATTGCTGAACCGGCGCGCCAGATTGACGTCATTCACCAGACCGACGTACTGGTCGTGGGCTCCGGGCCGGGCGGTCTGGCAGCAGCTCTGGCGTCGGCGCGCGCGGGCGTGAAAACGACACTGGTCGAACGCTTTGGCTGCTTTGGTGGCAATATCACCACGGTGGGGGTCGAGGGTTTCGCCTGGTATCGCCACGAACAGACCGTTGAAGCGGGCGGCATCGGCTGGGAGTTCGAAGAACGTGCCAAGGCCGCGGGCGCGGCGGTGCCTGAAAGCCAATCGCTGTCCTATGAGCTGGACTCCGAAGGCTTCAAGCTGGTGGCTGATGCTTTGGTCGAGGAGGCAGGCGTCGTGCCCATGCTGCACCGTCTGGTGGTCGCGCCCATCATGGAGGGCAACACCATTGTCGGCATTGTCACCGAGTCTAAGGCCGGGCGCGAAGCTATTCTGGCCAAGCGCGTGATTGACGCTACGGGCGATGCGGATATTGCCCTGCGCGCTGGAGCGCCGACCCACAAGACCCCGGTTGAGACCATGCAGGCGGCCTCGGTCATGTTCCATATGGCGGGCGTCGATAAGGCGGCCTTTATGGCGGGCGTTAAAGCCGACCCACAGACCTATGCGGATTGGGCCTCTGGCGAGTGGCAGATCGAAACGTCGGGCAAAGAGGACGATATGTTTTCGCCCTACCTGGGCAAGCCCTTCGAGCAGGCCATCCGCGATGGCGTGATTCCGGCTCACCTCAACACCATCGCGGGCACTTGGGGGGCGGTCCACGACAGCGGCGAGATGACCTATATGAACCTGGTGCATCTGGCGGGTTGCGACGGCACCGATCCCGACAGCATGACCCGCTTTGAAATCGAAGGGCGCAAGCAGGCCATGCTGGCGATTGAGGCGCTGCGCCGCTATGCGCCGGGCTGCCAGGGCGCGCGCCTGCGCAATTTCGGCATGACCATCGGCATTCGCGATACCCGCAAGATCGACGCGGCCTACAACATCACCGAACAGGATGTGCGCGAGCAGGGGCGGTTTGAGGATAGCATCGGCATCTATCCCGAATTCATCGACGGCTATGGGGTACTGATTTTGCCGACTACCGGGCGCTATATGCAGGTTCCCTATCGGTGCATGCTGCCCAAGGGCGTCGAGGGGCTGCTGGTGACGGGCCGCGCGATTGGTGGTGATCGTATCGCGCATGCTGCGACGCGCAACATGGCTTGCTGCGCGGTTGCGGGTCAGGGGGCCGGCGTTGCGGCCGCGTTGTCGGTCAAGGCATCGCGCACGCTGGATCGCGTCGATATGGCGGCCGTCCAAGCGGAGCTGAAGCGCCAGGGCGTGCGGTTGGACTAGAGCGTCGGGCCCTATCGTTGCAACAGCCCTTCGGCTCTAGCTGGCTGATTTCTAACGCAAGTCCATGCTCATTCGTATTGCCACTCATTCGCGGCTTGCTCTAAGCGAGCCGGGCTGCGATGGGGCGCCATAACCCTCACGCAGCACGCGGATATGGGTTTCTTGACAGGCGCGGGAGGATCGTCAAAGCTTTGTGAGCCGAAATCTGTCTTTAAAGGAGGCCCCAATGATCAAGAAAATCGCGCTCGCCTGCGCCCTTACCCTGACTTTGTTTGCGGGACACACCTATGCACAAGACAGCGAAGAACGCCAGGAAGTGGACCTAATTCTGGATATCGCGAAGGGTTGGGGCAGCGCCAATATGGACGTTGATTCTGCGGGCGATCCTTTGATTGTGGGGCGCATGGATGGCACCCGCTATGGCATCTTGTTTTATGATTGCAATGACGAAAAGACGCGTTGCCGGACCATGCAGTTTAATGCCGCTTGGGCTGGTACGGCCAACAGCCTGTCCTTGCAGCGCATCCACGACTTGAACAAGGACAACATCTTCGGCAAGTGGTACTTCGACAATGACGGAGACGTTGCGGTGAAATTCGCCTACAGCCTGGCCTATGGCTATGAGCGGCGCAATTTGGACGATGTTTTTGACTGGTGGCGCATCATCTTGAAGGAGACCAAAGAGGCCCTTTAGCTGATGGATGAATTGATCGCCCGAAACTAGGGCCCGTGGACATTCAGGATTCCCAAGCGGGCTGAAGTCTGATTCAAGGTTCCAAAATGGAGGCTTGAATGAACGAAGAGCGGTTTGTGTTGACAGATG
>JAUIHE010000078.1 GCA_030432195.1 Alphaproteobacteria bacterium
CGCGCCGACATGGGGCCAACCCAGCACGCCCTTCAAGGTATCCATGGCCTCTAGCAAAGCGGGCACGTTCGCCTCGGGCACCTGGGCAATCATGTCCTCAACCGCGCTGCGCGCTGCATCAAGCACCCGATCCAGAACCGCCTGCCCCTGTGCGGTTAAACGCAGCTCCATGACGCGCGCGTCTTGCGGCGATGGTTCACGGGTCAGCAGGCCACGCTCAGCCAGCGACTTGACCGAGCGGCTCATATAGCCTTCATCCAGGCGCAGGCCTTGTGCCAGATCACGCGCCCGCGCTGGTTCCGCCTCGCCGATCTCGTATAAAATGCGCGCATCCGAGTAGGAAATGTTGCGCGGTAGATCCTGCCGCAGCAAGCCGATTTCCTGGGCATAAAAGCGGTTGAAAGCGCGAATTCGCTCGATGTGCCCCATCTCAAAATCCTCATGAACTGCTGTGCGCGGACACCGGCCACGCTGGCGATATCTAGGCTATTGCGATTTACTTGCTTTTGTCAAGCAATTGGGAAAAGCCTCGCAATTTTGATCTTGCGGCCAAAATTATCGTTTCAAGACAGCAGGTTACCTAACGACAGTGCAAACGCTACAGTCGCGCGCTTGCATCGCATCCCTTAGGCCAGAGCAAAAGCTCGCAGCACGAAGGCGTATTCTTCAGCGATCTCAATCAAGCGATCATAGCGCCCTGAAACCCCAAAGTGCCCGGCCGTCACGTTGATCTTAAAGATCAGGCAGGAGTCATCCGTTTTCAAATCACGCAGCTTGGCAACCCACTTAGCGGGTTCCCAATAGGTAACCCGCGGGTCCGACAGGCCAGCGGTCACGAACATATGCGGGTAGGCCTGAGCGGTCACGTTGTCTAAGGGTGAATAGCTCAACATCCGCTGATAGACGCCTTCGTCTTCGATCGGGTTGCCCCATTCGGTCCACTCGCCGGGCGTCAAAGGTAGATCAGCATCCAAGATCGTTGTCAGCACATCGACAAAAGGCACCGAGGCCACGATAGCCTTGTAGAGATCCGGGCGCATGTTAACCACCGCCCCCATCAACAGTCCGCCCGCAGAGCCGCCCATGGCAGCTATCTCACCCGGCTGCCCATAACCGCGCGCGCACAGATCCTCGCTAACCGCGATAAAATCGGTGAAGGTATTGAGCTTGTTCTCCAGCTTGCCATCCAGGTACCACTGATAGCCCATGTCCATGCCACCGCGCGTGTGCGCGACAGCATAGACGACACCCCGGTCAACCAAGCTCAGCCGCGTCACCGAGAACCCCGCGGACTGGCTCAGGCCATACGAGCCATAACCGTAGACAAACAGCGGGGTGGTTCCGTCCAAGCTCTGATCGGCCAAGCGCAGAACGGTGACAGGAATTTCCGCGCCGTCAGCAGCGGTCGTAAAGAAGCGCTCGACCTTATAGCGCGCCGGGTCATGCCCGCTGGGCACTTCTTGCTGATAGACCAGCTTGCGTTCGCGCGTCCTCATATCATAGTCGAAGATCTGGGTCGGCGTGGTCGGCGAATGGTAGGAAAAGCGCGTCACGCTGGTATCAAATTCGCTAGCGCCGAAGTGGGTCAGGCAATAGGCCTCTTCGCTCTGGTCAATCGTGTGTTCTTCGCCGCTGGCCAGGTCATGCACGACGATACGCGGCAAGGCCCGCTCGGTCTCGTCACGCACCAAATAGCCCGCGAACAGCTCCATCTGCTCGATTAGACAGGTTTCGCTCGCCGCTAGCCAAGTCTGCCAATTTTCGGCACTCGGGTCGTCCAGCGGCGCGGTGCAGATCTTGAAATTGGTCGCGCCGTCTCGGTTGGTGAGGACGAAAAAGCGCTCGCCATGGTCTTCCATGGAATAATAGACATCCGGCAGGGCTTCAGCCACCAAGCGCGGTTCGGCGGCCTCGTCTGCGGCATCCATGAGAAACACCGCATTCGAACCCGAGGTACCGCGCGATATCATGTGGAAGCGGCGCGAGTTCGTCTTCGACAAACTGACCTGCCAAGCGCCGTCGCGCTCCTCATAGACCAATTGGTCGTCTGTGTTGGCCTGCCCCAACAGGTGGCGCCAGACCTTGGAAGCGCGGTGGCTTTCATCCAAAGTGGTATAGAGCAGCGCGCCGCTCGTCTCGACCCAGGTGAAGTTGCCCGAAATTGGATACAGGCTGTCTGGCAACCACTCGCCTGTTTCCAGATTCTTGATGCGTAGTCGATAGGCCTCGTCACCCTGCGTATCTTCCGCCACGGCCAACAGCTTGTGGTTAGGACTGACGCCAAAACCGCCGAGGTTATAGAAATCACAGCCTTTGGCCTCAGCATCGGCGTCGAACAACAGCTCCTCCGGGCCACCGCTACGCGGGCGCCGCAGATAGCGTCGATGCTGGCCGCCCTTTTCAAAGCGGCTAAGATATTCGTAAGGTCCGCGCGGGGTCGGGGGCGCTTCCTCATCGTCCTTGATACGCCCGATCATTTCCTGGTGTAGATCATCAACCAGGCTGCCCCACTCCCCCATCACGGCTTCGCAATAGCGGTTCTCTTCGTCCAGGTAGGCCCGTATGTCGGGGGCCAGCGTTGAAGGATCGCGCATCACCTCTTGCCAGTTTTCAGCGCGCATCCAGGCGTAGTTGTCCAGCCGCTCGTGGCCGTGGGCGCGATGGATCACCGGCACCTTTTTTGCGACCGGCGCTGGCAGGCGAACAGCATCAGGGGCGGTCAAGGGGGAAGCTTTGCTCATATGTCCTCACTGCGATGGCGGGCGTCGCGCGCTGTTGTTGCCAGGAACCTCGCAGATTGACGCCACGATGCAAGGCTTTATGCCCGATTTGTTGGCACGTTAGGGCCGCTACGCTACAGCTGGCTCGCAAAGGGCGGTGCGCCGAGAGCCGCACAACAAACGACCCAAGCGCAGGCAAATACGCTTGGGTCACAATCTCAGAAAAGGCCTTGGCCGCTGGCTGGCTAGAAGCGGTAAACACCCAACAAGCCCAGACCCCATTGGAAGGGCGAGCCCAGCTCGTTGACCAGCGGCGAGGTCCGCGCGTCGCCCAACAGCACCGACATCTCAGCCGATGTGATGACGGAGAAGTTCGGGCTAAAGGCGTACTCCAGATCCAAGCTGCTGCCGATTTCGCGAAAGCCGCCATTTGGGTCATAGACCGAAACTGTTTCGCTGCGACCGGCCGCGGCCAAGGCCGCATTGACCGCTGCGGCCTCTGCCGTGTTGATGCCAAACAAGGTGTCGTTGTATTTGTTATCCGACATGGACACATAGGCTTTTGGGCGCAGCGCAAAGCTGTCACTGATGTCAAACCAGTGCGACGCGCTCAAGGTAGCATCCAAACCGGTGTTGCCACCCAACACGCCCCAATCGCCGCTCAGGTCCACATCGACCCACTCGCTGCGGAAACCAACGGTCGCGCCGACCGCCATGCTGGGATCAACCGGAACCATGCCGTCCAGGTCGCCCGAATCGCCGCGCCCAGCCCAATACTTGAGATGAAGGTCGGAATAGAACATATCGTTCTTGAAGGGCACGACGCCGAGGCCATGCTTTGAAGACAAGAACACCGTGTCTTTAAAGCTGATATCGAACAGGATGTTGGGCGCGATTTCGTATTCGTTGCTGCCCTGATAGTCTGGGCGCACGGCCAAGCCGCCGCCGAGCACAAAGCTGAAGTCGGTCGGCGCGAGGCCTCGATCTGGCACCGCGTCAGAAAAAGACGGGCTGGCCGAGACCCCCGACACTTGCGCAAAGCGCGCCTGGCGTGGGGCCTGATCGACAGCGGTGGGCGCCTGCGGCTGCGCAAACTGTGACTGGGCGGTGGGCACGGGTTGCGGCGGTGCAACGGACACACTGTCGATGACCTGCGGGCTGGCTGTTGATTGCAGATCGCCTGCGGAGACCGGGTAGTCGCTGGCCGCCCCATCATCAAAACTGTACTGCACCAATGGCGCCCCGCCTACCGGTATGGCCTGATCTTGCTGCAAGGGTGAGCTGGCATAGATGGTCTGCGGAGCTTCCAAGGCTGGCGCATGGATATCGGGCAGGTCGCTGGCCTCGCCTAGTGCGGTCGGGTTCACGCCCATATCAGTCAGCAAGGCGCCAGCGGCAGAGGTCACGCTGCCCGCCTGAACAGCCAATGGCAGGCTGGAATCATAGCTGGGAACAGCGTCCAGGCTAGACAGAGCGGTAACATAGGTCGCGCTGCCGCTAGGCGCCGTTATGACGGTACCGGCTGCGGCGCTAGCGTCAACAACACCGTCACCAAAGGTGTAGGCCATGTAGAGAGCTGCGTCGTCCTGATTGAAGTCCACGGTCTGCAAAGGGGCAACCCAGGACTGCTGGGCCACCGCCGAAGTGGCGGCCAGCACACCAGCCGTTGCTGTTGATGCAATCAGCAGGCTGCGCAAGAGCGGCGGAAAGCCAAGATTTGAACGTCTGTCTGGGGATCGGTGCGCCGCGGTGTGGTAGTCAGGCAGTAAGCCATGGCGCGTGGTCGCGCTGTGGCCCGCAGCTCTTGAAAAGCGCCAGGTCGCCGTCATCTGAAATACCTTAACTAAAATGTCTTTTGACCGCCGGTAAATCCGACGGCGCCCCTAATCTATTGAGGCCCTACCAAATTCAGATCGGACTGAGGCAGCTTTGAGATTGAAAATCGGAAGTTTCAAGGTGGCTTGTGCAAGCTTTGCACGCTCTGGTAGAGACACCTTGCTCGATGACAGTCCGTGTCCAAAACAAGGCAAATTGACGACGGCCCAGCAGCCTTTTTTCCGGGTGCATTCGCCTATACAGACCTGAATTGACATAAGAAAAGGGCGCTGAGCCTAGGTCAACACCCTTCTATTATTGTCAAATGTGGGGCCACGAGCCCCGCCGCTGCGCCCACGACGACCGCAACGTTAGACCCCTATCATTATTGCGCCTGCTTTATCGCCGCGATACGCGCGCGGGCAGCTGCAAAACGATGGTGCCATTACGATCAAAGACGACACAATCAAGCTGGCCAGGGCTGACATCCAAGCGACACTCGGCCAAAGCGGCCGCCTCTGCTTGCTCAGCGGTCGGGTAGCCAAACGCCACGCCATAGGGACCGGAGGGCGAAATCGCAAACGCCTTGTTTTGTGGATCGCTTTTGTACTGGCCGTGATAGTCGCGGGCGCCTTCGGGGGTCCAATTAATATCGGCCTCTGAGACCGTGACCACCGCGCCGCCACTGGGCGCTGCATTGAAACTGGGTGATTGGCTAGGTAGCGCCCCCACCGGCGGCGGCGCCTGCTGGGCTGGCACCGCATCGCGCTTGCCAATGGAGCGCAAACGCTCACTGAACTTGCTAAAGCGCGAATTGGTCCGATCGCAGGAACTGAGCGAAAGCACTGTCACCGCTGCCAGAGCAAGCAGGGCAAGGCGGCCCGCTTTGTTGTTAGTCAACACCTGGAACATAGGTCCCATCCTCTTTATCTGTCGCTAGCGCAGTGCCCGCACCAACAGCAATACCGGTGCCAACCCTACGACAACTATCAAACACGCCCCAGCCGCTGACTCTTCCAGCAAGCCATCACTGGCAAACTGGTACACATGCGTAGCCAGAGTATTCATATTGAGGGGCCGCAGCAACAAAGTGGCTGGCAACTCCTTGACAGTATCCACAAACACCAGCAACCCGCCGGTCAACAGTCCTCCCGCCAACAACGGCAGGTGTAGTTGCCAGACGATTGCGCTACTTGAACGGCCCAAAGAACGCGCCGCCCATTCCACATTTGGCCCGATCCTTCGGCTCGCCTCTGCTAAGCTATTGTAAGCGCTCGCAAAAAAACGCAAACTGTAGGCCAAGATCAGCGCGAAGCTTGTCCCGGTCAGCCATAAACGTGGCCGCCAGTCAAACCATGCCAAGAACCAGTGTGACAAAAGCTTATCTATGCTTGTGAGCACTAGCAAAACCCCGAGACCCACGACGACTCCCGGGATTGCGTAACCTAAGGTAGCAAAGCTATCTAAAGTTGCAAGCGCTGAATTTGCTCTGAGCCGTTTGGTTACGATGAAAGCCAGTGCGATCAGCCCAACGGCCAAGCTGGCAACCAGTCCCAGCCAAAAAGAAGCGGCCAGCGCCGACAGAAGACTGGGCTCTAGCCCCCAGCGCGCAGCCTTGACAGAGAGCCAGACCAGACGGCCGATGGGCAGCGCGAATGCAAGCACCCAGGTCACCAACAAGAAGGAATAGGCCAGCCACCGCCCCGTCCCTTGCAGAGGCTTTCGGCGCATGGCCCCGCCGCGACTGGCGTCCAATGAGGCGCCCTTGACGTGCAACGACTGCTTGACCAACACCATCAGTGCGACGAAAGCAAGCAACCCCAAAGAAAGCTGCGATGCCGCGGCCAGATTGCCGCGATTGATCCAAAGATCATACATGCCAGTTGTCAGGACCGGGACGGCAAAAAAGTCCACGGTGCCAAAGTCCGCCAGGCTCTCCATGGCGACAATGGCGCTTCCCGCTGCGACGGCAGGCATGAGAGGCGGCAGCACCAAGCGAAAGAAGCGCCGCCAAGCATTGTGATCCAGCATGCGGCCCGCATCGATCAGCGATTGCCCCATCCGTTGAATGGCGACCAGGGTAATCAGATAGACATAGGGATAGAGCACCAGCGCCAGCATCAGCGAGGCCATCGGCAGGCTGCGGACCTCAAAGAACCAATAGTCCGATTTGCTCTGCCACCCGAAGGCCCAACGCAGCCCCTTTTGCAGGGGGCCCGCGTACTCGAGCAAATCGGTATAAACGAAGGCGTTCACATAAGCTGGCACTGCCATAGGCAGCAACATGAGCCCGCCCAACACGCGGCGACCGGGGAACTGAAACAACCCGATCACCATAGCCGCAAGACCACCCAACAGCGCCGCCCCGACAACCGCCAACAAGGTCAGCAATAAAGAATTGCCTGCCAGGCGCCAAAGGCTCGCGCCCTCCAGCGCCTCCAACACATCAACGTCAGCACGAAAAGCCAATTGCAAAAGCGCCAGCAGCGGCAGCCCGAAAATCAACAAGATGAGCGCGCGAAACCAGGGAAAGCCAACCAAAACGCCCGGCAGAGAAATGCTAGGGAGGCGGCGCATTTGCTGTTGCCCGCGCACCAACAGGGCCCGCAGCGGTCGCTTCACCGGTTCCGGCAAACGCCGTGCCGCAGCCCAAGCAAGCGCCCACACAAACGCGCCAAAGCTGGCGACGGCCCGACGCAGCGCTTGCAGCCCTAGATCAGCAAAAGCCACACCATCCCCCTAAAACCAAGCAAGGCGCAGCGACAGGCCGCCCAGCAGCATCGCGATAGACGCCCCGGCCCTGTTTCATCGTCGGCGCACCGCCCGCCCGCATACTCATTTGTCTACCTTTGCTCGGGCCATCTTCGCCCCTGTTGGAAGCCTCAAAGCGGCCCCTTGGCTGCTCTCTGGGCTGCTCTCTGGGCTGCCCTACCAGTGCTAGCGATGCTAGGGCAGCTCGCCATTGACCTATGACAAGCTGGAGATATGGGACGGATTTGGTCCTGTGTCAAAGTCCTTGGCTAGGCCGGGGCTGCGCCCTGCGGTCACAAGCCGCCCAGCCCCCACAACACTGCCCCTCACTACCCTGCCCCTCACTACCCTGCCCCTCACTACCGGGCGCCCGGTACTAAACAACGGCTGCGGGCTTTCCCATTCGCAAACGATCCATCACTTGTTGCTTGATCGTTTGCAGCTCGCTCAACGTTTGCTCCAAATCGGCCTGTTGTTGCTCCAGGCGCGAGATCCGGTCCTCAACGCGCGTAAGCAGCAAGCGGTTCTGCTCGTATTGCCCGTCGTCCAAGGCGTACAGCTCCAAATATTCGCCAATTTCCTGCAAGCTAAATCCCATGCGCTTCGCGCGCAAAATGATGATGAGCCGCGCGCGATCACGGTAGGTGTAGATGCGCGCTCCATTGATACGCTGCGGGGACAACAGGCCTTTGTCTTCATAAAGACGGATCGCGCGGTGGGTTAGGCCGAACTCGTCCGCCAGATCCGAGATGCCATAGAGCTTTTCTTTATTCATCGCCTTTGGACTCCGCCGCCTTTTCCTGTTCGGCGGCGATTTCGATCCGCAAATCTTTGCGCGACGGTTTACCGATCAAGGTTTTGGGCAGCGCATCACGAAAGATTATGTCTTCGGGCATCTCGATTTTCGATAGGTACTGCTCCAAGAAAGCCATCAGCCCCTCCTTGTCTACGTTCTGGCCCGCTTTCAGCGCGACGTAGGCCATCGGCGCCTCACCGCGGTAGGCGTCCTTGACGCCCAGCACCAAGGCCTCGGATACGGCCTCGTGTTTGTAGAGTGCATCTTCCACCGCGCGCGGGTAGACCTTATAGCCTGAGGCAATAATCATATCTTTGATACGATCATTGATGAAGATATAGCCTTCCTCGTCCATATAGCCGACATCGCCGGTGCGGAAGTAGCCGTCTACGAAGCTGTTGGCGGTGGCCGTGGGATTGTCATAATATCCCATGAAGACATTGGGCCCCTTGAAGCACAGTTCCCCGCTTTGCCCCTGCGGCAGCTCCTTGCTAGGGTCTTCAAGATCGCGCACGCTGAGTTCGACGCCGGGCCAGGTCAGGCCGATCGAGCCAGGCTTGTTGACACCGCCAAAAGGATTAGAGGTCAGAACCGGCGAGGTTTCCGACAGACCATAGCCCTCAACGACGGTAGCGCCCGCGATGGCCTCAAAGCCGGTCTTGACTTCAGCAGGCAGCGGCGCACCGCCAGAAATGCAGAACTCGAGTGAGCTTAGATCATATTTCTTCCGCTCCGGGCTGTTGATGACCGCCTGAAAGATGGTTGGCACCGCGCAAAGGACATTCGGTTTTTGCTTATCGATCAAGGACATGAACTGGCGCAGCTCAAAGCGGGGCATCATGACCATTTTGATTCCCAGCGCGATCGAATAGTTCATGACCGAGGTCATGGCGAAGATGTGGAAGAACGGCAGCACCGCCATGTGCGACGAGCCCTCAGGTAAAGGCGGCAACCAATCCAGGGCTTGCTCCACATTGGCTGCGATATTTCGATGGCTCAGCATAGCCGCCTTTGGCCGCCCCGTCGTTCCACCCGTAAACTGAAGTATCGCCAGTTGGTCCGGGTCAATGGTTGGATAGTCAGCTTCGCCCTCGCTTCCCATGAGCTCGCTGTGGTCGAGCAGCTTGGAGCAGTCGAGTTTGTGAACCACGTCTGCGCCCTTAAAAGCGCGGAACAACAGCGACTTGGCAAACGACAGGGTGTTGGTGAAGGGGATCATCACCACGTGTTCGACATGCTCGCTGGCCTCTGCAACCGCAGCCACTTTTTGAACGATGGCCTTCAGATTGAAACTGACCAGAATTTTCGGCTTGACCGTGCCGACTAGGTCCGCCAATTCGCTTTCGGTATAGAGCGGATTAAAATTGACCACGACCGCACCCAGTTTCAGTACCGCGTAGTAGTAAATAATGAATTGCGGGGCATTGGGCATGACCAAACCGACGCGATCACCGGGCCCGACGCCAATATCTTGCAGACCCTTGGCGACCCGTTGCACCTTTTCACCTAGTAGGCCATAGCTACGCTGCTGACCCATGAAATAGGTCGCGATCTGATCGGGTTTGTCTGCGACGGTGCGGTCAAATGTGACCGTCACCGGAACCTGGCCATAGGGCTGGCCGGGCTCGCGCGGTGGTTTGGCGAGCAAAGGCCGTTCGTCCGGCGTCGTTGCCTCTTCTAGGGGGCTGGTGTCGCTGGCGCTTGCAACATCGCCGGCTTCCCACAGCGTTTGTGTTTCGGGGCTTGAGCGGAAAGAAAAAAGTCGGGTCATGACGTTGCGCTCCTGCTGGAAAGGTTGCGCTGACTTGCCGCGCAAGGTTGCGGCGCAGCGCTCTTTTTGGGCGACGGCGACGTTTAGCACTCGTCGTCAACGACTTTACCTTAAGGTAAACCACCTACGCCCCGCAAGTATAATGCACCTTTTGGGCAATCACATTTCCTTAATGAAATGTTGCAAACAGCGGTTACGACGGTTGTCGAAACGGGCTTTTGCTCACAGTATTGCCAAGCAAGACTAGAGCCCATTGCCTGCTTTGGCAGTGTTGCCAGCTTGCGTTCAAGTAGTTTTCCGCAGCCATACGGCCAGCGAAACGGAAGGAAATCTAGGCATGTATTTGGTGGTTTTCATGTCCCAGCGGGATGATGCCGACGATGGCTATTCAGCCATGTCTGACGCCATGGTCGCGCTGGCCGAAGAACAAGCGGGCTTCCTGCGCCTTGAGTCTTGGCGCGATGACACGGGCTTTGGCTGCACCTTGTCTTGGTGGGACAGCGAAGAGGCCATTGCCGCCTGGAAGGCCAACGCCAAGCATCAGACCGCTCAACGGCTGGGGCGCGAGCGCTGGTATGACGACTTTGAGCTTCAGGTCTGCAAGGTCGAGCGCCACTACACCCTGGCCGACCGCAAGCAGCAGCACTGACCGCTTTGGGCGCGAAAGCCGGCCTACTGGATTGCATGCGGCCTCACCAAGCGACAAAGCGAGGGCCCAAACGACAAAGGGAGGGCCCAAGGCTCCCCCTCTGTGGTTTCGGACGGCCACCGACGAGCAGCCAGAAGAGACGGCGCGGTTATTTAATGTAAGGCTGCCCGATAGCTGCGGGCGGCGTCGGGCGTCCAATGAAGCCCGCCAGCAACAGCACTGTGAGCACGTAGGGCAAGGCCTGCATGAGCTGGGTCGGCAAGACGCCAACAACCGGGAAGTCAACGCCTTCTAGGCGCGCGGTCATGGCCTCCAAGAAGCCAAACATCAGACAGGCGCCCAGCGCCCGGAAAGGACGCCAATTGCCGAAGATCACCGCCGCTAGCGCGATGTAGCCCTTGCCCGCTGACATCTCCCGCACAAAGCCTGCGCCGGAAGCGGTGGACAGATAGGCGCCTGCGATCCCGCACAAGAGCCCGCCCAACATCAGCGCGCGATAGCGCAGCCAGAACACCGAGATACCGGCGGAATCGACCGCCTCAGGCACCTCACCCACGGCGCGCAAACGCAAGCCAAACCGGCTGCGATACAACACAAATGCCGTTAATGGCACCGCTGCCAGCGCCATGTAGACCAACAGGCTGTGCCCGGAAATCAGCTCCTTATAGATCGGCCCTACATACGGGATGGCAGTCAGTTGATCGGCAAAAGGCAAAGTGATGGGGCTAAAGCGCTGATTGTCTGTCAGAGCGGGCGTCTGGCCGCCGCGCGCGAACACGGCGTGCCCGACCACGATTGTAAAGCCCATGGCCAGCATGTTGATCGCCAAGCCTGAAACGACCTGATCGCCGCGGTGCGTGATAGTAGCAAAGCCGTGCAGCACCGACAACATCATCGAGCTGAGCATGGCGGCAGCCAGTCCCAGCCAAACCGAGCCGGTCGCCGCGGTCACCGCCGCCGCGACGAAGGCCGAGGCCAAAAGCTTGCCTTCCAGGCTGATATCAACGATGCCAGAGCGCTCAGAGAAAATACCTGCCATTGCGCAGAGCATCAAAGGGGCCGCCAAGCGTAGCGAGGCATCCAGCGCAAGCAAGAGTTGGAACGCTAGATCATTCATGACGCCGCTCCTTCCCCGCTCGCTTTGCGCGGTAAGATCGCATAGAGGAGGCGCGCCAGCCAGGGGTTAAACATGTAATACAGTGCGCCAGAGAACAGGATGATCAGGCCTTGGATCAGCACCACCATTTCGCGGGTAATGCTTTGATAGTTGAAGTCAATCTCTGTTCCGCCCTGGTAGAGCGCTCCGAACAGTAGACTGGCTAAGAAGATCCCAACCGGATGATTGCGCCCGATCAGAGCCACGGCAATACCAACAAAGCCGTAGTTGCCTGAAAAATTGAGAATGACACGCTGTTGGGCGCCAGCGACCTCGTTGAGAGCCATCATGCCCGCCAGAGCCCCGGAAATCGCCATGGTCAACAGCACCACGCGCGGCACGTTGATGCCCGCATAGTGCGCCGCTTCAGGATTGTGACCTACCGCCCGGATCTGATAACCAAGCCGCGTGCGCCAGATCAAAAGCCAGACCCCAATCAAGGCCAAAATGCCGATGAAGAACGATAGGTTCATTGGAGACTCGGCAACCTTGCCCATACCTAGCCAATGCAAAACGTCGTGCGTTTTGTACAAAATCGCATTGCCGGGGAAAGGCCCGGTCTGCGGCGACATTTGCCCGGGCTGCATCATGGGCCCGGACAGCAGGCTCACCATAATAGCCGCAGCAATAAAGTTGAACATGATGGTGGTAATCACGATGTGGCTGCCGCGATAGGCTTGCAGATAGCCCGGCACCAAGGCCCAGGCCGCCCCAAAGGCGGCCGAGAACACGATCACCAGCGGCACCATCAAAATCATCGGCAGACTGCTGCCCAGCGCCATGACCAACAAGCCGACGCCCAAGCCGCCCAAAGTGGCCTGTCCCTCGCCGCCAATGTTAAACATTTTAGCATGGAACGCGACGGCCACCGCCAAGCCCGTAAAGATGAAGTTTGTCGTATAATAGAGCGTGTAGCCCATATTGCCGGGGAACAGGAACGGCCCCTGGAACAAGGTCCACAGAACCTCGACAGGCTTTTCACCAATCGCTGCGATGACCAGCGCACAGGCCAAAAAAGCGACAAACAAGTTTATCAGCGGCAACAACAAAACCTCGGCCCAGCGCGGCAGCGGCGGCGGCGATCCTAGGAACTTAAACATGGCTCTCTCCCCCGCTTGCGGCCGCTGCTGCGGGCACTTCTGGGCGCAGACGCCCGCCGCCCATCATGAGGCCCAGCTCATTTTCATCGGCCTGGCCGCGGGCAACCTCGCCCACGATCTTGCCTGCGTTCATGACGATGATGCGATCCGACAAAGACATGATCTCTTCCAGCTCGACCGAGATCAGCAGGACCGCACAACCGCGATCACGTAGCGCAATCAATTGCTTATGGATAAATTCGATCGCGCCAACATCGACGCCGCGTGTTGGCTGGCCGACGATTAGCACTTTGGGTTCGGCATCCACCTCGCGCGCGATAACAACCTTTTGCTGATTACCGCCAGACAAGTGTTTGGCCAGCACCGTAGCGCGGCCATTGCGGACATCGAATTCGTCAATCAAACGCTTGGAGTGTTGGTTGATCTTCGCGCGATCCATCAGCAGGCCATTGCCCGCTATCGGACCATTATGATAGCCCAAAATCGCGTTTTCTTGGACTTGGAAGTCCAGGATCAATCCGTGGTGATGGCGGTCTTCAGGGATGTGCGCCAGACCGATTTCGCGCATACTTGCCGGGTCTTTGGGCTTGCGCGCATCGACGCGGTGGCCCAGCACCTCAAAGCTGCCTTCGCCCACCGCGCGCATGCCGGACAGGATCTCCATCAGCTCGGACTGACCGTTGCCGGACACCCCGGCCACGCCCAGAATTTCGCCGGACCGCAGCTCAAAGCTGATATCTTCCAGCACTTTGTACCCAGCCTGTGAGCGCGCGCCCAATCCGGACACAGACAGCCGTGTTTCCTTCGGCTGCGCTGGCGTATGATCGACCTGTAGCAAGACCTTGCGTCCGACCATCAACTCGGCTAGTGCCTGCGGATTGGTGTCAGCTGTTTTGACGGTGGCGGTCATCTCACCACGGCGCATAACCGAAACCGTATCAG
>JAUIHE010000079.1 GCA_030432195.1 Alphaproteobacteria bacterium
AATCGCGGCGGCGGCTTGGTCCTGGGTTGAGAAGATGTTGCAAGACGACCAACGCACTTCGGCGCCCAAAGCCACCAGGGTTTTGATCAGCACTGCGGTCTGGATGGTCATGTGCAGGCAGCCTGCGATGCGCGCACCCGCCAGCGGCTTGTCATCGCCGTATTCGGCGATCAATCCCATCAGGCCGGGCATCTCGGTTTCGGCGATGGCGATTTCTTTGTGGCCCCAGTCGGCCAGGCTTATGTCTTTGACTTTGAAGTCGGGGATTGCGGTCATGCAGACGGACTTTCGGATCATAGGAAAATGTAACTTGTGCGGTCATAAATATATCTTTATGTCTTAGTCAAGTTTAATGTGGGGAGTCCCCAGGGGCCTATGGAAGCTGCACTCAATCTGCTGAAGGCGCTCAGCGAGCCGACGCGGCTTCGTCTATTGCTACTTTGTAATAAGAGCGATCTCACGGTCTCGGACCTGACCAATATTCTTTCGCAATCGCAGCCTCGCTTGTCGCGCCACCTAAAGATATTGGTCGAGGCGGGGGCGTTGAGGCGCCTGGCAGAGGGGCAGCATGTCTATTTTGCCCGCAACCGCGAGACCCCTTTTGACGGCATCGTTCAAGCGCTCATTGATGACGTCGCCGGCTCTAGCGCTGGCCTGCGCGCGGACGAAGAACGTTTGGCCGCAACGTTGGAGGCGCGGGCCAAGCTGGCGCAGGGCTACTTCAATAAGCACGCTGCCAAATGGAACGAAGTGCGCGGCGACTACAATGACGACGGGCAGGCCGAACGCGCCTTTATAGAGGAGCTGGCATCCAGCCAGTCGGGCAAGGTTGCAAGCTTCCTAGACATGGGCACCGGAACGGGGCGGATTTTGCAGCAGGCCGCGCGGTATGTCGATCATGGGGTCGGCATCGATACCAACCGTGAAATGCTAACCATCGCGCGCAGCCGCCTGGCGGGGCCGGTCTACCGCCATTTGGTCGTGCAAGAAGGCAATATCTATGCGCTGCCGTTCGAGCCGAACCAATTCGAGGCTGTGGGCCTCTATCAAGTATTGCACTTCTTGGATGACCCGAGCCGCGCGATCAAGGAAGCGGGACGGGTGCTGCGTCGTGACGGCCGATTGCTGGTGGTGGATTATGCCCGCCATGAGCGCGAGGAACTGCAACGCAATCACGCCCACCTATGGCTCGGCTTCACGCAAGACGAAATGGAGGCTTGGTTCACGATGGCCAAGCTGAAGCCGGTTGCGCGGCGGGTGGTGGCGGATACCAAACCCCATCCTGGGGGCGGTGTGGCTCCGAAAGCTTGTTTGTGGGTGGCCCAAAAGCTGTCCTAGGCCAGGCTAGGGGCTATCGGGGCGCTCCGAGGGTGCTCCGAGGACACTCCAGGGGGGCGCTCCAAGAGGCGCTCCCAGGTCGCCTATCGGGCCTCTTTGCGCTCAAAACATGCCCAGCGGCCATTTATCTTACGCTTTGGGCTACTCAGACCTTGACTCGCAAGGCACACCTTTCTAGGTTCCGGCCTCCGAAGATCATATTCAGTCCTTTATCCTGAAAGACTAAGCACATGCGCATCCGAAACTCGCTTCGTTCGGCCAAAGTGCGCGACAAGAACAACCGAGTTATTCGTCGCCGCGGTCGCCTGTACGTCATTAACAAAAAGAACCCTCGCTTTAAGACCCGTCAGGGCTAATAGCTGTAGGGGCAAGCTTGGGTCGTGCTCCGCAGAAGGTGTGGTTTGTTAAGGCCGCGACTCCTGCACAAGTATTGAACCCACGCGTCTCAAATCGATAAAAAAGGGTGTCACCTAGTTGGTGGCACCCTTTTTTTGTTTTTTCGCGGTCCGCCGGTGGCGTTTTCACGCCCGATTCCAGCCGAGTCGTGGCTGGATACCTTTGTTAGCTGCGCGTGCGGCATCAAGTAAGTGACTTGCGGCAGCGACCGCGAATCAAAAACTCTTAGGACTCGATGCCGGTCTCAAAAGTATAGGTTTCTAGAGTAAAGGATAGGTTACGCCTGCAAAATAGAAATATTTACCGTTTTGCGCATCTGGTTTGGGAAGAACCACTTGGTTAATTTATCGATTGTACCTCAGCGCTGGATTTGCGGAGATTACTTGGTAATGTCCCAGGAAATCATACAAAAAATACAGCGCCGTTTCATAGCTAGTTAGAGACAACAGATGGCCAGACAGAAGACCTATAAGCGCGATGACGTTATCGAGAAAGCCTTGGAAGCGTTTATCGAAACTGGGTATTTTGCTACGTCCATCAGCAAACTAGTTGAGGTTACGTTGCTGAATCGAAAAATCCTGTACGAGCAGTTCGCAAGCAAGGAAGGACTGTTCATTGAGGCCCTGAGCCTCTACATCAACCGAATGGAGGCGGCCTGGGAACGCTATCTGGCCGTCGAGCCCTTAGGTTGTTCCAACATTCGCTCCTATTTCCGCTACCTGAGCCACGAGTTCCCCACCAAGGGCGATCTGGCCAGTTTGACGGTCAACGAGGCTTCGCGCTCTCCGGTGACGGCTGTTGAGATGTGCCGTGAGCATTTGTCAAAGCTTGAAGCCATCTTTGTGTCCAATCTGCTGAACGAATTTGAGCGCTCGCCCAGTATTTATATGGCGGCCAAAGCGCTGGTCTATCAGCAGTCCGCGCTGTCCACTATGGGCCGCTTGGGCACAAGTGCGGACGATTTGCATCGCATGGCCGATTATGTGCTGAAGGCTATTTTTGACCAATGTGAGCCTCGTGCTGCCCAGTCGCAGCCAATCGGGGCGGCAAACCGAGCCTAGGGCGCCGTCGCTGCCGGGCCTATCGGTACCGCGTTGCAGGATTGTGGCGAAAAAAGTGCGCTAGAGCCGCAATCAACGGCGGCAAGCGTGGATATCCCAGAAGCTGACTTGTGCAGGGGGCCGTGTTTGTATAGCACGGCCTTACTTGCCTCTATCTGATCCAAAGTTTCGGGAGATGCCCTTGTCTAGCGCAGAAACACAGCCCCAGTCTCACGTTTGTTCTGAAGCCGAGCTGGGCCATGCGCCAGACCGCGAAGGCCTGAAATACAAGCGCGTTTTGCTCAAGTTGTCCGGTGAGGCTTTGATGGGCGAGCTGGATTACGGCGTTGATCCGGCCATGCTTGGCCGCGTGGCTGCGGAGATCAAAGCGGTTGTCGATATGGGCGTTCAAGTCGGGCTGGTCATTGGCGGCGGCAACATTTTCCGCGGCGTTAGCGGCGCCAGCCAGGGCATGGATCGCACCAACGCCGACCACATGGGCATGTTGGCGACGGTCATCAATGCGCTGGCGATGAAGGATGCTCTGCTGCGAATCGGCGTAGATTGCCGGGTGCAGTCCGCGATCCCCATGATGTCCGTTTGCGAGCCGTTTATTCGCGGCCGCGCCATTCGCCACATGGAAAAGGGGCGCGTCGTCCTGTTTGCAGCGGGTACCGGAAATCCCTTTTTCACGACCGATTCAGCCGCCGCGCTGCGCGCTGCCGAAGTCGGCTGTGACGCTCTGCTGAAGGGCACCAAGGTTGACGGCATCTATGACAGCGATCCGGTCAAAAATCCGGACGCCAAGCGATTTGAGACCATTACCTACCGCCGCGTGCTGACGGATGACCTGAAGGTCATGGATGCCGCCGCGATCTCCTTGACGCGCGAATCCAGTATTCCGATCCTCGTTTTCTCTTTGCTGGATCCGGGCGCCATGGCGGACGTGGTTCAGGGCAAGGGTCGCTTTACCCTGGTCCAAGAGTAGCCAGGCCGCCCAACCGACGAGCCGCAGAACCGCAGAACCGCCAAGCCGCAGGACCGCCGAGCCAACGACTGCACCATAAATGCACATTAATTTAGTTTTCTAGCATGCACGCGCCCTATTTTGGGCCATGGCTTCAGCTAGATTGATTTCGTTGCCCCGGTGGAGCGGGCCAGTTCTGAGCGCTAGGGGGCGCGTCGGGCGCTTTTACACAGCCCCAGCGCTGCGCCTTTGCCAGGATGCGCTTGCCAAGTAGCCCGGTTTAGCCGTATGCCCTTGCCTGGGCGTATGCCGTCCGCTTTATCTCCAATCTGGGAGATGTTTTGCGGAGAGGCGAGGCCGGGCTTTTGATCGCCAAAGCAAGACAAGGCGCAAAGCCAACGGCAGGCCACAGCGGCAGGCCAGCGAATTGAGGCCATTGTGGGCAACGAGAACAAGGAAGTCTGACTATGTCACACGATCTTAAAGATTTAGAAAAACGCATGAAGGGCGCGATGGAAGTCCTGAACAAGGAATTCACTGGTTTGCGAACCGGCCGCGCTAGCACCAGCTTGCTGGAGCCGCTGCAAGTCGAAGTTTACGGTTCTATGATGCCTTTGTCGGCGGTGGGGACCGTCAACGTACCCGAGCCCCGCATGCTCTCCGTCCAGGTTTGGGACATGAACAATGTCTCGGCGGTTGAAAAGGCGATTCGCAACTCAGATCTGGGCCTTAACCCGGCGACAGACGGCCAGGTTCTTCGCGTGCCTTTGCCCGACCTGACCGAGGAGCGCCGCAAGGAATTGCAGAAGGTTGCCGGCCAGTACGCTGAGCAGACCCGTATCGCCATTCGCAACATTCGCCGGGACGGCATGGACAGCCTGAAAAAGGCTGAAAAAGACGGGGATATGTCCAAAGACGAAGCCCACAGTGCCGGTGATGATGTTCAAAAACTTACCGACAAATACATAGCTCAGGTTGATTCCACGCTGGAAGACAAGCAATCTGATATCATGAAAGTCTAACGGCCCACGCTCTATGCCTGCCTTTGCTGACACGCCACACTCCGCCGATTTGGCTGCTTCTCAAGCTCCCCGCAAGCAAGGGGATGAGGCATGCAGCCAACAGGCGGCGCGCCCGCGCCATGTTGCCATCATTATGGATGGTAACGGCCGCTGGGCTCAACAGCGTGGCTTGCCAAGAGTGGTTGGGCATCGCCAAGGGGCGAAAGCCGTTCGACAGGTCGTCGAGCACGCCGCGCAACTGGGCTTGGAAGTGGTAACGCTCTACAGTTTTTCGACGGAGAACTGGAAGCGCTCGCAAGATGAGGTCTCAGACCTCATGGGGCTGTTTCGCCATTATTTGAACCACGAACTCGACACCCTAACCCGCAATGACATTCGGCTAAAAGTCATCGGGGACCGTTCGGCCTTGGCGGGTGATTTGCAGGCTCTGATTGCTCGCACAGAAGCCAAGACGGCCAACAACAAGCGGTTGACCTTGCAACTGGCGGTCTCCTATGGGGGGCGCCAAGATCTTGTGCAGGCCGCAAAGGATCTGGCGCAAGCCGTTGCTGACGGTCGCTTGCGCCCAGATCAAATTGATGAGCAGTGCTTGGCTGACCACCTGTCAACTTACGGTACCTGCGATCCTGATTTGGTCATTCGCACGAGTGGCGAGCAGCGGTTGTCCAACTTCCTGCTGTGGGAAAGCGCCTATTCAGAGTTCTATTTCACACCGGTGCTCTGGCCAGATTTCGGGGCCGAGGCGCTGGATACGGCCCTGCTGGCCTATGGCGAACGTCATCGCCGATTTGGGGGGCGGTAGTGCGCCCATGGCAAAACCGCAAGACGCCATGAGGGCGAACCATTGACATACAAAACGCTATTACGTCGCGTCGTCACAGCGGCGGTTCTGATTGGTTTGGTGCTGCTGTTTGCGGTTTTGGGATCACCCTTCCCAGAAGTCGGCATTTTCATTGTGGCAGCGGTCTGTCTGACCGAATGGCTACTGATCTTTGTCAAGCAAGCGACGCCAGGCCAAAAGATCACAGAATCGCGCTTGTTCTGGGGTGTGTCGGGCGCGATCTATATCATTTTGGCCTGCTGGGGCGGCCTCTTTATTTACCAGAACTTCCCGATGGGCGTTTCTTTCTGGGTGTTGGCGTCGGTCTGGGCTGTGGATACCTGCGCCTTTGGCGTGGGGTATGCCCTTGGGGGGCCAAAACTTGCGCCAACGATATCGCCGCTAAAGACCTGGTCGGGGGCTCTAGGCGGGGTCGCGGGGGCGGTTCTGGTAACGTTGGTATTCCAATTGCTTGGCTTCATACCGGGGGGCTTG
The DNA here is from genome assembly GCA_030432195.1 of Alphaproteobacteria bacterium. Taxonomy (GTDB): domain Bacteria; phylum Pseudomonadota; class Alphaproteobacteria; order UBA7985; family JAUIBT01; genus JAUIBT01. Next base: position 6,079 of record JAUIHE010000079.1, read on the forward strand.
GGCATGCTGGTGTTGCACGCGGTCGCGCTGGCAATCATCGCGATTTTGGGCGATCTGCTTGAATCGGCGGCCAAGCGCAAGTTGGGCATCAAGGACGCAAGCGGGCTGTTGCCTGGCCACGGCGGGCTGTTGGATCGCGTTGATTCCTTGCTAGCCGTATGGCTGGTTGGGGCCTTGTTGGTGCTGCTTGTCGGCGGCACGGCCTAGCAAAGCGGCCGTTTAGCGAGGCGGTTGCCCTGCAAGATGTCCGGGCCAAAAGGCACCAAGACCAAGCGCGAAAATCAATACTAGTGGCCCTGATCTGGGCCAAGAACGGGGACAGATAAGTCGGCGCCATGAAAACCATCACTCTGTTGGGAGCCAGCGGCTCGATTGGCCAATCATGCCTTGATGTCGTGCGCCAACACCCCCAAGCTTTTCGCGCCAAGACCCTGGTTGCAGGCCGCAATGCACAGCAACTCGTCAAGGACGCCTTGGAGTTTCGTCCGGATTGCGTGGCCTTGGCGGACACGAGCCAGGCCGCGGCCGTTGCGGCGGCCTTAGAGGGTAAAGGGATAGAGGTGCTGGCTGGCCATGACGGCCTGTTGGAAGCCTGCCAGCGTGACAATGATATCTGTGTGTCGGCAATCACGGGCATTGCGGGCCTTGAGCCCACCTTGGCTGCGCTCGCTAGCACTCGCCGGTTGGCGCTGGCAAACAAAGAAAGCTTGGTGTGCGGCGGTAGTTTGTTGATGCAAGCTGCGCAGCGCCAAGGCGTCGAAATAGTCCCGGTCGATTCCGAGCATTCAGCCATCTTCCAAGCCCTTCACCAGCAACCCCGCAAGGCGCTGCGCAATATCGTGCTTACCGCAAGCGGCGGTCCGTTTCGCACTTGGCGCGCTGAGGCAATCGCCGCAGCGAAGCGCGAACAAGCTCTGGTGCATCCAAATTGGGACATGGGGGCCAAGGTCACAATCGATTCGGCCTCTTTGATGAACAAAGCGCTGGAATTTATCGAAGCGCTCTATTTGTTTGATCTGCAACCGCGGGATATTGAGGTGGTGGTACACCCGCAATCCATCATCCATTCCATGGTGCAATACCATGATGGGTCGTATTTGGCGCAGCTGGGCGCGCCGGACATGCGAAGCCCGATTGCTTACGCCTTGACCTATCCTGATCGGGCAGCATTGAGCGTAGAGCCCCTGGACCTAGTGAGCCTCGGCCGCTTGGAGTTTGAAGAGCCCCGGCACGCCGATTTTCCGCTGTTGAAACTGGCTGAATACGCCTGGCAGGCTGGCCCGGCGGCTATGATCGCCTTCAACGCCCTTAATGAGGAGGCTGTGGCAGCCTTCTTGGGTGGAAGATTTACCTTCGGCGCTATCGCTAGGGTGGTTGTCGAAGGCATGCAGCGAGAGTGGAATCAAGCCATCCATGGCCTATCTGATATCCAAGATGCGGATAAGTCTGCACGGCGGCTAGCCCAAGCGCTGATCGCGCGCTAGTCAGAAGCTTGATATAGAAAGGTCGCTTGTATGGAATGGTTTGCCCTGGGCCTGCCGACATTTTTCCTGGTTGTGATCCCGCTCATCATCTTTCATGAGCTGGGGCACTACTGGGCTGCCCGCTTTTTCGGGGTCGGGGTCGAGGCCTTTTCCATCGGATTTGGTCCAGAGCTGTTCGGCTTCAATGACCGCAGCGGTACCCGCTGGCGCCTCAGCTTGATCCCTCTCGGGGGCTATGTGCGCATGTACGGCGACAGCAACGCTGCCAGCGCACCCGGCCGCCATGATGAGGACTTGCCCGACGAGTTGCGCCAGCTTTCCTTGCACCACAAGCCTGTTTGGCAGCGGGCTATTGTTGTTGCTGCCGGTCCTACCGCTAATTTTGTTTTGGCTTTGGCCCTGTTTGCTGCGGTCTTCGTCGGCCACGGCCGCACCGAGTTCCCGCCCGTTGTTGGTTCCGTGCTGGAAGGCTCGCCAGCCGAGCAGGCCGGGTTACAGTCGGGTGATCGGGTTATCTCGTTCGGCGGCTATGAAATTTCGCGTTTCCAGGACATCAGCCGCGCCGTTAATTTGACGCGCGGCCAGCAGTCGGTTCTGGTGGTAGAGCGCGATGGGCAACAGCGGTCTATGACGCTGCAACCCGTCAAGGACGAGAGCAGCGGGCGCTTGTTTACCCGCTATCTGATCGGCATGCGCGCGGACTATCCCCTGGTCATCAGCGCGGTCCAGGAGGGCAGCCAAGGCGCGCAAATGGGCCTGCAAGCAGGGGATCGGCTGACCGCCGTGGACGGAAAAAGCCTGAGCCAGGTCTTCGATCTGGTGCAATTTTTGGAATCCAATATCAAGGACAGCTACACGCTCAGCGTTGATAGCAACGGGCGTGAATTCGATGTCGAATGGCGTCCAGAAACACGGATTGATCCTGAAAGCGGCCAACGCCTTTATACGCTGGGTTTCGGCTTCGCCTCAGGTGAGCTTCGCACGATGGGCGTCGGCGAGGGCATCAGCGAAGCAGGCCGCGAAGTGTGGCAAACCGTTAAGGATGTTGGAGCGACCTTCAAGCTGCTGTTCGCGGGTAAGCTTGAACGCAAGGACTTTGGCGGCATCGTCAAAATCACCTCGGTCGCTGGGCAAATCCCTTGGAGTTGGGTGGCGCTTGCAAGTTTTGCCGCTTTCATTTCTATCCAGCTTGGGGTGCTTAACCTGTTGCCGATACCGGTTTTGGACGGCGGGCATCTTGTCATGTTTGCCTACGAAGCCGTGGTTGGTAAGCCTCTGCCGGCGCGCGTGCAAGAGTTGGCGTTTACGATTGGCTTCTTCTTCATCGTGGCACTGGCGCTGTATCTGAACATCGGTGACATCTTTGACTTGAGTCAGGGATAGCAGCATGCGAACAGGGCGCGTTGATTTTGATACTAGGACGCACATTGCAGTGCGAGCGGCGGCATTTGTTGGTCCGCAAACACTAGTCCCAAAAAGGCTACATTTGCCCGTTAGCAGCAGTCGAAGCCTGCGGTTTGCGGCTCAAGAGGTGCGCGGGGTCAAGCCCAGCGTGTGTGATTTGAACTTTGGTAAGGATGCCGCGCATCAATGATGGCTGAGGCAGCACTCCGTTCTGCGCCGATGCGAACATCCCGGGCTCTTGGCTCGCGGTGCGCGAAAGCACGTGGATTGCTGCTGGTCGCGATTGTCGTTGTTGGCGGCCTTGCGGCGCTGGTGCCAAGCTCGCCTGGATACACCCAAGGCTTGCCGGTACCGGCGACGATTGCCAGCCCCGGCGGAATCCCAGCGGGACAAGCGCAGTCGCAGGTCCAGCAATTGGGGCAAGGCCAGGGCGTGCAGGCCGACCGGATCGGCGCGATTGATGTTCGCGGCAACCGGCGGGTCGATCGTCAGGCCATCATTTCCTATATGCAGATCAAGGTTGGAGATCCCTTTGACCCCAGCCTTCTGAACGAAGCCCTGAAACGGTTGGTCGCGACCACCTTGTTCATTGATGCCAGCTTAGAGCGCAGCGGGTCCACCCTGATTGTTTTGGTGCAAGAACAGCGGGTCATCAACCGGATTGCCTTTGAGGGCAACAACAAGATCAAAGACGAAGAGCTTCTGTCAGAAATTCAGCTGCGCCCGCGCCAGCCGTTTACCAAATCCAAGGTGCAAGATGCGGTGCGGCGCATTCTGTCCCTCTATCAAGCCCAAGGCCGCTTTGCGACCGAGGTTGAGCCCAAGATCATCGTGCTGGAACAAAACCGCGCGGATCTGGTGTTCGAAATTATCGAGTCTGACCCCTCAAAAATCGTTGGCATCAACTTCGTGGGCAACCGCAAGTATTCGGATACGCGCTTGCGTCAGGTCATCTTGTCTCGCGAGAGCCGTTTCTGGCGATTTGCCAACGGGATGGTCAATTATGACCCAACGCGCGTTGCGGTTGACGCCGAGCTTTTGACCAAATTCTACAGGCAAAACGGGTTTGCCGACGTAAAGGTCGTGGATTCGGTCGGCGAACTGACGACGGATCGTGCAGGGTTCTATTTGACCTTCACCATTGTAGAAGGGCTGCGCTATCGCTTTGCAGACGTTCGTTATGAAAATGAGATCGAGCGCCTGGACACCGATCTGATTGCGCGGCGAAACAAGGTCCGCCGCGGCGCTTACTACAACGAAGACAAGATTCGCGACTCGGTCGAAAAAATGGTTGAAGCAGCCAATGAGAACGGGGCTGCTTTTGTGAAGGTCTCGCCCGACTTGAAACGGGATAAAGAAGCGCAAACTATTGAGGTTGTTTATAAAATCGAAAATGGCCCGCGTGCGTTCGTTGAGCGAATCAACATTACCGGCAACGATCGTACGCGCGACTACGTAATTCGCCGCCGCTTTGGTTTTGAAGAAGGCGATGCCTTTAACCTAACCAAGCTCAAGCGCGCCCAGCGCAATATTCAACGCCTCGGCTTCTTCTCGAAAGTCGAGATCGAGCCGACAGAGGGGCAAGCGGAAGATCGCGTTATCATCAATGCAAACGTGCAGGAGACCTCAACCGCGACCTTCGAAGTCGGCGGCTCTTTTTCGAATGCTTCTGGATTCGGGGCAAATTTCTCGCTCAGCCAACGAAATTTCCTGGGTCGTGGGCAAAAAGTCGGTGTCTCGGCCAACCTGGCACAGAACAATCGCGCCTTCGATTTCAGCTTTACCGAACCCTATTTGCTGGGCTGGGATGTGGCTGCGGGCGTCAGTGGCGGCTTTAGCGAGGTTAATAATGAAGACTCTGGCTACCTAGAGCAAACCTATAACGGCGGCGTGTTCGCGGGCTATGAGTTGATCGACGATCTGACCCAGTCGTGGCGCTATAACTTTGCCTATTCTTCGATCGAACAGAGCAACACTAGCGCCATCATTTCGGACGAAGGCGCGACCTCGACTCGCTCGTCCATTCGCCATAGCATTGCCTACGACGTGCGCGATAGCGTATCGGATCCGACGGAGGGTTGGGTCGCCAGTCTAGCAACCGAAGTTGCGGGCTTGGGCGGGGACGTCGCTTACCTGAAAAATTCTGCAAAAGCAGGCTACTACTATCCGATTAACGATAATTTTACCCTGGTTTTTGAAGGCGAGGGCGGTTGGCTTGAGCCCTTCAATGACGAAGGCACATACGTCGCGGATCGCTTTACAATGGGCGGGCTGCAAGTGCGCGGCTTCTCGCGTTCCGGCATTGGTCCTATCGCCAGTGATACCTTGCAGCGTGTTGGTGGTTCGAAGTTCTACCGCGGAACGGCGGAGCTTCGCTTCCCTGTGCCCTTGCCGGTGGATATCAGCATTAAGGGCAGGGTCTTTATGGACACCGGTGCCTTGTGGGATGTGAATACCACTTTTGGACAGGACCAAGGCGTCACAGCCATGAACGATACGGCCGACCCGCGGTTATCCATAGGTTATGGTCTTACTTGGGCATCTCCCATTGGCCCCTTGCAGCTCGATTTCGGCTATGCCATGAGAAGCCAAACCAGCGATGACACCCAAGTCTTCCGCTTCAATATTCAACGAGCATTCTAAAATAAAAGAGTAGGTAAGCGACATGCGCCTTTCGTCCCTAACCCTTTTGCTTGCCTTGGCTTTAAACGCCCTGGCAGTGCCGGCCTTCGCGCAGGGTGAGGCCTTTATTCCCCGTGTTTTGGTCATTGACCGTGATCGCGCCGTGCGCGAGTCCGATGTTGGCCAGAAGCTGCGCGACTTTGTCGTCTCTGAACGTCAACGTATTGACGAGTGGAACAAAGAGCAGCTCACCAATCTGCGCGACGAATCCAAAGCTCTGAGCGAGCAGCGTTCGAGCCTTTCGCAAGAGGATTTTCGCGCTAAGAACGTTGAGATCAATGCCAAGGCCAACAAGATCCGCTCTGAGGTTGTCGATGCACGCGCTAAGCTGGACCGCTACGCGCGCGTTCAACGCGCTGCAATCCTGCAATCATTGAACGCCGTTGCTTTGGAGATTGCCGCCGAAAACGGTGTGAATATGGTGTTGGCCAAAGGCGCTGTTATCGTGATGGCGGACGATTTTGATGTTACCACCTCAGCTATTGAGCGCCTGAACGTCTCAATGCCAGAGTTGGCCGATCTCAGCAAAGCACCTGCCTCAGAATAGACGATAAGTCCAGGGGCGGGCCCGAATACCGCCGCTGCGCGCTTTGCGCGCTGGCCAAGGGCCCAACTAGCCGCTACAAGATGCCGACCGCTGGCTTGCCAGGGGTCGGTGTTTTTGTGTCAGCAGACAAAAAGTCAGACATAATTGCTCGCTTTTGGAGCGGCGTATGCAGGCGCGTAAGAGCGCTTGCCGCTCGCTAGCAGCCATCAAAGCGATACAGAATTTCGCTGCGTTTCTGAACAGAAGCGACCAGCAACCAGACAAGGCACGACGGTAAGGACAGCCATGACCGATACGCGATTTTTCCCCCGAATGCAGCCTCTGACCCTTGGCGATGTTGCGGCCATGGCAGACGGTGAGCTTATCAACGGGGACCCGGCGACTGAAATTACTGGGGTGAGTGCGGTCGAAGATGCGGGCCCGGGCGATATGGTCTCGGTACACAACCGCCGCTACAAGCGCTATATCGAGAGCAGCAAAGCGGGATTGGTGCTGACCACACCCGAGCTGCTTGCGGGTCTGTCACCCGAATCTGCGGTCATTGCTTGCGATCAGCCCTATCTGATTTTTGCGCTTGCGGGCGCTAAGCTGTTTGTCGAGTGGCCGGAAGTGCGCCCTGGCGTTCATCCGCGTGCCATCATCGACGAGACAGCCACAGTCGATCCGGGGGCTATGATTTGTGCGGGCGCAGTCATTGGCGCCAACGTTGAGATTGGGGCTGGCACCAAGGTCGGCGCCAATACCGTGATCGAAGATAATGTTATCATCGGCAAGGGTAACTGGATTGGTGCCAACAGCTCGATTTCCTATGCGATCATCGGCGACAACAACCTGATCCATTCCAACGTCAGCTTGGGCAACCGAGGCTATGGCTTCACCGCTGGGCCGACAGGCATTGTCAACCTGCCCCAGTATGGCCGTGTTATCATCGGCAACGGCGTAGAGCTGGGCGCTGGCACCGTCGTGGACCGCGGCTCGGTTCGCGACACTACTATTGGCGATCAATCCAAGTTGGGCGCCATGGTCAGCATCGGCCACAATGTTCAAATCGGCCGCCTCTGCACCATCGTTTCGCAAGTCGGCATTGCGGGCAGCACCACGGTTGAAGATATGGTGATGATCGGCGGTCACGCAGGCATCAACGGCCATATCACTCTAAAGCAGGGCTCAAAGATCGGCCCCTTCACCCCGATTTTGCGCTCAACACGGCCCGGACAGGAAGTTTTGTCTTACCCGCCCTTGACGGCCCGCGAGCAATTG
>JAUIHE010000080.1 GCA_030432195.1 Alphaproteobacteria bacterium
ATGAACACGGCCAAGGCGTCACGAAGGATTACGCGGAAGCTGTGAAGTGGTACCGCAAGGCGGCAGACCAGGGGTATGCGCCGGGGCAAACCTACCTGGGCATTATGTATGAGAATGGCCGAAGCGTCACGCAGGATTACGTGGAGGCCGTGAAGTGGTACCGCAAGGCGGCAGAGCAGGGTGATGTGTTGGGGCAGACCAAACTAGGCGTCATGTATGAGAATGGCCGAGGCGTCACGAAGAGCAAAGAGGAGGCGGTGAAGTGGTACAACAAGACGCTTCGAGGAGGAGGCACGCATAAGCTGAGGCGGTGAAGTGGTACCGCAAGGCGGCAGACCAGGGGTATGCGCCGGGGCAAACCTACCTGGGCATTATGTATGAGAATGGCCGAAGCGTCACGCAGGACTACGCGGAGGCGGTGAAGTGGTACCGCAAGGCTGCCGAGCAGGGCAATGCGCGGGCGCAGGCCAAACTGGGCTATAGGTATGAATTGGGCCAAGGCGTCACGCAGAGCTTTTCCGAAGCCGTGCGGTGGTACCGCAAAGCCGCTGCCCAGGGGGATCAATTAGCTAAAGAGGCGCTTAAACGTTTGGGCGAGTAAGATCCCTTGGCCGGGGGTTGCGTTCTATTGGTGAGGGTCACGCAGCGACTTTGTGCGAATATTCAAAAGGCTGCTTAGACCCTCACGTTTTGGCAAGTCTTTGATATTGCCAAAATAGTTTCAAACGGCTCGGGCCTCCATCTTGCAGCAAGTTGCCTGCAAGTTATTGAAATTACCCAATAAAAAACTAGATGCGGGCAGCTAGAGTCAAGGTGCTGGTGAACGGGGCTCTCAGTCCATGCTCCGGCCGCTCAGTCCATGCTCCGGCTGCACAGCACAGGCTTCCGGCATGCGGACCCACAGTACGGCGCAGGGCACAAAATAGGCAAAAGAGTTTTCTGCGTGTGCGGAGAACCGGGAAGGGCGTTCGGCTGAGCTCAATCCCGATACCTGCGCTTAAGGTTCAATGGCGCCACATCATCGGCAACTGGTAGCTCAGCCACAGCCAGTAAGCCTTTAATCCCAAGCGGTAAGTTGCAGTGGTTGATGTGGACATCGCCGCTTGCAAAGCCTGCCAGCTCCAGAGCTTGACGAAGAGCACTAGCGCTCCACAGATGGTGATGTGCGCCCTGGGCAAAGCGCCAGTGCTGCATCGTTTCGCGATCCGTAACGAACAGCACCAAACGTCCACCAGGCTTCAATAGACGGTGCAGGGCTGGAAACTCCGTTCCACCGGGGGAAAAGAAATAGGCAACATTGACGCCCAAAATTCGGTCGAAGCTGGCGGGCCCGTACCCCAAGCGTTCTAGGGTGCCCAGATCGCTCTGGTGCAAGCGCATACGACCGGCCGCCAGCGCGCGACGATTGCGATTTTCTGCCTGCCTGAGCATGGCGTGCGAAGGATCCACGCCCACAAAATGCGCGTCCCAACGCTGCTGCATGTGACGTAGGGCTAAGCCCGGGCCAAAGCCCAGCTCCAACACCTGGTCGCCTGGTCGCAGGCCCAAAGCCTGGATGGCTAGGTGGTTCGGTTGGGCATTGGCTAATGCCATAGCCCGCCCGATCCAAGCGCCGCCGATCCCCTGAGGGTGATGCAGCTGGCAGCCTAGCCAGTCCCAGAGCGGTGCCAGCTGGCTGGGCGCCCTTGGCATGGTTGGTTTCATAAGGGGGGTGTCGTTGGGCATAGCGTTGCCAGGCCAGGCTCACATTTTGGCGCGAACGCGCTGCAATAGGCCCTGCATGACCCGAGGAAACATCTGATCCCACAAGGGGCGTTCAGGGTGAGAGGGTAACTGCAAAGCCCGCAACAAGACCTGCTCAGCGCGGGCATATTCCCCCTGCTCATAGAGGAAGTCGGCGTAGAAGTAATGGGCGTCGCGGCCATAGGGTGCGTTGCGCACCGCAGATTCCAGATAAGCCCGCGCGACCTTGGGATCGCCCCAAGCCAAAGGGAAACCGGGCACGCGATAGTAAAGCACGCCCAACACGGTTTGCGCACCAGCGTCCAGGGCGGTGGGGTCCATACGCTCAGCAACCAGCATTTCGTCGCGCGCGGCGTTGGCAAAGCCCAGTGCTTTCATGCCCCAAGTCAGCGAGGCGCGCTCGCTGGTTACAATACCGTCCCAAATCATCGGCTCGACCCGTCCGGGGTAGCGTTGAACCAAGGCGCGGGTCTGCTCGTTGAGTTGAGCCATTTTGACCCGCTGCTCATCGACGGACTTGCTCAGGTATTTGTAGTTGGCCCACTGGCGGGCAACCGTGTTGATTTCGTTGGCCAAGGCGTCGGCATGCGCGGCGGGCGCCAGGACGGTTGCGCCAAGTAAACCTGCCAGCAAACCCAACGCCAGCAATGAGCGCCAGACCTTAGGCGACCAGCGCGCATAAGAAGTCAAACATAGACCCATCATAAGAACCTCCTAGATCTTGGGTGGAAGCGCCGCAGCGCCAGTGCCTTGAAGCTTGCTGTCTGCGCCAGCAGCGAATAGGGGAACATCGCTCTGCGCGCGCAGCAGTTGTTTGTGAACAGCCGCATCGATCAGACGCGGCGCCAGGGCTTGCAGCAGCGCAAAAACGGGCTCTGGTCCGCGGGGGTAGATCGCATCAGCGCCGCGTTCGACGCGGTTCCAGACGTGGTGGGCGACGCGATCAGGCGGATCGAAAGTCATGCCGAAAGGCCGAGCCAAGCGCTGAAACGGACTGGCGGCGGCGGTCATTGTCGCGCGTGGGGCCGCATGCGTCACTGCGATTCCAAGGGGTTTCAGCTCACGCCGCAGCGCAATGGAAAACGCCCGGAGCCCCGCTTTGGTCGCCGAATAGGTCGCAAAAAGCGGGTAGGGGATTTGACCAAACATGGAGCCAAGATTGACCACCCTGGCGCCATTGGCCGCCCGCAGCAAAGGGAGCAGGTCGCGGGTCAAGGCAATCGGGCCACCAAGGTTGGTGGCGACGGCCGCTTGAAGCGATTCATCGCTGAGTTGGCTAAGAGGCCCACCTGGCATGGTACCCGCATTGTTGACCAGCAGGTCCACATGGCCCCAGACACGTCCTAATTCGATCCGCAGCTCAGCCCGGCTATCGGTCTGCGTGACATCCAGTGGTATGGCCAGATGGCCGTCGCCCACCAGTGCGTCGCGCGTATCTTCCAAGGCTTGCAGGCGGCGCCCAGCCAGGGCCACGACCGCGCCGCGCTTGGCGGCTTCGATCGCCAGCGCCCGGCCGATGCCAGAGCCCGCGCCGGTGATTAGAATGCGCTTGCCCTTGAGCGGTGCTTTAAGCCGCATGACTGCCAATCCCGTATTTTGCGCCCAGGTCTTCAAAAATGGCGCCATAGAGGCGATAGAAGATTTTGGTCGCTTCGATGATGGTCTGCCGCCGCTCTTGGTCTTCGAAACCGTTGACCAGGCCCTTGAACATCTGGGTGTGCTCAACGTCCAAGGAGCCGTGCGTTGACAGATAGGAAAAGCCCTTGGCGGCATCGATGCCCAGCGCGCCTTGCACCGCGCTCGCCACCCGGTCGGCCAACAGCACTGACAGGCCTTCTAGAACGTGGACCATGCCCAACATGGAATAAGGGCTGATATGTTCAATCGCGTACCAGGCATAGCTGACCATCAGATGGCATGCGTGGCTTGGTTGGCCTCCGGCAACGGCCTCGGCGTCTGCGCCCAGGGCCTTGATATCGTCTAAGATCCACTTTTCGTGGCCGCGCTCTTCTTCCATATAGTCCAGCAAGGCGACCTCATAGGCCTCGTCTTTCGTATGCGCGGCGGCCAGGGACAGCAGCGTAAAGGTGTACTTCACGTGGTGGTAGGCTTCTGTCAAAAAGTCGATGTAGAGCGGCAAAGGTCCGCCGCTGGTCACGGCTTGTTGCACCAATGGAATGGACATAAAGCGGTCGCGAGCGGGGGCTGTTTCTTGCAGCAAGAGGTCATAGGTTTGCATGGAATTTCCAGTTGGTTTTTGCAGTAGAGCTGGGAGGTATTGGGCGGCAGCAGCCCGGTCGAGGCGTCCGCGTGGGTCCAAAATGCCGTGGCGCAGAGCCAGATCAATCGGTAGCACCAGGGCGGCTTTGGGCTGCGCGTAGCCAGGTGCGCTTTGGCAGGCTTGACGCACATAGGCCAACAGGTCCGGCGCACTAGCCTCAAAGAACCAGCGATGTCCAGGGCGTGGTATTACCATCATGGTCAGATCAGCGTCTGCAACGTCACTCGGGTTGGGGCTCAGCACCAGGCAGGCAGCTGCTAGACGCGGATCGGCGCTCACCATGGCCTCAATCCATTCGGGCGAAATATTGCGCCCGGTTGGCGTGACTAACAGATTGTCCTTGCGCCCGAAGATGGTTAAGCGCCCGGCCGCGTCCAGCGCGCCCATATCGCCAGTGCGCCAAGTCGCGCCCGCCGGTTGGCCGTGCAGATAGCCATCCATCACGTTAGGCCCTTGGACCAAGATCTCGCCCTGGTCGATGCTGACGTTCAGGCCGGGCAGGGGCAGACCCACGCACCCGGCCGGAGCTGGTGCTTCGTTGGTATCGGGGCGATTGACGGCCACGACCGAGGCGCACTCCGACAGGCCATAGCCTTCAAATAGGGGCAGGCCGACCTTGCGCGCGGCTCCAGCCAGGCCGGGGGACAGCGGCGCGCCACCGATGGCAACGAACCGCAGGCTCTTTGGTGCGGCTTGACCCGCGGTCATCAGCTGCTTGGTATAGAGACCCAGGACCTGGGGCACCATGAGGCTCATGCTGGGTTGGGCGGCGTCGAACACTTGGCACAGGTCTGCCATGGTGCCCTGGGCAACTTGGGCCGCAACCGCAGTGGCTAGGACGCTTTGCCCCCCGACCATCACCGGGATCATGACCGCGCAAATGGTTTCGAGCAGCATCGACAGCGGCAGCAAGGACAGATATCGGTCGCACGCGTCTGCGTTGGCCACCGCGGCCAGTCTGGCGGCGGTCCAGTCGGCTTGCCCACGCAACAGGCGCACGCCCTTTGGTCGGCCGGTGCTGCCGGATGTGTAAATGATCAAGCGCGTTGGCTGGTCTGCCATCTGAGCTAGACGCTCAATCGGTGCCCGCTCTGCCTCCACAGCAAGGCGTGGCAAGCCGTCAAGAGCGGCGGGCAATGGGGTGGAATCGCTGACCAGCAAGCGGGTGACGCCAGCGTCCATCACCACGGCACAGGTTTGCTCGTCGCTGAAAAAAGCGGGCAGCGGCACCAGGGTTTTGCCCGCTGCCTGCGCAGCCAAAAAGCCCACGACCCAAGCCAGGCTGTTGCCGCCTGTCAGCCCCAAGGCCTCGGGAGTTTGCGCTTCGGCCTGGAGGCGCATCGCCAGCCCTGCAACCCGTTCGGCCAAATCGCGCCAAGTCAGCGCTGTATCGCCCTCACAAAAGGCCAGAGCCTCGGGTCTTTGGCGGGCATTGTCGTGCAGGGCTTGGATCAGGTTAGACATGAGCACGCTCCAGGCCAGTCGAAGCCAGGCCAGTCGAAGCCAGGCCAGCCAAAGCCAGGTGAGCCGGTGTTCTCGCGGCCAGAAAAGCCAGCGCGGGGCAAGGTTTGAGGGGGCGCTGCACTGCAATCTGGGCGGTAGGGCGGGGGGTCGCACGGGCCGTTTTGCGGGCGGAGCGCTGGTCGAGGACCGTAAGGACGGAGGCGCGGTGAATGGCAAAGACACGCGGCTTGGTGGCGTAGTAACTCCCCCAGGCGCGCGGATCAGAGACACGCTCCATGGCCGCCGCCCCCAAATCAATCAGCGGCAATCCCAAGCGCTGCAAAAGGCGGCTGAGATGCTCGGTAGCGGTGAAGAAGGTCCAGCCAAAACCCAGGCTAGCGCCGTGGCGGATCAAAGCGGTGATAAAGGGCAAACAAGCGCGCGGATCGCGACTGACCAGGCTTGAGACCTCAACCACATCGCGCCGTTCCACCTCCAACCCGGTCTGCTGGGTCAAGACCTGTTCGACTGGGGCGGACAGGTAGGTTTCGGAAAAGAAGCCGTCCTTGCTCGACCGCAGGGCAGCCGCACAATTGGCGAGACCTTGCAGGTCGAAATGGGCGCAAAGCATGGCAGGCAGTTCCGGCAGCCGCGCACCATAACGGCCGCGATAAGTCGAGCGAACAAAAGCGGTAACTGCGGCTCGGTGGGGATGATCGGGGTATATGACCTGCAACTGCATGTCGTTTCGCCTCTTGTGCTGGGCGCTGGCGCGTCGCCGTTGAGATGAGCGCGCGGCGTCTTGGGGGCTTGTCTCGTCGAAGCGGCGGCTTGTCGGGCTATGCCGTCGAACTGACTCGTCGCTAGCATGGCGGCTGCGAGTGGCATATGGGCGAAACGATCTAGGATTGGAGCCTAGCCGGGCGGTTTAGCAATCTAAACCAGGGTTTAGGCTGTTCGGGGCGGGTCTTTGGCGCAATTCTAGGCCGATGTCGGGCGTGTCCGCGCTGATAGTGGCATGATTATTAACGAAAAATTAATCACCTTCGAATTGTCGGCGCTTGCGCACCAGCGATATGACAGCATGATCGGCCGCATCCGCAGGGGTGGTTTGGACGCCATGTTTGGGGGTGATTTTGGGGGGCGGGCCAGCAGGTTTACGTGCTGGAGCCTGGGGCCCAACGCAATCGCTGCGGATGCGGCGGGCCGACGCTGGTGTGCCACCTTGTCGGAAAGGCGCGATGGGTCCGGCGAGACCTGGATTGGCGACTGCCCCATCGACACCTTCACGAAGCGGTGGGCCTCACTATCAGCGCCCGAGCAAACGCTCAGGATTACGCTAAGGATCGGCAAGGCGCATTTGCGGAAATATCAGATTGATAGAGCGCGCCTAGGGGAAACAAGTTAACCAAATGCGCTGGTCTTATAAAAGAGATGCTTGTTGGCCAGACTAAAAAGCGCCTCAGAGGCGTTTGTGACCTCTCCGGCGGTGGGGGGAGGATCGTGAACGCGCGGGCCGCAAAGCGGGACGAGCGCTAAGTCGTGGTGTGCTGTGCACCAACGGCGGATAGCGCCGCAATCAGGCCTTGCGGGCCGGACCAAAGACAACCGTGGCCGCCATACATGGGCGGCGCGTTGCGGTCGAACTCGGCCGCACCGAAAATGATGGATGGCTCCAGGATATAACGTCCGTCTTTGCGTAGCTGGTCCACGTTGCGCTGAACGCCAGCGTTGTTCCACATGGCGGCATTCATCACCGGGACCAGCAGCACCGGGGCCTGACTGCTTGTTATGGTTAGGGACAGCAAATCGCTGCAAGCGCTGTGCGCAATGCGGTTCAGAGCGTCAGCGGTAGCGGGTAATACGCATATGAGTTCAGCCGTTGAGGCTAGGTTGACATGGGGAACGCGAATGCCGTCTTGGCGTTCAAAGCTGTCCTGCCAGCATCGGATGCCATAGGCTTCCAGCAGGTCACGTGACAAGAAACGTGACGCCGTTGTGGTCAACAGCACGTCCAACTGCTCCTGGAAGCCACAAAACCGAAGGCTCAAAAGGGTCTGGGCCATAAGCCCGGCCACCACGCTGCCGGAACAGCCCACCAGCAGGTGGCGACAGGCGAGGGCGTCGCCTTCAAAGTGAAACGCGGGGGCTTCGGTCAAACTTAGCTGGCGGGCGTCAAGCAGGGCTTGAGGGTCGTGCGCACTGGCGATATGATCCGTTTCGACAAGCTGGTTGAAAAAGTCATGTGAGAAATCATCGGGCAGTGCGGCAGCGCTTGCCAGCTCCGACAGTTGGATCGGTGCAACCAAGGCCTGCAGCAGGGCGGACCATTGGCTCACGACTTCGGAGCGAAGTGTGAGGGCGCCGCCCTTGCCACCGGCAAACAGCATGCGGTCCGATCCGGAAATCACAACGCGCTTTAAATTGCGCATGTAAAAGCGCGTGTCGTTGCTTGGTCTGGTCATCGTGATGCAACGTCTCTGGGCTGATTGTTCCGTCGATAGACTAGTCGGGTTTGTGGCTGGCCGCGAAAGACGGTTTTGAAATCGCCGCAAAACTCGAATGCGAGCTGATCGCATAGATAGCGAATAGGCCCGATGCGACGGCGCGTGCGAATGTACAGGCGTGGGCAGGCCTCCAGCACAGGCGACTTGAGCCAGGAGGTGAACAGATGTCGAGCTAGGCTTGGGCTGCGCGCATTCGAAAAATTGCTGGTCAACAGGTCAGGGGCAATCGGCAGGTAGCGGCGTCCTTGGGCTTGCGGAACAATGCCGATAAAGGCCAACAGCCCATCGCCGGGCTGTGCGCCGTATTCGGCGAGCTGATAGCCATCGATGACGCGCTGATCCATGATCCCGCCGACAACGCAACCCACAACGCCCCCGTTGATCCTATCGGGCGCGGTATCGGGATCGGCTTGTTTGGCGCAAACGGCAATCGGCTGCGGGCCAAGGTTGTGCAAGACACCCAGCGCACCGGCTGGATCATCGCGGCTGCCAACGGGCATCGGGGTTTGTTCCCAGATGCCGGATGAAAATGCCGCGGACAAACAGTCGGCCATAGCGCGTGCTTGGTCGCGGTGTTCGGGGCGCGCTCGGACAACTTTGAGCGTCGTCTGACGAGCAGGTTGGCGCTCTAACAACATGGCTCAAAGCCCAAGGTGTGCACAACGGGCCTCCTTCCCGCAACCGGTATAGACCATCTAAGATCATAGCGAAATTGTGTTGATTCTGAGGCTCCTAACCCTGCGTATAGGACTTTGAGCCTATGATTGGCTGTGCCGAACAAAGATAGCGGGTGGCGGGTGCTGCTCATGGTAAACCTTACTCTGGAATGGGGTGAGCCCTACAGCTCAGCGCAAGACTCGATGCCGATATTGGCCTGGTTTGATCGGTGCCCTTGTTGACAGACCCTTGGGTCAGCCCAATGTAAGGAAGAACTGCAAACAGCAGTCAGCGCGTGTTCACGTTCAAGGAACCCTTATGTCTATCAGACCCGCAATTTCGACGAACCAAGCACAAGCCACAATGGAAGGCGCAGGCGTTCATCTGCACCGCGCCTTTGGGTTTCATCGCCCCGAAACCCATGATCCCTTTTTGCTGTTTGACGATTTTCGCAACGATGATCCGTCGGCCTATCGCGCTGGATTTCCGTGGCATCCGCACCGGGGGATTGAGACCATTACCTATGTGTTGGCAGGACAGGTTGAACACGGCGATTCTCTTGGAAACCAAGGCAGCTTGGGCGCTGGTGACGTGCAGTGGATGACCGCAGGTTCGGGCATCCTTCACCAAGAAATGCCAAGTGGCGACGCCCAAGGCAAGATGCACGGCTTTCAGCTTTGGGCCAACCTGCCAAGCGCTTTGAAAATGACGGCGCCGCGCTATCAGGATGTCGGCGGCAAGGACATTCCAGAGGTCATTGACGACGACGGAGCGCAGGTCAAAATTATCGTGGGTGACTTCTGGGGAAAGACCGGCCCCGTTGATGGCGTGGCTGCCGAGCCCTTGTATCTGGATATTTTTGTGCCCGCCGGGCTGCGCAAGCGCTTCAAGGTCGATACCTACCGCAATGCCTTTGCTTATGTCTTTGATGGTTCGGGCAAGTTCACCGACTCGTCGGCTCCGCAAGGCGTGCTGTTGGAAAAAGAAGTCTTGGGTCAAGAGCTGAATATTCGCGACATGTCCGGCAACCGGACCCTGGTTCGCTTTGGCACCGGTGATGAGATCGAGGTGCAGGCCGGGCCGCAGGGCATTCGCTTCTTGCTAATCGCGGGGGCACCCATACGCGAACCGATCGCCTGGCATGGACCCATTGTCATGAACACGCGCGAAGAGTTGATGACCGCTTTTAACGAGCTGCGCAACGATCGCTTTATCAAGCCTGCCGATCACTGAGGCTGGCATCGCGCGCAACTTACGCCGCTTGATGAGGGCGTAGAGAGGCCGTAGCGAGGCTGGTGGCGAGGCTGGTGGCGCGGCCCGAAGCGAAGAGGTTCGACAGACAAAGGAAAATGGCCAGGGGACCCGTCCTCTGGCCTTTTCGGTATTGTAGGCTGCGGCCCGTGCGCCCAGCAGGGCATAGAGTGCTGGCTCGTGCACTCGGGCGCGCTAGCTCACCATCAGCTCAGGTTTTGCTTAAAGAACGCAAGCGTGCGTTGCCAAGCCAAAGCGGTGTCCTCGGCGTCGTAGCGCGAGCCGGTTGGATTGGCAAAGCCATGGTTGGCCGTGTACCAATGCGCGGTAAACAGATCCGACTTTCCAGCTGCGGCGAGGGAGTCGCTAAAGCTCGACACCATTTCCTCATTGATGTTGTTATCAAGGGTGCCAAAGTGGCCCAGGACAGGCGCGTTCAAGCTGGCCAACTCTTCGGGCGACTTGACCACATTGCCATAGTAAATGACTGTAGCATCGACTGGCGTTGCCAATGAAGCTCTCAGCGACCAACCGCCACCAAAGCACCAGCCAACCGTGCCAACCTTGCCGTTAGAACGCGGGTGCTTGCGAAGATAGTCGATTGCGGCCACCAGTTGATTGGTGGCCAATTCTGGGTCAATCGCGCGCGTAAGATTGCGGGCTTCTTGGGGAGTGGTGGCGACATTGCCGCCATGCAGATCAATCGCGAGGGCCACATAGCCCAGGTCGGCGAATTCCTTGGTCACGGCTTTGATTTGATCGTTCAGTCCCCACCATTCATGGATCAATATCAGCGTCGGAGCTGGGCCATCGCCCTGTGGCAGTGCCAATGCGCCGCTAAAGGGCGTGCCGTCGCTGCCTTCCATGGCGATCATCTGGGTTCGCTCTCCGGCGGCATGCGCCAGCTCGGGGAAGGCCAGCACACTGGCGAGCGGCAAGCTGGCCAGGCCCGCCAAAAAAGCGCGGCGCTGGCCGTCGTTAAGCTCAATGGGCGGCATGTCAACGGTGGGGCCGCAACCATCCAAATCACACATATAGGTCTCCTTCATCTCTTGTTGGTCGCTTGGTCGGGCCTGGTGCGTCTAGGCCTCGACTAGCGACGTTGCGCAGGCATCAAAGAAGTCAAGCCTTGTAGGCTCGGCGAGGTAATTCGTCAGTCGCGAAATAACGTCAGACACACCAAGGCAGAAAAGTATCTCGACAGACAGCGATCAAGAAGTCACAAATCAGCGATGAACTGACATGAACGCAAGTCAAGACCAAAACAGCAGCGAGGCAGTGGTGAGTGAAGGACAAGGCCGAGACATCGCCATGGTGGGCGCGGGCGGGCACGCCAAAGTTTGCATTGACGTGCTGCGCGAACAAGAATGGCGAATTGTTGCTTGCCTCACAACGGATACCAAGGGCGATCAGACCGCCAGAACTTGCAACGGCGTTGAGGTCATTGCCTGCCAGGATGCCGCGACTTGGATTGAAGAGCGTGGACTGGCGGCGGCTTTTATCGCCGTTGGTGATAACAACGTGCGGGCCAGGATATCCGGCCTGTTGGATCAACACGAAATCGGCCAGCCAGCAGCGATTAGCGCGCATGCTGTCGTTGCGCCCTCGGTGGCGGTCGGTGCCGGTGCCCTGATCATGCCAGGGGTGGTCATCAACGCAGATGCGGTGATCGGCAAGGGTGCGATCATAAACACTGGCGCTTGTGTGGACCACGATTGCGCTATTGGTGCCTTTGCTCATATTGCGCCGGGTTGTGCGCTTGCGGGAGGGGTGCGTATCGGCGCTGGCAGTCTGTGCGGCGTGGGCTCTCGCTTTGTACCTGGGGTGGAAATAGGGCCCGGGAGCCTGGTGGCTGCCGGTGCCGTTGTCATTAAGAATCATGGTGCAGACTCGCGCCTTGCTGGCGTCCCGGCTCGCCCAATCGCCTAGTTCGTTTCTGACCAATCTACCAAAGGGACCGTCGGGGCGATCGACAGCAGCGCATTCAAAAATGTACTTGCTTTAGTTAACAACTGTGTTAACTAAGATTTATGTTAAATGAAAATGATCTTCATGCCGTACTGGCAGATCCCGTGCGTCGCAGCGTTCTGGAATATCTGGCCAAAGCGCCAGGGGCCAGCGCCAGCGACTTGGCTGAACCCTTTGCTATTTCTAAGCCTGCGCTCAGCCGGCACCTGAAGATCCTTGAGGATTCAGGGCTCGTTGAGCGCGAAGTGGACCGCCAATTTCGGCGGTTCGCCTTGAGCGCAGCCGCTCAAGAGCTGACCTGGCTGAAGGCGCTCCAATCAGAAATTACCGCGCCGATGAGCCATTTGGACCAGTTGGAAGCTGAATCCATTCATATTATGCGGGAGGTGGTGGCCGAGATGGCCAATCCGGTCATGATGTATTCGATCGGCAAGGATTCCAGCGTCATGCTGCACCTCGCGCTGAAGGCCTTCTATCCTTCCAAATTGCCCTTTCCTTTGCTCCACATTGATACGCGCTGGAAGTTCAAGGAGATGATTGCGTTTCGCGACGCGACCGCCGAACGCTATGACTTGGACCTGCGGGTTTTCACAAGCCCGGAGGGTTTGGAGAACAACATCAATCCCTTCGACCATGGCGCTCATTATACGGATGTTATGAAGACGTCCGCCCTCAAGCAGGCCTTGGATCACTACGGCTTTGACGTGGCCTTTGGCGGGGCCCGACGCGATGAAGAAAAATCGCGCGCTAAGGAGCGTGTGCTCTCATTCCGTTCAAAGGGGCACACGTGGGATCCCAAAGGACAGCGCCCTGAAATCTGGAACCTATTTAACACGCGAGTTAATAAAGGCGAAACAATTCGCGCCTTTCCGCTGTCAAATTGGACCGAGCTGGATATCTGGCAGTACATTGTGCGGGAAAATATCCCGATCGTGCCGCTCTATTTTGCAGCGCCCCGCCCAGTGATTGAACGGGACGGCGCTCTTATCATGGTCGATGACGAGCGCTTGCCCCTTACCGCCGATGAAACACCTCAACAGCGCTGGGTCCGCTTCCGCACGCTGGGTTGTTATCCCCTTACAGGGGCAATGGAGAGCCGTGCCGATAATTTGGAGGCGATTGTGCGCGAGATGCAAATCGCCCGGACCTCTGAGCGACAAGGCCGCCTGATTGACAAGGATCAGAACGCATCCATGGAACAAAAGAAGCTGGAGGGATATTTCTGATGGCACCAACAGCTCCCCAACGCGACACAAACCCTATAGACGGCGGCGCGGGTCAGGTCCCCTTGTTCGTTGATGCGCCCAATGGCCTGTTGCGCTTCATCACCTGCGGGTCGGTCGATGACGGCAAGTCAACTCTGATCGGCCGGCTGCTGTACGATTCCAAGTTGCTGCTGGACGATCAAGTCAGCGCGCTGGAAAGCGCTTCGCGGCGCTTTGGAACAACGGGCGAAGGCAACCTGGACTTTGCGCTGTTGGTTGACGGTTTGCAGGCCGAAGTGGAGCAGGGCATCACTATCGACGTAGCCTATCGCTTCTTTGCCACCGACAAGCGGAAGTTCATTGTCGCGGACACCCCTGGCCACGAGCAATATACCC
>JAUIHE010000081.1 GCA_030432195.1 Alphaproteobacteria bacterium
AACTTGAGCTTCAAATTGCAGCCGCGCGGACAGAGCCACAATCACCCAACTAAAAATAATAGAAGCATTTTCGCAAATGGAGGAATGACCATGCCAAGTCTTGAGGACAAGTTGAAGGCCGCAGGCAATATTGCCGAAATGATGCAAAACGCCCAAACAGGTCGCTACGCCTTTCCAATCCCCTCTGAGTTTAGCCACTGGATTGAAGAGCAGCGGTCCTGGCGGGAAAGCGCCGCGCTGATGGATCAATCCTATCACATGACCGATCTCTATGTGAAAGGCCCCGATGCCATCCGGCTTCTCAGCGATTTGGGCGTCAACAGTTTCAAGAACTTCGGACGGAACAAGGCCAAGCAGCTTGTGTGCTGTAGTTACGACGGCTTTGTCATCGGCGACGCAATTGTCTTTGGCCTGGCAGACGAGGAGGTCAACGTCGTTGGGCGGCCGGTGTTGGCCAACTGGCTGCAATTTCATGCTGAAACCGGCGGCTATGATGTGACCTGCGAGCGCGATCAACGTTCGCTCGATGATCCGGACAAACCGCGAAAGACCTACCGTTTTGAGATACAGGGGCCAAGAGCCTTGGATATTCTGAACGAAGTAAACCAGGGCGGCCCCTTGACGACCAAATTTTTCAACATGGGTGAGATCACGATTGCGGGCTGCCGAGCCCGAACACTCTGCCACGGAATGGGCGGCGAACAAGGCTTGGAGCTCTGGGGGCCGGTTGAAGATGGGCCCAAGGTCAAAGCCGCTCTGTTAGAAGCTGGTAGGAGGTACAATTTGCGCCAGATTGGAGCGCGTGCCTATGCTTCTGCTGCGGCGGAGTCCGGCTGGGTGCCGTCTCCACTGCCTGCCATCTATACTGGCGAGGCCATGCGGCCCTATCGCGAATGGCTCGCTGGCAACAGCTTTGAGGCCGTTTCGACGCTGGGCGGAAGTTTTCAGTCCAGCAATGTCGAAGACTATTATCTCACCCCTTGGGACTTGGATTATGGTCGGGTTGTGAAATTTGATCATGAGTTCATCGGGCGCGCGGCTCTGGAAAAAATGGCCGAAGGGCCGCATCGCAAGAAGGTGACGCTGGTGTGGAACGCCGAAGATGTAGCTCAGATCTACGCCGGTTTGATGGATGCCGATGGGTTGGCACCCAAGTATATGGAAATGCCCGCAGCGCATTATGCTGCGCACCCCTATGATAGCGTCTTGTCGGCTGATCGTCAGGTCGGCGTATCCATAACGCCAGCCTATTCATCGAACGAGCGCGCATGGATCTCGCTGGCCATCGTGAACGAGGAAAGCGCCCAGATCGGTAAAGAGTTGCGCGTGGTTTGGGGCGAGCCAAATGGCGGCAGCGCCAAGCCGACGGTCGAGCGCCACCGGCAAGTCGAGGTTCGCGCTCAAGTGCAGCCGTGGCCGATACATGCGGCAAGCCGGAAGGGATATCGATCGCAGGTCTAGAATCCTCATCAAATCACCCGGTACAAGCTTGCATTCTGAGTTGACGTTCAGCTCCGTTGTTCGGCCAGCTTCAGCTTAGACAGGCTGGCGGCAGACCAAAAACGCTATCGCGTGAAATTGCGGCATGAGAAACGCGCGAAAATCGGCCAAATATGTAATCGTATTGAACCCAGGCTCCAAAATACGTTACGAAAACAGCACCTTGTTCGGACGAATTAAAACTACAGAGCGGGGAAATGCAGTTGGCCAACAGGGAGTGTTTCTTGTGTGAACAGAGACATTCAATCTCTGTGTGACGGCAATCATGAACCCAATACAACCGAGACTTATGATGATGGCGAATTCATCAAAACGCATTCGATGCTCGTCCTCGCTCGGTCTGGTTTAGCCTAAACCGACGTCATGTCCCTCGGTACGCGTTTGGTTGCCAATAGCGCGCGTTCGACCAAGGCTGGAATGCTCTCGCTTTGGCTCAGGGCGACATTTGGAACTTCAACGCTGATTGGCACATCCGCGGGCAACAGGTCGGCGATAGCAGCCAAGTCAATATCACCATCGCCAGGGACCAAGCGCGCGGTGCGAGCAAGCGCCATCATGGCCGCGTCGTCGGTGTCATAGGGACGCGGGCCATCGCAGATTTGCACGTAGTTTATCTTGTCGCGCGGGATGGCTGCCAGTTCTGCCAGGCTGGAACCGCAGCGGTCAAAGTGCAGGGTATCAAACAAGATCGCTGCAGCCGGATGGCTTGCTGCCTCGACCAACTCCATAGCATCGGCGATGGTCTTGATCGCGGTCCAAGGCATGAATTCCAAATCTGCAGTCAAGCCATAGTCGGCGACCAGGGCACACAAGCGGCCATAGCTATCGGTGATGCGCGCCTGATCGTGGTCATCGCCTGCAACCAAAATATGCCGTGCGCCCAGATCGCTGATGCGCTCCAAGAAAGGCCTGAACCGCTCCAGGTTGGTGTCTTCGTTCAGGCGGATCATCTCCGCATCGGAAAAGCCCAGGCCGGTGTCAGCCAGGGCCGCCTTGACCGATGCCGCCAGGGCCGCGTCGGTCAAAATTGGAGGCGGCGTATCGCCCGGGCCAGCGGGCAGCAAGCGAAAACTGATATCGGAAAAGCCCAGACGCGCCGCAAGCTCGATGGCCTCCAAGGGAGGCAGGCCGTTGGCGGTCAGATAGGCCATGGAGTAGCGGTGCGTCATGGGGCCAGCCTTAGTTCAAAGGAGAAAAGGCCATGGGCATGGCCACGGTCGAGGTCATGTCAGGCAACAGCCAGTCGGGTCCGCCTTTGGGTGGCCAGTTGCCGTCGGCGACACTTTGCCCGCGGGCTTTGCTGCGCGCCTCCAGGCTTTCGTAGGGCCAGATCTGGGTCAGGCGCGGTGCGCCGTCGATGCCATAGAAGGCGGCAACGCAAGGCGAATATTCGTTGCGCTTGGGCAGGGCGGCTTCCCACTTCTCCATGGTCGGCATGAGGCCGTTCATCTTCATGCCATAGCTACGGATCTCATAGACCGGGCCAAGGGCCCCGCTGGGTGGGGTGGGCATGAAATCCAATGAGCGACAAGACTGACAGTCGTAGCTCAAAAGGTGCTCCATGCAGCCGAAAGGGTTTTGGGCGCGCACCAAACGCTCGCGCTCGGCCAGCAGAGATTCGGCCTCACCAAAACCGCGCAAGACATAGACCTCGTTCAGCTGGCCCACGTCAGAAAACCAGGCACCGACCAGTTGACCTTGACCTGCTTGCAGCCAGGCTTCCAGGTCTGCCGCGATCTTGCCAGCGCCGAAAATGACCGTCGAGAGGGTCGCGAGTTCAAAATATTTCATGTCTCCTCCAGTTCGTTGCGGCCCGCCAAGGCGCGGCCGGCCAAATAGCCGAACGTCATGGCTGGGCCCAAAGTGATGCCGCCAGAAGGATAGGCACCGCCGAAGATCGAGGCAGCGTCATTGCCAACGGCGTAAAGGCCAGGGATGGGCGCGAGATCGGCGTCCAAAACCCTTGCGTCGCTGTCTGTCCTGAGCCCGGCGAAGGTGCCAAGGCTGCCGGGCACAATTTTCACCGCATAAAACGGCGGGCAATCAAGCGGGCGCAGGTTGGGGTTGGGCGCGTGGAAAGCGTCGCCTTGGATGGCGTTGTAGGGCGTTGTGCCGCGCTGGAATGCAGGGTCTTCGCCCTTGCTAGCGCCTCGGTTAAAGGCATCGAGCGTTGCGCCAAGAGTATCGCCTGGCAGGCCGATCTTGCTGGCCAGCGCTTCTCTTGTTTTGGCTTTGAAAAGATAGCCAGACATGAGGTGCGGCGCATCGGGGAAGGGGAAGGGCTTGACGGCGCCCAGACCGAATTTACGCCGCGCTCTGGCATCGGCGATCAGCCAGCTTTCAGGGCGCTGCGGGTGGGCAGCGAACAAGGCCGACATGTAGTCGTGATAGCTGTTAGCCTCATTGACAAAGCGCTTGCCGTCAGGCCCAACCGCGATGATGCCGGGCTTGGCGCGATCGACCAGGTGGGGGTAGGCGCCCAGGCTGCCGTCGCGACGAGGCAGCAGCGAGACCGGCGCCCAGGCCGCAGGTTGGCGAAAGCCCGCCTCTATATGGCCGCCCTGAGCCTCGCCCAGCCTAAGGCCATCTCCGGTATTGCTGGCGGGCGCTGCCGAGTGGTGGCGCGGATAGGCCTCAAAGTAGGCAAAGCTTTGGCTCTGGCGCTGGCGATCATGAGGGAAGCCGCCAGCGGCCAAGACGACACCGCGCTTGGCTGCAAAGGTTTGTTCTTTGCTCCTAACCCCGCAAACCTGGCCCTTGCTTTCGATCAGGCCTGTGACCGGCGCGTCGCAACGCAATTCAACGCCAAGGTCAAGCGCCGAACGCAGCAAGCGCGCAACCAAGGCGTTGCCATTGACCAACTGCAGGCCGCGCCTGCGGGTTACGAGATCCCATACGTGTCTGCCAAGGCGCTTTGCGACATAGGCCATGTTGCCAGGCGCACGATACCAGTTGAAGAAGCGGGTCATGTCACGCCCGGCGGAAATTCCCATGCCCCAAAGCGAAACCATATCCAGCGGCGGGCGCATCTTGTCCAGCCAAGGCCCCAAGGCGCGCCCATCGAAGGGGGCAGCACAGATGGAGCGGCCGCCTGCACAGGCGCCCTGGCTGGTGTGAAAATCGGGGATGATGTTGCCATCAACCCAAGCCACTGCGGTCTCTTGTTGGAAAAAGTTCGCCATGGCTGGGCCAGCATCCAGGAACCGACGAACGCGTGGGTCTTGCGCGCGCTCACCGATCTCGTTTTGCAGGTAGCGCAAGGGCTCTTCTATGGGCTCGTCAATCCCGGCAGCTTTGGCCAGGGGATTGCGCGGAATCCAGAGCCAGCCGCCCGACCAAGCCGTAGTGCCGCCCAAGTGAGTCTCCTTTTCCAGCACCAGCACTTTCAGGCCGTGGTAGGCGGCGGTCACGGCTGTTGCCAGTCCGCCAGCGCCTGACCCCACGACGATGACATCGTAGCCTGATTGGTCGTGGTTCCTGCTCATGCTGCTGGGACTTGTCTCATCATGCCTGCAAAAAACTGCGAGGCTGGCGCTGCGGCACCCAGCTCGCGAGCGGCTTCAAACAAGGTCGGGGCCAGCTCCTCCATGCGGCTCTTGGGAAAGCGCACCGCCGGGCCAGCGATGGAAACGCAGCCCAGGACCGCGCCCTCTAGCGTGCCGCCAGCGCGCACCGCTACCGCCATAGCGCCCATGCCCTCAATATAGGAGTTGACAGCAATGGAGTAACCGCGCTGGCGCGTGTCTTGAAGCTGTTGCATGAGGTCGGCGATCGAGGCCGGGCCTGCTGTCGTCTCGGCCATGCCAGCGGGCCTTAGTCCCGTGCGCCCAACCTGAGCCAAGACGTCTTCATCGCTCATGGTGGCCAAAAGAGCCTGCCCGCCCGCGGTAGAGGCCGGATGGACGCTGACGCCTTGCTCGCGTCCGGGATCATAGCGCAGGCCCGTCGTAGCGCCCTGCGCCACCGCCACCCAGGTCAAGCCGTCGCCGTCCAACACCGACAGGCGCACCAGCTCATGAGAGGTTTGGGCCAGGCGATCCAAAATGGGCTGGGCGATATCGGTCACGCCTGAGCGTCCCAAGTAGCCAAGACCCAGCGCGGCAAGCTTGATGGTCAGCGCATAGTCGCCTTGATCACGGCTTTGGCGGACATAGTTCAAGCGCGCCAACTCCTTGAGCTGGCGATGGACACCCGAGACCGGCATGTCCAAAGCCCGCGCGATGGCAGAGACCTGTAGGCCGCCAGGCGCCTCGGCTAGGTGCTCCAAGATGGAAAGGGATTTTTCAAGTGCGCTCGACATGTGGGGCAATCTTCGGGGAAGTAGGCGTCCTGCCTAGCAAAGCTTTATAAAAAATGGAAGAACTTTTAAAACTTGAAAGTCTTTCAAATTTCTGACATGGCTGTGGTCAAACCTGATTCCTATGGGCGAGGACGCCGGGCGCATGGGCCAAACCACCAAAGACAGATCGGTCTCCAACGACCTGCAAAACTATGACGTTGCAGTTATAGGCGGCGGCGCAGGAGGCTTGTCGGCTGCCTGCTTTGCAGCGCTGCGCGGGTTGAAGGTGGTGCTGATCGAAAGTACAGAATACTTGGGCGGCACCAGCGCCTATTCAGCGGGAACCACCTGGGTGCCCAACACGCGGCTTGCGGCTGGGGTTGGCGCGAAGGACAGCCCAGAAAATGTGCTGACCTTCTTGGACAAGGCGGTCGGCAATCGTTCGCCGCGGGCGGTGAGGGAGGCCTTTGTCGCGGCGGCGCCTGAAGCAATCCACACGTTGATGGATCAGACGGTGACGCAGTTTCGCGCCCGCCTTTTCCATCCCGACTACCTGTCAGAGCTGGAAGGCAGCTCGACCTGCGGGCGGGCCTTGGAGCCTCAGCCTTTTGACGGGTCCGCTTTGGGCAAAGATTTGGCGCTGGTGCGCCCGCCCATTCCTGAATTTACAATTCTTGGCGGTCTGATGGTGGATCGCGACGACATCAACCACCTCTTGGCAATGACCAAATCGCCAGCCTCATTTGTCTATTCGCTGCGGTTGGTGGCAGGCTATGTGAAGGATCGGCTGGTGCACGGACGCTCGGCGCGTTTGGTTATGGGCAATGCCTTGATCGGTCGCCTGCTGTTGGCCGCGCGCCAAGCTGACGTAGAGATCCGCACGCAAACCCGTGTTGTGAGTCTAGCGCCCGAGGGCAAAGGCCACCGCCTAACTTTGGCTGATGGCAGCGCGCTGTCGGTTGGCGGCGGCGTGATATTGGCAACCGGTGGCTTTGGCCGCCACCCGCAGCGCCGCAAGGACATGCTGCCAAAGCCGACCGCCGAGCACAGCCCGGGCGCTCCCGGACACACTGGCGAATTGCACGATTTGGCGCTTGGCCTTGGCGCGCATTACGGCGAGGGTGCGGCCTCGCATGTTTACTGGGCGCCGGTTTCGAAAAAGCAACGCAAGGACGGCTCTTGGGCCGTGTTCCCGCATTTTGTTTTTGATCGCTCAAAACCGGGTGTGATCGCGGTCGGTAAAGACGGCAAGCGCTTTACCAACGAAGCGCGCTCCTATCATGAGTTCGCCCTGGCCCAATACGCGAGCGGGACACTGCCCGCATACCTCATCACTGATGCCGAGGGGCTGCAAAAGTACGGCTTGGGCATGGTGCGCCCGGGCGGCATGGGCGCTAAAGCGCTGGAGCGCGATGGCTACCTGATCAAGGCCAGCAGCCTAGCAAGCCTGGCTGATAAGCTGGGTATTGATGCGACGGGCCTCCAGGACAGTGTCGCCCGCATGGCGGGTTTTGCCGAAACGGGGATCGATCAGGACTTTCATCGCGGCGAGACGGTCTATGAGCGGGCCAATGGCGATGCGAGCCATGGGCCCAACCCGAGCCTCGGCAAGCTGGAAACGGCGCCTTTTTATGCTGTGGCCGTGTGGCCGGGTGATATCGGCGCGGCCACGGGATTGGCGGCAGATGAAAAGGCACGCTTGCTCGATACCTCGGGCGCTGCCATTCCGGGCCTCTATGCCTGCGGCAATGACATGCAGTCCATCATGGGCGGCGTCTATCCGGGGCCGGGCATTACCATCGGCCCCGCCATTACCTTTGGGTACATCGCTTCGCGCGATATTGCTGAAAGGCTTGCATCATGACACGCATTCTCGTCACAGGAGGCTGTGGCTTCGTCGGTCGCTGGGTCACCAGCATGCTGGTTGAGCGCGGCTATGACGTGCGCATTTTTGACAATCAGGCCCGCCCAGAGGTCTTGGAGGACATTCTGCCCGGCTTGGCATCCCAAGTCGAAATTCGGGTGGGCGATATTGCCCAACAAGACGAAGTGGCAGCGGCGGCGAAAGGCTGCCAGGGTATCATCCACTTGGCTGGCGTGCTGACGGTGGCGGCAAAGCGTGATCCGCTGTGGGCGGCGAAAATCAACTACCTGGGCTCCTTGCACGTCTTTGAAGCCGCTCGGGCCGAGGGCATTCAGCAACTGTCTTACGTGTCATCGTCGGGCATTTTCGGTCCAGACGATCCGCACCACCCCTGGCCTATGACCCACTATGGCGCGCAAAAGCTCGCGATCGAGGGATCGGCGCGTGCCTACTTCGCTGATCACGGAATTCGCTCGGTCGGTTTTCGGCCCTACGTCATCTATGGGCCCGGGCAAAGCTCGGGCATAGCCGCTGGGCCTTCGATAGCAATTCGGGCCGCTTTGGAAGGCAAACCTTGTACAATTGAATTCACCGGTCGCGTTGGATTTGTCCATACGATTGACGTGGCAGCCCTCATGGTCGAGGCGGCCCTAACCCCCTGTCAGGGTGCTGAGGCCTATACCCTTTGCGGCGAAACCGCCGACATGGATGCCTTCATCCAGGCAGTCAAACGACGCTTCCCAATCGCAGACATAAGCGCAGAAGGCCCGCCGTTGACCATTCCAGCGGATCTGGCCAGCAGTCCTATGCCCAAAAACTTGTCGGCCTGGCCGGTCACGAACCTGGAGCAAGGCTTGGATCAGACCCTGGCGCACTACCGCCAGCGCGGGGTCGCAGGGCCGGGCTAGCGGGCACATTCAAGCGAACGAATAGTGCAATTATTGGCCGGGTTCATCCATTTCCAAAACCCGCTCCAATGCGCAGTAATCTTACCAAGAGTAGTCTTCTCAAGGTCGCAAAAGACCAGGGCACTCGCGAGGAAACAGGAACAGCAACTCATGCCTAGTGCCGCAGACATTCAGATCAAAGAGCAGCTTATTGAACAGCCCGCTTTGGCTGCTGCTGCTCAGGCTGTTGCTGGTGCAGGTCACAGCGGCGCTGCAGTCGCCAATCTGGGCAGGCTCGATGGCGAGACCCAGGTGGTGTTCATCATTGGTGATCCCATTGCGCAAGTGAAGTCACCCAGCCTCTTGTCTGCGCGCTTTGCGGCTCTGGGTGAAAATACCTTGGTGGTGCCTGGTCATATCTCTGCTGCGGCTGTGCCAGCCTTTATGGAGGGCTTGGCGGCCTTGCAAAATTCGCCCGGCTTGGTGATTACGGTGCCCCACAAGCAGGCCATGGTGGCGCATTGCGCCAAGACCAGCAAGCGCGCCTACTTCGCGGGTTCGGTCAATGTCATGCGCCGGGTGGACGGCCTCTGGCATGGCGACAATACCGACGGCATGGGCTACGTCGCTGGCATAGAAAAGCGCGGCGGAGATATTGACGGCCAAGCCGTGTTGCTGGTCGGTGCAGGCGGGGCGGGCTCTGCCATTGCCTATGAGTTTTTGGTTCGCGGTGCCAAGCGCCTAGCGATCCATGATGTTGATAATCAGCGCCGCGACGACCTGATCGCGCGCTTGAGCGAGGCCTTTCCTGGACAGGTCGAGGCTGGCTCCAGCGATCCGAGCGGCTTTGATATCGTTGCCAACGCAACGCCGCTGGGCATGCGCGCAGGCGACCCCTATCCGGTTGATATCGACAAGCTGCATTCGGGCCAATTTGCGGCCTGCCCAATCACGAAGCCAGAGCGCTCGCCTTTTATCGAGGCGGCCATGGCCAAGGGATGCCGGACCATGCCTGGGCTAGGCATGTTTCAGGCGCAAGAAGGGTTGTTGATCGACGCTCTTCGCACACTGAACCTTAACTAGGATTTGTCAGGGAGGACTGAAATGATCCGTAAATTAGCTATGACAACCGCTGCTATCGCAGCTTTGACCGCAACCGCGGCAAGCGCTCAGGTGCGCATTGCTGACGTTGCAGAGCTTTCTGGCGCTGGTGCGGCCGCAGGCGCCGTTTGGCACGATGGTATCAAGATGGCCGTTGAAGAAATCAACGCTGACGGCGGCATCTTGGGTGAGCAGATCGATCTGGTGGCTTATGACAGCCAAACCGACCCCCAGAACAGCCGCGCGATGGTGCAAAAGGCGATCGACGAGAAAACCTACGTGCTGATGGGCACCGTTTATTCGTCTTCAACCGTTGTCAACATGCTGGTTGCGATGCAGAACGGCATGCCCCAGCTAACCGGTTCTGAGAGCCCCACCATCACCGCCAAGGGCAACCCCTACATCTTCCGTACCGCCTTTGGTGCACAGAAGGGTCTGCCGAAGCTGGGCTCTTACATCAAAGACGACCTGGGCGCGCAAAACGTGGCGGTTATCTGGGCCAACACCGAGTTCGGTAAAGGCGGTCACGATGCCTTTGAGAAAGTCGCAGAAGCTGCTGGCATCAACATCGTCGCCGACATTCCGACTGAGCAAGCTCAAGTGGACTTCGCAGCAGACGTTGCCAAGTTGAAGTCTTCTGGCGCTGATGCTGTCTTCTCCTACATGACCGAAGAAGAGTCTGCGCGCTTCTTGATCGAAGCTGACAAGCAAAGCCTGGGTCTGCCGATCGTTGGCGACACCGTGATTGCATCGCAAAAGGTGATCGACCTGGCTGGCGGCGCTGCGAACGGCGTGGCAAGCCACGTGGGCCTGACCGCTGAAGCACCCATCCCTGCGATCCAGGACATGGCTGCTAAGTTCGAAGCCAAGTTCGGCTACGGCGCTGACCACAACGCGATCAAAGGCTACTTGGGCGTTTACACTATCAAGTACGTCACCGAGATGATCGGTTCATTCGACCGCCAGAAGTTTGCCGACACCATGCACGGCCTGTGCTTGGATGCAGCCAACCACCCCGGCGTTCTGATGGACGTGTGTTGGGACGACACCGGCGAAATCTCTCGTGAGAGCTTCCTGGTCCAGGTCGTTGACGGCAAGCAGCAGATCACCAAGACTCTGCCGGCAAACTAAGCCATAACCAAGGGTGAGGGCGGCCTTTGAGGCTGCCTTCCCCTTCTTTTCCTTCACTGAGAAAGGCAAGCAGCATGTCAGAACTCTTACAGATTCTGATCTCTGGTCTGTCCGCCGGGTCGATCTATGCGCTGGCGGCGGTGGGCTTTACCCTGCTGTGGCAAGCCTCGCAAACCATTAACTTTGCGCAGGGCGAGTTCGTAATGCTCCCGGCTTTTCTGGTTCTGGCGCTCAGCGTCAAGCTAGGGTTGCCGCTGTGGCTGGCAATCATTTTCGCTATCTTCTTGTCGGTGCTCATTCTGGGCGCCTTGTTCAAAAAGCTCGTGGTCGAGCCCATGATCCAGCACGGCACCTTGCCGCTGGTCATCGCCACCATCGCGCTGGGCCTGTTGCTCAAAGAGGCCGTTAAAGAATTCTATTCCCCCCTGGGCCAGCCCTTTCCAAGCCTGTTGCCCGAGGGCGTTATGACGGTGTTTGGCGCTGCCGTCTCGATCCCCGATATTGCCAACTTCGTCATCGCCATGGGAACCATCGTCGGCTTGCAACTCTTCTTGGGCCGCACACGGACCGGGCGCTGCATGCAGGCCACGGCGCAAAACCCGCAAGTGGCGCAAATCTTGGGCGTCGATATCAAGCGCATGGTACTCTACACCTTCTTGATCAACGGCGCGCTGGCGGCCATCGCCTCGATCCTGATTACCCCGATCTATCTGGCCAAATTCTCAAACGGTGAGGTTCTGGGCCTGGTCGCCTTTATCGCGGCCATAGTAGGTGGCTTTAACCAAATCCGCGGCGCGCTGGTCGGCGGCCTGTTGATTGGTGTCATCGACAACCTGTCCGCTGCTTATATTTCTGCTGAATACCGCCAGGCGGTGCCCATGGTCTTGCTGATCTTGATCATCATGGTGCGCCCGCAAGGCCTGCTAGGCACATCGGAGGGCCGCGCAGTATGAGTATCAAGACACTTCTGTTTGCCTTGATCGGCATCGGTCTTTTGATCGCGGCTCCCATGGGGCAAACCAATTATATCATCTATGTGCTCTGCTCTTGGCTGATGTTCTCTATCGCAGCTATGGGGCTAAACCTGACGCTGGGCTACGCGGGCCAGGTCAGCTTGGCGCAAGCCAGCTTCATTGGCATCGGTGCCTACGTCACCTCTTTGGTGACTTTGGCTGGCTATCACTGGGTCCTGGGCGGTCTGGCGGCCATCGGTGCCACCTTCGTTATCGGCCTGGTGCTGGGCTATCCGGCGCTGCGGGTTCAACACCACTTTCTGGCCTTCGTCACGCTGGCCTTTAACACCATCGTCTTCTTGGTGCTGCGCAACGAAGAAGAGATCACCGGCGGCTCCTTCGGCCTGGTTGGTATGCCGCGACCTGAGTTTTTCGGCTTCAAGACCATGCCGCAGCTGCACTTCTACTATCTTGTGCTGGCTCTGTTTGTCATCGCGGCTTTTGTCTTCTGGTGGATTGTGCATTCGCCCTGGGGGCGCGCCTTCAAAGCCCTGCGCGAGAATTCCATCCGCGCCGAGAGCCTGGGCGTCGATACCCGCCGCATCACGCTGTTGGCCTTTGCGATTGGCTCGGCCTTTGCGGGGCTGGCAGGCGCGATTATGGCGCCGCTGGTGCAGTTCATCGAGCCCGGCTCTTTCTCACTGATCCATTCGCTCAAGATCTTGCTGATGGTCGTTGTCGGTGGTGCAGGCTTCTTCTTCGGCCCCATGCTGGGCGCAGCAGTCGTGATCATTCTGCCTGAGTTCTTGCGCTTTACAGAGGGCTACTACCTGATGATCTACGCAGCTCTGGTGATCGTGTTGATGGTCTATTCGCCACAAGGTTTGATGGGGCTCGGCCAAAAGTTCTTAAGCCTATTCCGGCGAAAGCCCGAGGTGCGCAAAGATATGGAGAAGGGGGCGCAGCTATGAGCCAGTCCGTTCTATCGGTGCGCAACATTTCGCGGTCATTTGGTGGCATCAAAGCAGTCAACGACGTCAGCTTTGATGTGCAGCAAGGCGAGGTCCTGGGCCTGATTGGCCCCAATGGCTCCGGAAAGTCTACTCTGTTCAACTGTGTTTTGGGGCAATTGACCCCAGACCAGGGCCAAGTTTATGTCAACGGCAAGTCCGTTGCGGGTACGCGGGCGGCGGCGTTGAACAAGCTTGGCGTTGGCCGCACATTTCAGCAGCTCTCCGTATTTCCAGAGATGAGCGTTCTGGAGAACATCATACTGGCGGGTCAAGAGCACCATGGCAGCATGTTCTCGCGCCTCTTTGGTGCCTCGGACGCGGGGCTGACGCCGCAAGCTGAGACCATGATCCGCTTCTTCCGCTTGGAGCACTTGCGCGACGAAAAGGCGGGCAGCTTGTCCTATGGTCAGCAAAAGCTGCTGGATGCGGCCATGGCCTTTATGGCGGGGCCCTCGCTGGTGCTGCTCGACGAGCCCGCAGGCGGTGTGAACCTGACCATGCTGGCCAATTTGAAAGAGCGTCTTCAAACCTATAACCGCGAGCACAACACCACCTTTGTGGTGATCGAACACAATATGGAGTTCGTTATGTCCTTGTGCACCCGCATCATCGTGCTGGCCGAAGGCGCAGTGATTGCGGAAGGCTCGCCCGATGAAATCCGGTCGAACCAACAGGTTATTGACGCATACTTGGGTGGTTGATCAT
>JAUIHE010000082.1 GCA_030432195.1 Alphaproteobacteria bacterium
GCGAGCGGCTGCGCAGCTAGCCCGCCCCTCCCGAAAACCTCAAAACGACAAAGCCCCTGCCAATTCGGGCAGGGGCTTTTTTCTGCTCTCCAGCGAGCGCCGTCGGCTGCCGGCTTATACCAAAGCCGAGCCGCTCCAAGCCATGCCAAGCAGTGATTTGACGTGTATTGCAACCGCCTAGCAAAGCGCAATGCGGTCACTGCGGCGTGGCGTTCGTGTTAGTCGTTGTCGGTCTCCCCTGCCCCGGCTTGCTGGCGCGACGCTTCGGTCGCCGGGACGTAGACACGATGGGCCAAAGTCGCCAGCGGCGCGATGACCGCCTCAGCATCAACCGGCAGGCCTTGGTTGTGGTTCTCTTCTATGACAGCAGCCAAAGAGCGATAGCCGCCAAGCGCCGTCAGGCCCTCCGCCTCTTGCGCCGACATCCAACGCGCGACCAGGCCGCTTCCCTGCCCGGCTGGCGCGCACCAATGCTGATCGGTGCCTAAGGCCAGACTGTAGCCTCCGGCTTCAAGATAGAGCAGGCGCCCTTCTGCCACCGGGCACTGGGCCAAGGCACAAGCCAACAGGCGCTTGCGACCTGATACGGTTGCATCGTCTTCCTGACCCCCGGCCGCCGAGGCAACCTCCAACTGGTGATCAACGCAAATCTGATCGCACAGGCGAATTGCTTGATCGGCCAGGGCGGCCAGCCCCGGCCCTTGCGCGATTTCCGCCAGCGTGGGCAATACAGAAAGACCGAGCAGCTCTCCCCAAATGGCTGCCGCCGTCATCAGCCGGGCATAGGCCAGTGGCAAGCCATAGCCACGCATAGCGCGCTCGACCAGCGCGGTGAGTTCATTGGCGGAATAGTGGATCACTTCTGAGTTGCTCATGCGGCATCCTCCAACTGCGGCAAGACGCAAAAATACCAAGGCTTGCCCGCATCGGCGGCCAGCTCACCAGGCAGAGGCGCGCCTTGATACATATTTATGCGCGTCCACAGATCGGACTTTGGATCAAATTTGGCGGCCCCGAAGAAAGCTAACTTGGCGCGCAGCAAATCGATCGGCAAGCAATCGTCGGCGATGACGTTACCGCGGATCTCAGCGAAGGGGCGCAGCACGTTTTGCTGGACCCGGATAGCCGCCGCCCTCAGCGCTGGCTTGTCCGCCAAGAACTCCCCACAGCTCAAATCTTTGACGTCTTGCGGGATGGCGTCATACAGCGCCGCAACGTCACGCGCCACCGCTAGCGGCATTTCCCACTCGCTGCCCTCTTCTTCCCAGCGAAAACCATAGCGAGGTTCCAGCTTTTCTTCGCTGGTGTACCAAAAACGCGCTTGATTTTCGGGCAGGTCAAAATCGTAGGCCAGCGCCCAGGTGTAGTACTCGTCCAGCCAATCAACAAGCGTTGCCAACGGCATTGCCGCGTCCAGCAGGCAACTTTCGCTTGGCGCACGCTGCTGATCCACCAGCTCATCTACCAAGTCGCCGTGCCCGTCGATCAACAGGCTCACGACGAGCTCCTGGCAATCCAAGCTCTTGTCTACGCTCCAGTCTAAGACGGTGCGCCATGCTTTGGGTTGGCCGCGATCACACCAAGACTGAAGCGCGCCTAGCTCTTGTTCCAAGGTCGCGATGCGTTGCTGATAGGCCTGATCGCCTACCCGCCATTGCGCGACGTGACAACGGACCTGATCGAGCAAACCACAAAAGCTCTGCCAAGCCTCCCGGCTGGTTTCTGCCTGCGCACAGACCCGCGTTAGAGCTTGTTCCTTGCTGTTGAACCATGCATGCAGCAAGCCAGGATGGTTAATCAAAAAAGGCGCCATACCCAGGCCGGTTGCGTTACCAATGCCCAGCGCGCGCTTGCTGTCAGAACTGAGCCCAACGGCACGCTCTGCGCCCAACTGCTTTGCCGCGTGCTCGGCAACCAGAAAGCTGAATTCCCTAATCAAATAGACCGCCAACATTTCAACGTGGAATGAGGCCGCGAACTCTGGCCGAGCTGCGATTTTGGCGCGATCGGCGACCCCGAACTTGCCAGAGCCATAGACAGCCGTTGTGCGCATCAGATAGCCAACCTTGCGGATCATCGCCATGTCAGGCTGGCGACCTTGCGCCAGCGATTGCGCCACGTGTTCGAACATGCGAACCGACTTGTTGGCGCGTGCAAGAACCAGTTCGCTGGTCTGACACCGCCCGGCTTCTTGCTTGGGTACGTTGGCCGCCAAGCGTGCGACATCCTCGGCGCTCGGACGCCCATCAAACAGCGTGAAGGTCGCATCCCAGGCCGTCGCAATCACGCGATCTGATCGCTGCTCTGGCGCCAAGCGGTGGGCGTAGCCGATGAGCGTATAGACGTTTTGCCCTGTATTGACGCTCAACAAGATGTGGCCGACACTTTCTTCGTCCAACGCAACAACAGGTTCTTCGAAGCGCCACCCCTCGCGCGCGGCCCGGCGCAGCAGTGCTGGCATAAACGACAGGCGCGATGGAAAAGTAGCGCCGATTCGCTTGAGCCCCATGACCGTATCGGGCTCGCGGCAGGTAATCGCGTTTGCGTTCATGATGCCTCCTTCGGGCCAAACGAGGCTTCATAGAATGTCAGCCAGTTTTCGCCCATGATTTGCTCTACTTCTTGTGCGTTGAAGCCGACCTCAGCCAAGCCCGCCGCGATGTTGTGGAAGTCGCGGTTGTCCTGGAACCAATGAGGCTGCGGCGGAAAGCCCGCATCGCTCGCAGAGCCTTCGCCATAGTCGATTTCTTTGCTCCACCGGCCAACGCGCATCCATTCGACCACGCTGTCGGGCTGGTCCTGGCAAAGATCGCTGCCGATACCAAAAA
The DNA here is from genome assembly GCA_030432195.1 of Alphaproteobacteria bacterium. Taxonomy (GTDB): domain Bacteria; phylum Pseudomonadota; class Alphaproteobacteria; order UBA7985; family JAUIBT01; genus JAUIBT01. Next base: position 2,829 of record JAUIHE010000082.1, read on the forward strand.
AGCCGACGCCATAGCGTTCAGCAAGGTCAGCCGCCATGCGCGAGAAACTCTCCAGACTGCAATCCGACTTGTCTTTCAGATGGTGGGGGTAGAGCGACAGCCCCAGCATACCGCCACTGTCGGCCAAAGCCGCCAGCACAGCATCAGACTTGTTACGGCGTGCGGCGTGCCAAAAGGCAGGATTGGCGTGCGTGATGGCGATCGGGCGCTCGGAAATCTCAATAGCGTCCAGGGTCGATCGTTCAGCCGAATGGCTCATATCGACCACCAGACCAACGCGGTTCATCTCCTTGATGACCTGCCGGCCCATGCGAGTAATGCCGGGATCTTCAGCCTCATAGCAGCCCGTGGCCAGCAAGGACTGATTGTTATAGCTAAGCTGCATGAAGCGCGCGCCCAGGGTATGACAGATTTCCACCAAGCCGATATCGTCTTCTATTGGTGAACAGTTTTGGAAACCAAAGACAATACCAGTGCGCCCTTCGGCCTTAGCTCGGCGCAGATCGCCAGCCGTGCGTGCATGGCAAATCAGGTCGGGATAGGCCTCAAACCAACGGTTCCATTTCTCAATATTAAGCACCGTCTCCCGGAAATTTTCGTGATAGCAGATCGTGACATGCACGCCATTGACGCCGCCCTCGCGCATTTGTCGGAAGATCTTTTCTGACCAATTTGCATACTGAAGGCAGTCAATTATCATGTTCAATCTCCTTAGCGCTTTACCCGGTCTCCCTGGGGCAAGCCTTCGCCACTGGTGCCAGGCGACCAACCAGGTGCCCACAAGCCGCCTCCTGTCGGTGCGCGTGCTCGTCCATCACCCTAAGGCAAATTGCGGTGCCAACAAGCCACCATTCCGACCCTTCGTGTCGTAGAATGGCTTGCGCCATATCCAGCAATGGCTCACCGTATACATATTGTATGCAACTGAACAGGTCCGGGGAAACACCCATGGCGATACAAACGAGCATGGCAGAACAAGGCAGCGATAGCGCAGCGACAGGCTATCATCGCAGCGAACCGCGTGTCGGTGGGCGCGCTGCCCTGCGGGCACTGCGCCAAGCACCCGATACCCACATGCTGCCGCAGCTTGAGCGCAGGCTCCCGCTGGTTGAGCCGCTGAGCGCGGAGCAAATCGCCAAGATCGACGCGGCCTCTATGGATATTCTAGAGGACGTCGGCGTGGTCTTTCGTGATCCGATTGCTTTGGAGGACTGGCGAAAAGCAGGCGCGGATGTGCGCGGTGAGCGGGTTCATCTGGATCGAGGTCTTGTCCGCGACCTCATCGCCACCATTCCCAGCAAAATCACCTATCATGCCCGCGACCCGCTGAAAAACGTGGAAATTGGCGGCAACAAATCAATCTTCGTGCCCATGACCGGCGCGCCCTATCTGCGCGACTTGGAGGACAAGCGGCGCGCGCCCGGCCTGGAAGACTTGGCCAACTTTCACAAGCTGGCGCACATGTTGCCCGCGCTGCACTCCAGCGCCCACCACATCGTCGAGCCCATGGATCACCCCATCAGCCACCGACACCTGCGCATTACCTATTCCAGCATGAAGCATTCCGATAAGACCTTTATGGGCATGACCACGTCGGGCAAAAATGCCGAGGATGTTTTGGACATGTGTGAGGTTCTGTTCGGCGCAGACTTCATGCGCGACCACGCGGTTGTAACCGGCAACTGCAACGGCAATTCGCCCTTGGTCTGGGATCAGACCATGTTGTCGGCCATGCGTGCTTTCAATCGGCGCAATCAGCCGGTCTTGTGTTCGCCGTTTGTGTTGGGCGGCGCCAACACGCCAGCTTCTACCGTCCCTGCTGTCGCCCAACTCAATGCAGAAGCCCTTTCGGCTCTGGCCTATACGCAAGTGGTCAACAAGGGCTGCCCTGCCATCTATGGGCACTATCTGTCCACGGTCTCCATGCGTTCGGGCGCCCCCATGGCCGGCACGCCCGAGATTAGCCTGATGAACTTCATGATCGGCCAAATGGCGCGTTTCTATGACGTGCCTTGGCGCACTTCCAACACCTTGGGCGGTGCCAAAACTCTGGACGCTCAAGCAGGATATGAGAGCGCGACCACCCTGCAAGCCGTGCTGTTGGCAGGGGCAAACTACATCTGGCATTCGGCGGGCTGGAACGAGGCGGGCATGCATTGCTCTATGGCCAAATTTGTCATCGACGCAGAGCAGTGCGCCATGGGCTACCGCATGGCCGAGGGCCTGCGCTGGGACGACTTCGACGAGGCCCTGGCCGCCGTGCGCGATATCGGGCCGGGCGGGCATTATTTGGGCCACCCGCATACCCAGGCCAACTTTCAGCGCGCTTTCTTTTTGCCCAAACTATTCGACAACAATTCGATTGAGCAGTGGATCGCAGAGGGCTCAAAGGACGCCACTCAGCGCGGCCTAGACCAAGCCCGCCAACTATTAGCCGACTATGAAGAGCCCTCCTTGGATCCCGGCATCAACGAAGCGCTGCTGGACTACATCGCCCGGCGCGAGCGCGAAATCCCCGCCGTCGATGCCCTAAACGAAGAATTCTGATTTTGTTGCTTGTGAGAAGGCACACGTGCAACGCATAGTCGGGGCTTGTCGAATTCTGTTTCAAGGGAAATATTATGACACCCTGGCCGCCGCTTGTCGTCTTAAACGGGCATGGCGTTCGCCTTGAGCCGCTGGCGCAAACCCACGCCAGCGACCTGCAAAAAGCCAGCGCCGAGGGCCAACTGCATCGGCTTTGGTACACCAGCGTCCCAGAGCCGGACGATGTGCCCAGCGAAATCGACCGGCGCCTTGGCCTGCGTGCCCAGGGCTCCATGCTACCCTTTGCCGTCATCGAAGAAAAACCCGGCCCGTTGCAAGGCCGCGCGGTCGGCATGACCACCTATATGAACATTGATGCGCAGTTTCGCCGCGTGGAGATCGGTTCGACCTGGTATCGCCCTGCCGTCCAACGATCCAGCCTCAACACGGCCTGCAAACTGCTGTTGCTGGGCCACGCCTTCGAGCAGCTCGATTGTCTGGCGGTCGAGTTCCGTACGCACTTCATGAACCACCAAAGCCGCCGCGCTATTGAGCGCTTGGGCGCAAAGCTGGACGGCGTGCTGCGCGCGCATATGCGCATGGCAGATGGCAGCTTGCGTGATACCGCCGTTTATTCCGTCATTGCCTGCGAATGGCCCGCCGTTCGAGCCAACTTGACCTGGGCATTAGAAAAGCCCCGAGGATAGCGGCACCTCGAGGCTTTGGGTGTTTGACGGCGGTCCGCCCGGCGAAACCGCGAAAGCGACCGTGGCACAAGAAATAGGTACAACGGGGAACCAGGAAATGGGAACCCGTAGCTGGGAACCAGGACATGGCGGCTCTTGTGCCAATGCCTGCATTTTTAGCGGTCTGTTAGAACAGCAACTGGTCCTCGATGGCTTCGATGCCAGCCGCCGCGCATTCATGGTCCATTTCACCGCCCGGCGCACCGGAAACGCCGACCGCCCCCAACAGCGCGCCTTCGCCGTTTTCAAGGTAGATGCCGCCCCCCAGCGGCAGAGCATTACTCACCAGTCGCAACGCCCACATCTCTCCGCCTTCTGCAGCGACCGAAGAAAGGTCCAGCGTGTTGCTCTTAAAGCTGGCCGCGGTCCAAGCTTTGCGCGTCGCGGTGTCTACGGTATGGATGCCGGCGTAGCGATCGCGCAAAATCACCTGCACCAAGCCGGAACGGTCAACCACCGCTACCGCTGTTTGGAAGCCCCGTTCGCGGCAAGCCTCCAAAGTGGCTTGCGCCAGCTCCAAGGCGAGTTCAGGGGTCAGCGCCTGATAGCTAACGGTGGCTTCTTCGTCTTGCGCCAAGCCGGGGCTGATCAAAACGGTCAAGCTCGCCAGCGCCAAAGCGCCGCCCAACAGAAACGATTTAAGAATGGTTTTTCCTCCCAATGATAAAACTGACAATGGCGGCGCCCGCTAAGAGCCCCGCCATCTTGGCATCTGCCAGTGCGAAAATTCCTGTTGGCAAACGCCTCCAGGTCCGCACCAGAAGCCAACGGCCGTTAGCTGTTGGATTCTGCTTTCTTCAGCAGCTCACGGATGGCTGGCGTGCGCTCGGTCAAATAGCGCTGCAAGTTCAGCTCTTCGGTCTTGTTGTTCAACACCCATTCGAAAGTGGCGGTGAAGGTCATCTTGCCGAAGCCACCATCCATGCGATGAACCCAGAGATCCTTGCCTGAAGGGGTGTTTTCCTCTGGGATTTCAGTCGGGAAGAAGAAAATTCCGGGGGTGTAATTCGCGCGCCATTTGCGAGCGAGCGCTTTTTCCTCCAGCTCTTCGCCGTCAAAATCAGTGACGATCCGCGGGCCCCACAGGTCCAATTGCACAACGCGGAAGTTATCCTTCACGTAGTCCCGGATGTAGGGGTGTGACAGCACTTCGGTGTGCATCCGCTCACAGTAGATACAGCCGACCTGCTCAAACACGACGATCAGGCGCTTGCCTTCTTCATTGGCAACGGCCAGGTCATCAGCGAGTTCCAAAAACGAGTCATGCGCAAACCAAGGTTCGGTATGCATGCCATTTTCTGTGAAGGCTTGTTCCGCTCGGGCGCCCCAAGCCGCAAAGGTCAATGCTGCGGCCAAAACCGCAATAACGGGTCTAAACATAAGGTAATGCCTCCTAAATAAGACAAAGGTGAAACGGTTTAGATGGCCGGAACAAAACGCTCCATCCACAAAGCCAGCGAGTTGATCCAACCAGCATAGAGAGCCAGGCCGGCAACCATCAAGAGCAAGGCAGCGCCAAACTCGATGGCAGCTAAGTGTTTGCGCAGTTTAGCGAACACCTGCATGGCGCGCCCCACGGCCAGAGCTGTCAAAACAAAAGGAACAGCCAGTCCGAGCGCAAATCCCAGCATGGTCAGAGCGCCTTGCACTTGGTTTTGGGCCGCCTCGGAAGTGACCAACAACACCGCCGCCAGCAAGGGCCCTGTGCATGCGGTCCAGCCAAAGGCAAAAGCCAGGCCCATGATGAAAGCCTTCAGCAGGCCCGCATCTTGCCCGCCCGCCTCAAAGCGCATGTCCGAATAGAGCGCGGGCCAATTGAAGAAACCTAGCAGCAGCAAGGCAGCGGCGACCATGATCGGTGGTGCCACTGCTTGAGCAGTGCTTAGGCCAAATGCCGCCAACACCAGAATAATGGCCCCGGCCCAGCGCAAGAAGGACTTGCGTAGCCCATCCAACAAGGGCGGTTTGGCGATAATCAACCCCATGATGAAGATCAAAATGCCAGCAAAGGCCTGCAAAGACCCCAGATAGCCGCGCAGGAACTGGCTCACTGACGTAAAGGCCAGGCCCAATACCATGAAGACAATAGAAAAACCCAAGACGAACAACAAAGCGGCGGACAACACCCGCCCCTTTTTAGCATTCGCATCCGCGCTTTGCAGATCCCCGACTGTATAACCTGTCATAAAGGCAAGATAGGGGGGCACGATGGGCAAGACGCAGGGGGTAAAGAACGTCAGAATACCGCCGAAGAAAGCAATCACGATAGCCATGAAGCCACCGGACAGAATGTTGATTGCCAGCATCTCCACGTCGAACATGCTTTGCACTCCTCACACAAACAAAAAAAGGGCGAAGCGCCTTGGCGCCCCGCCATTTATACGACTAGGAAATGACTTTTACCGAATCATTGACCGGGATATCGACCTGCGGGTGGTCTGCGAAGTAGTCTTGCATCAGCTCCCAAATGGCAGGGCCTTCGGTGCCTTCGTTGACCGACGCCCACCCGGCGACGACGTAAGAGCGGCTCGGGTCCACCGGAGTCCCGTCACTCAGAGTCATGTCGGTGATACGGTCGCCGATGGTCTTGTTGACATCAATGGTATAGCCCATTCCGCCGACTCGCACCATATCACCACCCTGCTGGAAATAGGGATCGGGGTTGAACAGGTTGTCCGCCACATCTTCGAAGATGTCTTTGAGCTGCTGACCCGTGAACTCCAGGCGATACACAGCAGGGTAGGTCATTGAGGTCTGGTTGAACAGATCGTCGTTGGTGATCTCCATACCCGGCAGCAGGCTGGTGCCCCAACGGAAGCCGGGTGACAGGGCGATCTCTGCATCGCGCTGTTCCAACATCCCCTGGCAAAGCAAGTCGTCGAAAGTGCCGTTGAAATTGCCCCGGCGGTACAACAATGATTCAGTGGTCGCAAGCGGGGTATTCAACATGGCCTCATGGGGCGCGCGAACTGCCGCGACGGCCGCCGCCATCTCTGGATCGGGCGTAATGACGTCGGCTAGGATCGGCATCAGCTTATACGAATAGTCTACCATGCGCCCGCTTTCGACCTTAACGTCCAGGCGTGACAGAAACTTGCCGTTTGAGCCCGATGCAATCATCAGCGTGTTGCCAATGACTTCCGGCTGCGGGATGGCATCGTGTGTATGGCCGGTCATCAAAATGTCCAGTCCGGTAAGGCGGCTGGCCAGCTTGCGGTCTACGTCGAAGCCGTTGTGTGACAGCAAGACCACCAGCTCAGCACCGGCGTCGCGCGCGGCATCGATGCGCTCTTGCACCAGGGACTCGCGGATGCCGAATGACCAAGAAGGGATCATATAGCGCGGGTTTGCAACGGGCGTATATGGGAAGGCCTGGCCGACAACCGCAATCTTGACGCCACCTTTTTCATAGAAGGAGGTGTGTTCAAAGACTTCTTCGTCCCACTCATTGTCGCGCACATTCTGTGCCAAGAAATCGCCGTTAAACGAATCGACCAGCTCTAGAACGCGATCAGCGCCAAGCGTGAATTCCCAGTGGCCGGTCATCGCATCGACCTCCATCAGGTTCATCAGATCGACCATGTCCTGACCGCGGGTCTCCAGCGCTGTATAGGATCCATGCCAGGTGTCGCCGCCATCCAACAGCAAACAGCGATCGTCGCCGCGCTCTGCGCGAATGGCACGTACCAAGGTCGCGATGCGATCCAGACCACCGGCGCGGCCATAGCTGCGGGCCATGGCTTCGAAATCAGCGCTGGTCAGCATATAGGCTTCGGGTGACTGAGCCTTGATACCGTAGTGCGCCAGGAAATCCGTACCCGTAATGTGCGGAGGAAGACCGAAGACTTCGCCTACGCCCAGGTTGATCGAAGGCTCGCGGAAATAGACCGGGACGATCTGCGCGTGGATGTCGGTCAGGTTCATCAGCGTAACCTGGCCCTTGGCCTCAAACGACAAGATGTCATCTTGAGTAATCGACTGGTGCGCGGCCGCGCGCGAAAGGTTGGGCAAACCGGTCATGGCCGCGGTAGCCAGAGCCAATTGCATAAACTCTCGACGTTCAAACATCGCTCTATATTCCGTTCTTCGAATGTTGAGTTTTGGGGAGAAAAAAAGCGGGGCTCTATGCCCCGCCCTCTTTTTATGTCCTGAGCCGAAGCTCTAGTTGCGTACTGCCGGTGTTTCGACAGGCAGCCCCTTGCCGCGGTTCGCAAGATACAGCTCAAGGGCTGTGTTCTCATAGGAACCGTAAGGGTATTTTTTGGCGCGGATGTTGTCCATACAGCCACGGATACGGCGATGGATAGAGCCGACTTTACCCCATTTCTGGCGATACGTTGGGAAACCGTTCGACTGCCCTTGGCTCAAGAAATCCGCGCGGATGTAGTTGCCGTAATAATCCTGGTGACAGTGCTTACAGGCCATATCAAGCTGACCGATGCGTTGGTTATAGAGTTCTTCACCTTTGGCGAAGTGCTCAGCAGCGGCACCATCAATGGCAACATTAACCGGCTTGCCGCGCGCTTGGTGGCGCACATAGACGGTCATTGTTAACATGTCCTGAGATTCCCACTTGAAGGCTTCAGCCCCCATTTGCTCCGTGCGACACTTGTTGATTTGATGCTCCAACGCCAACAATTCGCCGTCAGCGTTGACCTTGGGGAATGTTGTGCCCGCTTCGACCATAGAGTCGGCAGCATCGCCGTGACAATCTGCGCAAGACTTGCCTTCGCTGCCTGCGGGAGTTGACCAAGCGATTTCGCCCTCGTCAACGCGCCACATCGCTGGGTTTTCAAAATCATCTGCCTGCATAGACTGCGTTCCTTTTGTGCGGAACGTATAGCCCGAGCGAATGACTTCGCCTTCATCGTTTTCGTAAGCCAGAGGCACTTCATGGCCCTCCAACGTTACCTGTGTCCAATCGATATCTTGAGCCTGTGCAGCGGTGGCCGTAACAGCCATTGCCGCCAACCCAATTAGAAAGAGTTTCATCTCCCATTCCTCCCTTTTGGTTTGAATCGGAGAGGAGCCTCAGCCCCCCTCCCCTGGGCTTAGGCCACAGTAATTGTTTTGGTGGTGCTTACTGTTTCACCCTGGTCATCGGTCCAACTGAATACAACTTCAGAGGTTTCCATGATCTTCAGAGGGAAAGCCAGATAGGGGTTCGCCGAAACCGCAGATTCCCACTTGGATCTTAGGGCTTCCTTGCCATTCACAGTACACACGAAGGTGTGAATGATATCACGAGGAATCTTGTTACCGTCTGAGTCCTTGCGCTGACCAGTTTCCATGTTATGGCGCACCAGAGTCTTGATGGTAACGATTTCGCCCGCCGCTGCTTTCTTGGGGGCTTTTACGCGTGGCTTAGCTGCCATGATAGTTTTCCTTTACCAGTAATCGTATCTACTTCGCGGCAGAGCTGATGCTCCGCTTTGAGCAGCCTTAGCCGCCGCAGCCGCCAATAGTTACTTTAACAGTAGTGGTGACGCCATAGACGCTACCGTCGCTCATTTCCGCTACCGCAATCACGTCCTGGGTCTTACCCAAGCGCATGCGAGAAGAAATGGTCGCCTCACCCATCGCCGGTGACATCATGTATGATGCTACTCCCGGTGTCGGGTTGCCGGTTGCCAACACGTGAACGGCTTTCACATGATCGCCATCGGTCATCGGGCTATCAACAGTTACGTCAAACGGAACAACGTTACCGTTTTCCGCGATTTCTGGCATGACCAGATCGACCTTACCTTCAGCAGGTTCAGATGTGCCTACCAGCTCCATCATTGCGGCTTGCCACTCGTTTGCCGCCGCCATCTGAGGCAGCGCCAAGAAGGCAGCCAAACCACCTGTGCCGAGCACGAAGGTACGGCGCGAGACAATAGAAACTTGGTTCATCTCAAAAAGACCTTTTCGTTTGTTTTCCGTACGTTACGACTTCAGAGTCAGAAGGTAAGCAATCACGTCTTCGACTTCTTGAGCCGACAAGATCGACTTGCCTTCAAAATCTTTTTTGGTGCGCGTGAAGCCTGTCGATTTATAGAAAGCCGGCATGATCACGTCTTCGTTCAGCACCTTGTAGTTTACGACACGCAACCGCAGCTCAGCTGCATTGTATGAGTTGCCGATATCGCTGAGGTTGGGCCCCACTTCACCGTGGAACTGCTGGCTGTTGGCAAGCTGATCAACCGCGTGGCAAGCCAAACAGTTTCCCTTTTTGCGACCGACGAAAGCCTTTTCGCCCGCTGCAGCATCGCCCGGCGCACCGGTGAGCGATTCTTCGATTGTCAGATCGTCTTCATTGACAACATAGGCCATATCTTGAGCCCATGCTGAGACCGCAAAAGACGTCACCACTACTAGCGCTGTGATAAGAGTTTTCACGCGTTCTCCTCCCGCATGCGTTGGTTACGTTTGTTATTCCCCTTGAATGCGCCCCACCTACGCCTTCAGCCCCAGACAAGCGACCGCCGATCTTTCGCCACGCCTCCATGGAGCACGTGTTCACATTTGGGTGATTGGGTTGCTTCAATTAACAAATAGACGTTAGCACATTCGATTATAGGAATACAATGATAAAACTTGTTAGCAACCCGGCATATTCCATAATGTGAATAGATAACCGCTGTTCCACGTACTATGTAGGGTTGGAACCTAGACAACCACGCGCCCTGGCCGGTCCAGCACCGCTGACCGAGCCATACACAGGCGGCGACAACAAGGATTCGCTTATGAACGCAAATCTTCCCAAACCCGTAGCGGCATCAATCAGCTTAGGGGTGAGGCAAACGCTTCGCAAACGGCGCGCTCTGCTCGGCCTTTCTGGCCTAGCAGCCGCGGCTCTGACGGTCCTATCGCTTGCACCGACCGGCACCGCTTTGGCCGACTCGCTGAAAGCAAAACGGGTCGAACTCTTGGTGATGGAGCAGACCGGATGCGGCTATTGCGAACAATGGCGCGCAGAAGTCGGAAACTCTTACCACAGCTCGGAAGAAGCGCAGCGCGCGGCCCTGCGCTACGTCAACATTCACGAGCCCTTGCCCGACGACCTTAACGTGAAAGGCACGCACTATACGCCCAGTTTCGTTCTAGCGATTGATGGGGTCGAGGTTTCGCGGATTGAAGGCTACCTGTCCGAGAGCTTTTTCTGGGGCTATCTGGACAGCATGCTGGATAAACACCTGGGCAAGGCCGCCAGCGAGTAGGCCGGTCCCAACGCCCCCAAGGCCTCTGACCTGAGCCCCGAGTTTCCTCCAGTTTTTTGGAGAATCCGAGGGTTGATTTATGGTCTTATACGGCCAGCTTTT
>JAUIHE010000083.1 GCA_030432195.1 Alphaproteobacteria bacterium
GGGCTCTCGAAAACCGGGACGACCAGGCAAGCCGATCGGCTATTTCTGCGGCTGGCCCGCGACATAGGTCTGATGGATGGCGCGATCGTCGCCCATGATCTGAAGAATGAACAGTTCCTCGCTCAAGGTCTCGGCGCGTTCGCTGCGCAGCGCCATAGCGGGCGTCGCATGGGCATCCAACACAACAAAGTCGGCCTCGTGGCCTGGCTCAAGGCTGCCGATTTTGCTCTCTAACCCTAGGGCTTTGGCATTGCCGCGCGTGATCCAATAGAAGGCGGCCAGAGGGTGTAGACGTTGCTTGCGCAGCTGCAAAATCTTGTAGCCCTCGTTCAGGGTCTGCAGCATGGAAAAGGAGGTACCGCCGCCAATGTCGGTGGCGATGGCATTGGTCAATCCGCGTTCTTGCAGGCCTTGGTGGTCGAACAAGCCACTGCCCAAGAAGAGGTTTGAAGTCGGACAGAAGACCGGGCGGGCATCAAACTCGACCAGAGCGTCGATCTCACGCGGCTTCAGATGAATGGCGTGACCCAGCAAGGCCTTGTCAGACAAAAGCCCAAAACGCTCATAGACATCCAGGTAGTCGCGCGCGTCGGGGTAGAGTTCCGCGGTGAATGCGATCTCGTCCATGTTTTCCGACAAGTGGGTCTGCATATAGCAATCAGGGTGTTCGGCCACCAAGGCACCTGCGGCCTCCAGCTGCTCGGGCGTTGATGTGATGGCAAAGCGGGGCGAGATGGCGTAGAGCCCGCGTCCTCTGCCGTGCCAGCGCTCGATCAAGGCCTTGGTGTCGTCATAGCCGGTTTGAGGCGTGTCGCGCAGTCCGTCCGGGGCGTTGCGGTCCATCATGACTTTGCCGCCGATCATGCGCAGATTGCGGCGCTCGGCTTCGGCGAAAAAGGCCTCGGCAGAGGCGGCATGCACCGAACAGTAGGCAACGGCCGTTGTGGTGCCATTGGCCATGAGCGAATCAAAGAAAGCGGTGGCCATGCGCGCGGCGTGCTGGGGGTCGGCAAAGCGTGTTTCTTCGGGGAAGGTGTAGGTGTTGAGCCAGTCCAGCAACTGTGCCCCCCAAGAGGCAATGACTTGCACTTGCGGAAAATGCAAATGCGTATCGATGAAGCCGGGCAGGATCAGGTTCGGGCGGTGATCGACCTCAGGCGCGGTCGGTGCTATGGCTTTGAGCGCGACGTAGTCATCAACCGCCTGGATAAGGCCTTGATCGACCAACAGCGCACCATCTTCAAGATAGCGGTAGGCGCCCAGATCATCAGGGCCTTGCGGTTCGTTCACAAAGGTCAGCAAGCGTCCACGGATCAGGGTCTGGCTCATAGCAGGTTTCCGGCAGGTCAAAACAGAAGCGGGTTGGCGGGAGTCGCATCGCTAGTTATGCGCGTCTTGACCAGATTTTGCGCGGCCTTTTTCATTATGTGGGTATGCAATCCGAAACATGGTGGCGATTGGGGATCAGCACGCACCTCAATGTCGGCTTTGGGCTTGGCAGGCTGGCATGGGCGCAGTAGGCAGGATCTCAGATAATATGCAAACCAGGTCCGCGCGGCGGCGGCAGCTGGTTCAACCGCAATCGCAAGAGGAAACGCCATGTCCAGCCCATCGCGCAACAGCTACGACGCCATTGTCATCGGTGCCGGTGTCATCGGGGCCTGCACCGCCTACGAGCTCGCGAAGAAGGGCCTCAAAACGCTGTCGATCGACAAGTTGCCCGAGGCCGGGCATGGCTCGACTTCGGGGTCGTGCGCCATCATCCGCACCTACTATTCGGCCTTTGAGACCTGCGCGCTGGCCTACGAAGGCTGGCACTATTGGAAGGATTGGCAGGGCTATATCGGCGAAGGGGTCTGCGATGATCTCATCACTTACCATGATACTGGCTGCCTGGTGATCAAGACGCCGCACAACAAGAACCTGTCGGTGGTTTGTGAGACTATGGATGCTATCGGTTGCCCTTATGAGGACGTAGCGGTTGAGGACATTTCCAAGCGCCTACCGGGTGCCGATACGCATCGCTTTGAGCCCGCCAAGCGCCCCGACGATGACGGCTTTGGCGAGCCAACCGGCCCGGCGGTTGACGGCGCGGTCTTCTTTCCGCGCGGCGGCTATGTCTCCGATCCTAAGTTGTCGGCGCAAAACGTGCAAAAGGCCGCCGAGCAAGCTGGCGCCGAATTCTTGTTCAAGGCCGAGGTGAGCGCAATTCGCCAGGCCGACGGCCGCGTCTGCGGCGTGACCCTCAAAGACGGGCAGCAGATCGATGCGCCGGTGGTGGTCAACGTCGGCGGGCCGCACTCGTTTGTCATCAACAAGCTGGCGGGCGTGGAAGCGACCATGAACATTAAGACCAAGGCGCTGCGTCACGAAGTGGCCCACGTGCCCGCTCCTCCAGGTGTCAATTTTGAGCGCGACGGCCTGGTCTATTCTGACTCGGATATCGCCACCTATGCGCGCCCCGAGGTCGGCAATCACATGCTGCTGGGCTCGGAAGATCCGGCCTGTGATCCCAAGGAATGGGTCGAGGATCCCGACAGCTTCGATGCCAACTTCTCGGATCAATGGAAGATCTTGGTGATGCGCATGGCGCAGCGCCTGCCGGAGCTGGGCATTCCAGAGCAAGCCAAGGGAGTTGTGGCGCTCTATGATGTGTCGGACGACTGGATGCCGATCTATGACAAATCGGACCTGCCGGGCTTTTATATGGCCGTCGGCACCAGCGGTAACCAGTACAAGAACGCACCTGTGGCAGGCAAGATCATGGCGGCCCTGGTTGAGGCTTGTGAGGCGGGCCACGACCACGACGCCGAACCGCTTAGCTTCCACCTGGAACATATCGACACCGACATTTCCCTCGGGGCCTTTTCACGCAACCGCAAAATCAACGAGAACTCCAGCTTCTCGGTGATTGGATAGAGCAAATGGCTGTGCCTTTAACCCCGCGTTTGGCCGTTTTTGATCGCTAGCGAAAGGGAGAGGGTGCGAGTTGGAGCAAGCTTAAGCTAGGCGGTCTCGTCAAGCTTTAGGCTCGTTTCGCGCCAACGAGTTCCAGCCAAAACTACACCCATTGGGGAATGATATCACTATGGGCTTACCGTCTCTCGCAGTTGTACAAAATGTAACATAAATTGAAAATACACAGCGCAATATGGCCACATTTTATGCCGCTTAGTTATCCGATCAACACGTTGAAAGGGAGCGTTATTGTGAGTGGAATTCGTGAATATGGCGACGCGCTGGCCAAGTCAAAGAAACAGGGCACGACCGGTGCTACGGTCGGAGCCATCGTCGGTGTTGAAGCAGGAATGGCCGCTGGCGCATTTGCCGGAATGAAGGCCGGTGCCTTGGTTGGATCTGCTGCCGGACCTGTCGGCGCTGCGGTCGGAGCAACGGCTGGTGCCATGGCTGGTAGCCTAGCAGGTGGCGCAGGTGGTTTTGTTGCAGGTACGGCCGCCGGGCACCAATTCGACAAATAGCACCCTGACCCTTACCGCCTCAATGGTTCCCACATAGCTGTTCAACGCCGTACAATTTAGGCCAAGCTGCCTGGCGCAAAGTAAATGCCACGGTGCAAATCTGTGGTCAAAAAGTATAAGGGTAAGCGTCCCTTTGCTGGTACCTTAGTTGCGTTTTCGAGACGTGCGGACCGGCAGGCAAGCAGAACAATCGACTGTGGACGACCTGCGGCTTGAAGCTTGGCGCAGCAAGCACCCTGCTCTAGGCGCAGGCGAGAGCGCCAAGGGCCTAACGCCGGGACTTGCGCTTGATGGGGCCGACCACCTTCTCCAGTGGGTTGATGGGCTCGGCCTTGGTGGCTGACTTGCCGCTGGCCGCCTTTCCACTGGCGGCTTTCCCGTTGGCCGCTTTCTGGTTGGCCTTGCCGACGATCCCGCGCCCTTCACCGCGCTCTTGCTGGCGGCGCTGTTTGTTGCGTCCCGCCGCCTTACCCGAGGTATCCGGCAGAGCCGCGCCCGGTGAGCCCAGCTCCAGTTCCTTGGCTTCCAGGCGTTTGATCTCATCGCGCAGCCGCGCGGCCTCCTCGAACTCCAAATTGGCGGCGGCATCGCGCATGCGCTTTTCCAACTCCTCCAGCGTATCGCGCAGGCTTTTGCCTTGCAGGTGCAGCAAGTCCTCATCACCCGTGCCGACGGTGACGTGATCGCGCTCATAGACCGAGCCCAGAATGTCGCCGATTTCCTTCTTGATGGTCTCGGGCGTTATGCCGTGCTGAGCATTGTATTCCAGCTGCTTTTCGCGGCGGCGCTGGGTCTCTTCCAAGGCGGCCTTCATGCTGTCGGTGGTGCGATCGGCATACAGAATGACCCGGCCCTCGACGTTGCGTGCCGCACGGCCAATGGTCTGGATCAGCGAGGTGGTGGAGCGCAAATAACCCTCCTTGTCCGCATCCAGGATCGCCACCAAGCGGCATTCGGGAATGTCCAGACCCTCGCGCAGCAGGTTGATGCCCACCAGCACGTCATAGACACCCAGGCGCAAGTCGCGAATAATTTCAATGCGTTCCAGCGTGTCCACGTCGGAGTGGATATAGCGCACCTTCAAGCCTGCTTCGCCCAGGTACTCGGTCAAGTCCTCGGCCATACGCTTGGTCAAGGTGGTGACCAAAACGCGCCCGCCCGCTTCGGCGATTTCGCGCGCCTCTGCGATCAGGTCGTCAACTTGCGTTTCTGTTGGCCGTATCTCGCACACGGGATCAACCAGGCCGGTCGGGCGAATGACTTGTTCGGTAAAGACGCCACCGGTGGCGGTCATCTCCCAGTTGCCAGGGGTGGCTGAGACATGGACGGTCTGGGGGCGCATGGCCTCCCATTCTTCAAATTTCAATGGGCGGTTGTCGGCGGCCGATGGCAGGCGAAAGCCATATTCAGCTAGGGTCAGCTTGCGCGCCGAATCACCCTTATACATGGCACCAATTTGCGGCACCGTGACGTGGCTCTCGTCAATGATCAGCAAGGCGTTGTCGGGGATATATTCGAACAGGGTTGGAGGCGGCTCGCCCGGTGCGCGCCCGGTCAGATAGCGCGAATAGTTCTCAATTCCGGCGCAGGAGCCCGTGGCCTCCAGCATTTCGATGTCAAAGCTGGTGCGCTGTTGCAGGCGTTGCGCCTCCAGCAGTTTGCCCGCTGCCTCCAGTTCCTCCAGGCGGCGCTTGAGATCGACTTTGATCTGCTTGATGGCCTGCAAAATGGTGGGCTTGGGCGTCACATAGTGCGAATTGGCATAGAGGCGCACTTTTTCCAACGGCTGGCCGCGTTCGCCGGTCAATGGGTCGAACTCATAGATGGCCTCGATCTCGTCCCCGAACATGGAGATGCGCCAGGCCGCATCCTCGGCGTGCGAGGGATAAATCTCAACAGTATCGCCGCGCACGCGAAAGGTGCCGCGGCCAAAAGCAACGTCATTGCGCTTATATTGCAGCTCGACCAAGCGGCGTAGCAGATCGCGTTGGTCCAGGCTTTCGCCCACCGCCAGTGGCAAGGTCATACCGACATAGGTTTCAGGCGAGCCCATACCATAAATGCAGGACACCGAGGCCACGATCACCACGTCTTCGCGCTCGAACAGAGCGCGGGTCGCGGCGTGGCGCATGCGGTCGATCTGCTCGTTGATCGAAGATTCCTTTTCCACATAGGTATCCGAGCGCGGCACATAAGCTTCGGGCTGATAGTAGTCGTAGTAAGAGACGAAATATTCGACAGCATTGTTGGGAAAGAAGGACTTCATCTCCCCATAGAGCTGGGCTGCCAAGGTCTTGTTCGGCGCCAACACGATGGTCGGCCGATTGAGCGTCTGCACCACGTGGGCCATGGTGAAGGTCTTGCCGGAGCCCGTGACACCCAGCAAAACTTGATCGCGCTCGCCGGTTTGCAGGCCGCCGATCAACTCCTGGATTGCGGTGGGTTGATCGCCTGCGGGCTGGTAGTCGGATACCAGCTCAAAAGCCGTCTGCGAGCGTTCCGCGCGGGCGGCCTGAATAAGGGTCTCTTGATCTAACATCATGCGCACGAAAGTAGAACACGCCCGCTGGAGTGTCTAGGGGAAAGCGGCGCCAATCAGCGCAAAAGCATCTGTGCCAAGCTCAGGCGGTGCCTTGAGCAATGGGCTGTTTGCTTCGCGGCGCCAGATCTTCGGTATAGATGAAGCCTGTCGCCGAAACTTGGCAATTGGTTTCCTCGCCAAGCTCGCTCTCAAAGGCATGCGCGTAGACGATAATGCTGCGCCTGGTTCCCTTGGGGGGCGAGACCACGCGATGTCGCGTCTGCGTCGAGCGCATGAGATAGCGCGGGCCCGCCGGGATATAGAGGCTGCGCACCTCTCGTTTTGCCAGCAGGTCGCACAGTTGTTCGGGCGAGCTGTCTTGCTGCCATTGACTGAAGCTCAGGTACTCGATGCTGCCGGCATTGAAGGGGTCGGGCGTGTCGATGATCCAGACCAGCGCAAAGGTGGGGTCGTCAAAGCACCATTCTTGCCTGCCGCTTGCGCGGTTTTTTGAACGCAAGACATGTTCTTCGGGCCTGAAGGGGCAAAGATAGAGTTCCTCGTCTGTATCGCCGCTCAAATACCGCAGGACGGACTCGTGTTCGAATATTTGGCGCAAAACGCCGTCATCGGCCTGGACCGCCAGTGAGCCGGGGCGGGGCGTTGGGCTCAAAGCCTCGACGGGTAGGGTTGACGCGCGCGGACCGCCAGATGATTGCGCCGGCGCCGTGACCGCGGCTTTTAGATCGTCGGGAAGAAGCTGCGAAAGCGGGACCACCAAGTTGTTTTCGAATTGTCCCCGCACGTTTTCATCGAATTGCTCAGGCAGGTTTTCCAAATGGAATCCTGTGTCCGCATTCATGTCCAGGTCCAGGTCCAGGTCCAGGTCCAGGTCCAGGTCCAGGTCTAGGTTTGACTCTTCGCACATATCGAGCTCCGAAATTCGGCCGTAGCCGATGAAAGTTGCCAGAAGGCTATCGAAACTCAGTTTGTCGTTCTTGAACGTCGGTATAGCTTTGAAAACTTGCCCGGCGGGATCCCGTAGGCGCGGCAGAAAAAGCGCGTGAAATGGGCTTGATCGGCGAATCCTAGCTCGGTGGCAGCCTGTGCGACCGGCACGCCCGCTTTGAGCAAACTGCGTCCTTTGCGCAATCGAACCTGGCGTTGCCAACGCGCAGGCGGCAGGCCCGTTGCGTTGGAGAACATGCGTAGCATTTGCGGTTTCCTCATGCCAACTTCACCAGCAAGCTGGTCCAACGACGGCGTTTTACTTAAGTCGCAGAGTAAAAAATCCATGAGTTTACCGACGCGCCAGTCACTGCATGTCGGAATAGTCGCCAACCCAGCGATATCGCGGGTCTTGGCGCGACTACTTAGGCGCTCGTACGGTGGAAGAACGGTTTCAATGACAAGTTCTTCCAAAACGGCGCAATCGTCATTGTTGAGTATTGGGCTGATGAGACCCTGCATAGCTTTGAGCAAACTGCGATCAAAGACAACCGGGCGGTCAAAATGGACCTGTTGGCTCGCGCCGAACTCTGCCTGAAGGTAGTCCGGCTGCAGATAAATGCTGACGAGCTGTGAGGTGCCTTCGCCGGCTTGAATATCGGCGGGGTTGTAGAGGGTTGTGGTGCCCTCTGGGGCGACATGGGCTCTGCCATTGAGCCTGAGTTTTTCGTCTCCCATGACGTTTGCGCTGATAACGAATTCATCGTGCCCGTGGGGCTCAAAGACAAGGTTGTCGCCAACAATCACGGCGACTTCTATCCGATCGGTCACGATACGTCGTTGTTTCATCAGACTTTTCCTGACTTACCTTCCACTTTGACATCGCGCAAAATAGACACTCAATGCGTGTTTGCTAACCCGCTGGTGGCTTTACGTTCAAAAATTCTAGCGCAAGCGGCGTTTTGAGGGCAAACACAATGTTCCGCCGGTCTTAGAGTGAGCGACGTTCAAAACGGAACGGACGCACCGACAATCTAGTATCGCGGCTTGTCAGTGCCTTAAGGTCCGCAAACCTAGAAGCGCGGGCAAGTCATCGCCGTCGGATCCAGTTGTGCGTTGGTTTTTTCGGGGCGATTTTGCAAAAAAAGGCGAAGCGCCAGGCGGCCAGAATAAGGGGGGCTTGCTCATCTGGTTGGTTTGATTATGCGGCGGTTTTGCGGTGAAGCAAGCGTCGGGTGTCGATGGTCTTTCGTATGAACCTTTCTCGTTGTTTCACGCTGGTCTGGCCTCGCCCGAAGCAGGCATCGGCCGGGGTAAGGTTTTCAGGCTCTCGTGATAGCGCCGGTGGTTGTCGTGCTCGACGAAGGCATGAATCTGGAGCCACGCTCCGCCAAATGGGCGCTGTTTTGCAACCTTGACGGGTGCCCGGGGCCCCACGACGGCTCGTTGCCCAGCGAAGCTCTCTGAGCAAATCATAGACCAACCGCGAAGCGCCTGGAAGGTAGCTGCACCTTGCGGGTGGCTGTCGGTGAAACCGTATAGGTTGGAGGCGCAAGAAGCCATAAGACTCTTCTTTAGCATATATTAGTCATCTGATTTGAAAATGGTCTAGGCATCCCGATTGAAGCCCTGAAGGGATAATTTAGCCTTATAAATTATAGCCTTATACGTCAAATGTGACCAAAGTCACATGCGATCACTCCGCAAAGTAAATGAACAGATACTAAAAATTGATGCCAAAATTTACGGAAACAAAAAAATTTGAGTGACAAGCTCATGGGGAATGTGGAAGCGTTTACGCAATAGGAGATGCCATTTTTGGTGCGTTGGCATATTCCAATTATCATAAAGGAGGGCGCGAAGGGAGGGCGCGCCGTTTAGAAGGTGAGTTGGCGCAAGGCCCCCCTTGGTCTTTGGGAGGGCTTGCCAAGAGCACTCGGAGATCCTTGGTGCCAAGCATCGCAATAAACTTTAAGTTGAAATTTGCATCCGGTGAACCAGCCGGGAATTCCTACCCGTTGCGCGGGATGCTGGCGGCGCAGGAGAGAGCTGCTTTGGCCGAGCGCCGTGTGTGGTCTGAATTTTGAACTTGCGTGCGCCCGGTTGGCTCCCGGCTTGCCCGCATCTGCTAACCCGTGGGGAGACAACTGCATGTCCAAAATGAAACATTTGTCGGGCCTGGCCTTGGCCTTGACGCTGCTTGCACCAGGAGGGGCGGCGTTGGCTCAGCTGCAACCGCAAGACCCGCCCATTATCGACCAAGGCAATCTGGTTGCCAATAATCCGGGTTTCAATGGCGACGATTGTACAGAAGGTTGGAGCCTAGAAAACCTTGATGTGGCCACCGCTTGTCGGCAAGGCACCGGCATGGTTTGGCTCAATAACAACGGGCAAAGCAACGATCCTGCAATTATGCAATACGTTGGCGGTCTGACGGTTGGGGCACGTTATAATCTTAACGTCAAATTCAGCCCGGGCAGCCACGCCAAAACATATGTCAAAGACACCAATGCTTCTTACTTTGGGATTGAGGTCGTTGACAGCGAGCTAGGCCTCATCAAACTCGCGCCGGGCGTAGAAGAGGCCTGGCAAGTTCGCCACTATGAGTTCACCGCCTCGAAGCCAGATGTTATTATCCGTCTTGTCGCTGAACTCGACGGCGTTGATGGTGATGTCCTGATCGATTTTGTGCATTTGGAAGCGATCGGCAGCGCGGATAGCGCTATGACCGGCAGCGCGAGTAGCGCTATGATCGCTAGCGCGGGTAGCGCTATGGCCATAAGTCGGACGTCCAGCTTTTCAATGCAGAGCCACTTCCAAGCGATGGCTCGGGTCGATCTGGGTGCTTGTGGTGCCAAAAAGAGTCGCAAAGGTGGCTTTGGCAAACGCCGTGTGCCGACCAACTCACACGGTGACGTGCATATCTTTACCCCCGATGGCCTGACCTACGATTTCCAGCCAGAAGGCGAGTTCGTCCTAATCGCTTCGGAAGATGAGCAAATTGCCGTTCATACCCGTCAGACCAAAAATCCAGGCAATCCCAGCGTTTCCTCCAATACCGCTGTAGCCTTTAAAGTCGGCGCTGATGTCATCGAGTTTTATTCGGACAAAGAGGGCCAGCGTCTCTATGTCAACGGTGAAAAGACCGAGCTTCCGAAAAGCACATTCGGTTTGCCTGGTGGTGGCCATTTGGAGCCCGATGGCAAAGGTAAGAGCGGCCCGCGCTATTTGATCAATTGGCCCGACGGTAACTTTGCCGCCCGCGTCAACCTTTATGCCCAATTCTTGAACGTCGGCGTATCGGGTCAGGGCGGAACCTATTCTGGGTTGATCGGCAACCTGGACGGCAACCCGAGCAATGACATGCTGCCGCGCGGTGGCTCGTCCTTGATCTGTCCCAAGGCAGGGGTCGATGATCTGATCCGCTTTGGCGATAGCTGGCGTGTATCACAAGAAGAGACCTACCTACGCGCTGAGATGAGCGGCATTGCGACCGCCGCGCTGGTCACCGACGTCGTGTCGGGTGAGCGCATCAGCATCGAGACCGCGGTGACACGTACCCTGGAGCAGAATTTTGTGGCCTTGGGCACAGGACAGTCGGTCGATGTGGCGACGATCTCCATAACGTTGGGAGCCCTATACAACATCACCGAGGAAGTGGCATTGCAGGCCATCTCGACTTATTTCGAACGCCAGAACTTGACCCAGACGGACACCATCGAGGTGGCCAGCATGACGACGCAGATTGAGAGCTATCGCGGCAGCTATGAGCGGGTCACTATTGACACGATCGAAGAAACCGCTCGCGCCACAGCACAGCGCATCTGTGAAGCCCAGGGTGTCAGTGACGCCCTGGCGTTGGCCAACTGTTTGATGGACGTTGTATCCACTCAAGACGAGGCCTATGTCGAAAGTGCTGTCAGCTTTGAGAAAACCATTGTTGAGTTTCCGGTCGAGCAACGCATTGTGGCGACCAGCTTTGCCAATGTCTTGTCGCCAACAGCGATCTTGCCCGCGGCCAGGGTGATCGAAATCGTTGGTCCGCCGTCAGTGGTTCCGAGCATCACAACATTGGTTTCTAGTCGTAGCACGGAAGTCGAAAACATCGTCACGGTGGTCACAAGCGACATCACCGCGACCATCAACCAAACCGCCTGCGCCGAAGTTGAGGGCTTGCAGACCCCTGTCGACGTGCTTGGCAAGAGCCCCGCAGCCGGCGGCGTGGCGATCTTCTGTGCCACTCATGAACGCGGCCAAACGATTACGGTCGAGCTTGGGCGAACGCTGGAAGATGCCTTGGCGCGCGCGCGTGCCTCGTGTCCGCAAGCCGCTGAGGAACGCTCTGAGGCCTATGGCGAGGTCATCATCCCTTGTCGCGAAATCGGCCGTGGTGAGCGTTCCTTCGACTTTGGCGGCGGTGTTCTGAGCGTTGGTCGCGACGTGACCGTTACGCAGATCACACGCATCGTGGAGAAGCCAGAAGTGCCCGACGGCTTCAGACTGTCGCTGACACCAAAGCCAGGTATCACGGCGGACTGTATGGAAGGCGAGATCGTACCGCTTGATGGCTTGTTCGTCGAAGAAGGGCTGCTGCGGTATTCTGAAACTGAAGAGAGCAGTTTCCAGACCATGTGTAGCAAGATCGAGATGATCAATGCGGACGATGACATCTTGCTTCAGGCCAGCTGTCTCACCGAGACGGCCAGTGACGCGCGGACCTCGGCGATCTCGCTGTTGGGTGTGGCTGCGACTAAGGCTTTGGTCGAACATCCCAAGTGTAAGCCGGCAGGCTCACCGTTCCAAGTCACAGGAGATCCAGAGCCTTGGTTGGACGAGACACCTGAGGGCGACTTTGTTCCCTTTGGCGAGGATTCGTTGGAATCGCGATTCCCGGACGCGGGCGACTTCGTTTTCATTCGCAATCTCGAAAAAGGGATCGTCGTCAATGTCCGTCGGGAGCGTTGGGTCTTGGATGAGACCGAATCAGTCTTCACGGCTCTGCGCTTGCAAGTCGGTGGTGATTCTGTCGAGTTCTATGTCCGACCGCAAATCAACATGCTGATCAACGGCTTGCCGTTTGAGGACTCGGGTGCGGTGCTCGAAGGGGAGATGGCGGTGCTGCCAGGTGGCGGCAGTCTCACCCTGGACCTGGCAAACGGCGCCGTTCTCGTCGAATGGCCGGGCACCAGCTTTGCGTTGGTGGTCGCCTTGTACCCACGGTCACATTTGACACCGATGGTGAGGGTGGACAAGAGCCTGACCTACGAAGGCCTGGCCCGCTTCACAATGGATTGGTTGTTGGAAGGCGCCGATAGCGGTTTTACCGTGCCGCTCAACATCGACGGTGAATGTGGCTGCGCCCGCTAGTCCTTGACCACCCGAAACGCCGAGCTGTCATGGGGCAGCTCGGTGCTTTTTTTAGCGTCAACGGACCTAAAGTAGTAACTCGCAGAGAGGAGGATCGCGTTATGCGCGCTCTTATCGTTGGGGCAGCAGCCATGGCTATGTCTGTGACGGGCTCTTTGAGCAGCGCCCAAGCGCAGTCTTGCGTCGATGCTCTGCCTGCCTTTCAGTCCGTGATGAAATCGGACCAGCCGGCGGAACTTGTGGCCTATCTAGAGGCCCACGGCCCTTGTTTCGATGCGCCGGTCAAGGCCAAGCTGAAGGCTCTGGGTGGGCCGCCTCCGGTGACCTCTAGCGCGACCCCCGAAGGCCCTGCAGGAGACGCTTCCAATGAGTCGGCTGCTGATGGGGATGCCGGTGCGGCGCTTGTCATTCCTGCACCCGCCTCGGCCTTGCGCCCGTCGGACCTTCGGTTGGAAAAGCGGCAGGCAGGCATCTGTAAAGCTGGGCAGGCCTGTGAATTTGAAATCCTTGTCTACAATCCTTCAGGGCAGGATTGGAGCGGCCCGCTATTCCTGGAGGAGAGCCAAGACGCTAACGCTCAGAGCCCTGGCTGGTTTTGCAGCCCGACGGGCAATGGCGAAAGCCTTTGCTTGACCGACAGGGGGCCACGCGCCGGGGAAACGCTGAGCCTTTGGGTGGAACTGAATCTGTCCAACCGGGCGCTGGCGCAAGCGCAAAACTGCGCTGAGTTAAAGATCGATGGTGACGACAGGCTGTTGTTTAGAATGCTACAAGCGGGCCTGGCGGCGCGAGGCTATGAGCCTGGACCCGCCGACGGATTGCCAGGGCGAAAGACCAAGGGCGCGTTGTCGCGCTTTGCCGAGACACAGGGGCTTGATCTCTCTTTTGATCGCCCCGAGCTGTTGGTTGCCACTGAGAACTGACCCATTTCGGGTATAAATTGTCACTGAGAATTGACCCATGTGAACACACTTCCCCGACGGTTTTCTTAGGGGGAA
>JAUIHE010000084.1 GCA_030432195.1 Alphaproteobacteria bacterium
TTCCTCGAACCGCGGAGCGCCGCAATTCGCGTCGAAAAGGCGGTGACGATTTGACGTTGAAGCTCGCGCAGGCTGCGCTGCTCCTCCTCAGACAGCAAGCCCAAGGCTTGCAGTTGCAATTGGTGCTGATCGTCGGCCCCGTCATAGACGCGCAAGGTGGCCTTGGTCGCCGCATACAGCCAAGCTTCTGGCTCGTCTTCTGTCAAAGCCTGCAAGGCATCCAGCAGCTCGTTCAAATGTTCGCGAATGATGGCGGCGAGTATTTCGTCCTTGGATGAAAAATAATGATAAATCAGCCCCTTGGAGACGCCGCAGGCGCCAGCCAGGCCCGACATGGAAGCCCGGTCATAGCCTTGTTCAGCAAACCAGCGCGCGGCTTGCTTGATCAATCGACCTCGTTTGTTGTCGTAATCGGCAGCTTCTGCGCGGGACATGGGGCTTACTCCTGGCCGCTGAAGGTGGGCGCGCGCTTGTCCAGAAAAGCGGTGACGCCCTCGCGGTAGTCTTGCGAGCGTCCGGCGCGGCCCTGCAATTGCGCTTCGAGTGTTAGGTGGCTGTTGAGATCGTGCCCGGCGGCGGCTTGCATGGCTTGCTTGGTTAGGCCCAGGCCGAAGGTCGGCGCATCGGCCAGGGCTTGCGTTTGCGCGCGCGCGGCTGCCAGCAACTCGTCGTCCTCAAACACCTTCCAGACCAGGCCCCAGTTGTGGGCGGTCTCGGCGGAAATGGGCTCGGCGGTCATGGCCCAGGCCTTGGCTCTTGCCTCGCCCAACAAGCGCGGCAAAAGCCATGAGCCGCCAGCGTCAGGAACCAGTCCGACCTTGGCGAAAGACTGAATAAATTTGGCGGATTTTGCCGCCAGCACCAGATCACAGCTCAGCGCAATATTGGCGCCGGCACCTGCTGCGACCCCGTTAACGGCGCAAACCACCGGCTTGCCCATACCGCGAATACATTGCACCAAAGGATTATAGAAGGTCGATAGGGTGTGCTCTAGGTCGGGCGGGCCGTCCATGCTGCGCGGATCGCGGTCGCCCAAATCCTGGCCCGCGCAAAAGCCGCGGCCTTCGCCGGTCAACAAAACGGCGCGGCAGTTGGGATCGCTGGCAGCCCGCTCAAGGTGCGCACGCAGGTTTCGATGCATTTCGTCGGTGAAGGCGTTTAGGCGCTCGGGCCGGTTGAGGCGAAGCTCAAGCCACGAGCCGTGCTCTTGCACATTAACGGTCTGTAGTGTTTGTGCGTCGGTCATGCTGTACTCCCTATTTTGCTGTTCTTTGCGTATGCTAGTCTCGCGTTGCCAAGCCGCTGTGCGTAAGAAGCGACGTTGGCTTTGCGTCTGCAAGCCTACGCGATGGTGGTAGGCGGGCGGGCGCTTTTTTTGAATTGCTAAAGACAAGACTTGCAAAAACCGACTGGTCGGTCAATAGTAATGTGACACGGAGGCCTCATCGCCTCGATTTCATGTCAAATTCGTTCCCATTTCAAAGACACAGTTCCAGCTCAGGAGGCCCCTATGTCCCAAATGACGGCCCTGTCCGTAGAAAGTTTTGCAGCCGGTCAGTGGCTGAGCCCCGGCGCGGAAGCCGCTTCGGTCTATTCGGCCATTGACGGCAGCCTGGTGGCCAAGGCAGGCGGGCAATCGTTGGACTTTCAGGCCATGCTGGACTATGCGCGCGGCGTCGGCGGCCCGGCACTGCGAGCGCTAACCTTCCACGATAGGGCTCGAATTTTGAAGGCGCTGGCCCTTTATCTGGGCAAGCAAAAGGACCAGCTTTATGAGCTTTCCTATCTAACGGGGGCCACCAAGGCGGATTCTTGGATTGATATTGACGGTGGCATCGGCACGGTGTTTGTTTTTGCCTCCAAAGGGCGCCGGGAGATGCCGGACCAAAAGGTCTATTTGGACGGAGATATTGAGCAGCTGTCGCGCGAGGGCAGCTTTTTAGGGCAGCACATTTGTACGCCCTTGTTGGGCGCCGCGGTACAGATCAACGCCTTTAACTTCCCCGTCTGGGGCATGCTGGAAAAGTTTGCCCCGGCATTTCTGGCGGGCGTTCCCTCCATCGTGAAGCCTGCAACAGCAACCGGCTATGTGGCCGAAGCTTGCGTGAAACTCATGCTGAAGTCGGGCCTGTTGCCGGAGGGCAGCATTCAGCTCATCAGTGGGCGAACCGGCGATTTGCTGGACCGCCTGGGGCCGCAAGATGTTCTAAGCTTTACCGGCTCAGCGGACACGGCGCTCATGTTGCGCTCGCATCCAGGACTGCTCAAGAAATCTGTGCGTTTCATGGCCGAGCAAGACTCCTTGAACGCTTCTATTTTGGGCCCCGATGCTGAGCCCGGCACGCCCGAATTTGAGTTGTTTATCAAAGAAGCGCGCAAAGAAATCACCACCAAGGCAGGGCAAAAATGTACCGCGATTCGCCGCATGATTGTGCCGCAAGAGCATGTGGCAGCGGTCAGCGACGCGCTGGTTGCCCAGTTCGCCAAGGTCAAGATCGGTGATCCACGCTTGGAGACAACCCGTATGGGCGCGCTGGCCAGCCAGGCGCAGCGCCGCGACGTGGCGGAAAAGGCTCAAATCATTGAACAGTACGCGCGCTGTGTCTATGGCGATGGCCCGCTGGTGGTTGACGGCGCCGATGGCGAGGCAGGCGCTTTCCTGGCGCCCAAACTATTCCTCTGTGACGATCCCGACGCGTCCAGCTTGGTGCACGAGACCGAGGCTTTTGGGCCGGTGTCAACCATTATGGGCTATCGCGACGTTGGCCATGCCTGCGAGCTGGCCAATCGGGGCGGGGGCTCGCTGGTGGCATCGCTGATGACCCACGACCCCGCTGTCGCCCGTCAAGTCGCGCTGGGCTCGGCCGCTTGGCATGGCCGCCTCTACATCAACGACCGCGATTCCATGAAGGAGGCAACCGGTCACGGCTCACCGCTGCCGCACATGATCCACGGCGGTCCCGGACGCGCGGGCGGCGGCGAGGAATTAGGCGGCATCCGCGGCGTCAAGCACTTCATGCAACGCACCGCGGTTCAGGGCTCGCCGGATATGCTGAGCGCGATCGGCGGTGTTTGGGTCAAAGGCGCGCGCGAACAGCAACTGGGCGCCCATCCCTTCACCAAGACTTTCGAGAGCCTCGAAATTGGCGAGACCATTTGGACGGAGCCTCGCACGGTCACGCTGGAAGACATCGAGCATTTTGCAACTTTCACCGGCGACACCTTCTATGCCCATATGGACGAGACGGCCGCGGCGGCCAATCCCTTCTTTCCCGGTCGCGTTGCCCACGGCTATTTGCTGTTGAGCTTTGCCGCTGGCTTGTTTGTTGAGCCAAACCCAGGGCCCGTTTTGGCGAATACCGGATTGAACGACCTGGCCTTCCAAAAGCCCGTGTCGCCGGGCGACAGCATCAAGGTGCGCCTGGTAGTCAAGCGCAAGACCAAACGCAACGACGAATACGGCGAAGTGCGTTGGGACGTAACCTTGTACAACCAAGACGGCGAGCAGGTCGCCGATTATGAGTTGCTCACTATGGTGGCCTACTAGAGCAAGCCGCGAGAAAGGCGCATGACCTTCGAGCCAGGATCTGCGTGAAAGCAAGTGGCTAGAGCGGCGGCGGGTGTTGCGCTGGATGGCTGCAATATCTGCGCCTGCTGTTCTAGAGCGCGCTTCGTTGACTTATCTTCACCGGGCACGCTCACTCTATTCGCCGTGCACAGCTGGCGCCGATGATCGCGAACCGGCTCGTGGCGTTTGAACACGGCGGTTCAATAAAATCGATTGGTCGTATGGGTTAATTGCCCTTGAATAGTGGCCCTTGAGTAGCGGCTGTGGATTGACGGCCGCTTGCATTGGCCGCTAGTCTTCCGCACCTATGGCGACGACCAGCAACAAGACCCAAGCAACCAACCAATCGCCAGCGGACTTCATTGCCGCGGTGGAGCCAGAGCGCCGGCGCGAGGAAGCCCGCCAGCTTGACACGCTCTTTCAACGCGTTACCGGGTATCGGCCTGTTATGTGGGGGGCGTCGATGATTGGCTATGGCCGCTATGCCTATCGCTATGCCAGCGGCCGCAGCGGCGAATTTTTGGCGACCGGCTTCGCACCGCGCAAAGCCGAGCTGTCAATCTATATCCTGCCAGGCTATCAGGATTTCGGTGATCTGCTTGCCCAGCTAGGCCCGCACCGAAAAGGCAAATCCTGCCTCTATATTCGCCGGCTTGAAGCGATTGATCTGGAGGTGTTGGCAGCCCTGATCCGCGCGGGTCTGGATGACCTGGCAACGCGCTGGACGGTCACCGCTCGCTAAAGCGCGACAGTTCTAGGTATTCGGGAGGTTTAGACGATCTTTAGAACGAAGTCGCCCGGGACCTCCTCGGTGCCGATGCAAGGGATTTCCATCATTTCCTGCCACCAGGTCACCAGGTCGCTGACCAAGGTCTCGCCCTCTGCCAAAGGCGCGAACATGACGTAGTGCGCCCCTTCTTCGGCGCTGGTCATCGCTCCGTGGCGTTCCTGCGCGCGCACGCCAATAATGTAGTCATCGCCCAGGGCTTCGCGGGCTTGTGCGACGTTCTGGGCTCGGCTGAGGTGAACCCCATCCAGGCCCATCTCAATAACACTATCGACGGCATCGCAGATCAGGACCGCGCAGTCGCGGCTTTGTGCAAAATCGCGCACAACGGCAAAGTTCTTGTCCTGGGCTTCGCCTAACCACAGCAGAGCAGAAGCGGGGGCGTCGGCAAATGCGGCCTCCAGCCGTGCTAACAGGTTTCGGCCGGGTTTTAGGGCTAGGTAAATCGGCGGGCTCTCGGCCTGCATAGCAACTCTCTTACTCCAAGTCCGTTTGTTCTAATGAAGGGCAAATTGCGCTGAGCGGCTCGGCTTGCGTCAACGGCTCTTCTGGCGTGTTCGCCTTGTTGTAGACTTGTCAAACAAATTAGCAACGCTGGCTGCCGACCCCAAGCCTTGCGGCGCTATCGGCTAGAGCGCGTTTCGTTGACTTATTTTTGCTGGACGCGCTCTATCTATTTGATATTGCAGCGAATGCACCGTCGCAATCGAGGGCGATTGCTCATGCTTTGCTCTAAAATACTCACAAGAATTTGTGGTTTAGTGTTGCTGGAAGCCATGAATTTGGAGAAATTGAGCAACTTTGGCGCGGCGATAGGTCTGGAAGTTTTTCGTACAGATTGCGGTGCCAAAAATCAGACCTTTGCCAGTCCGGGCATTTGCGCTCAGAAAATTGCGCCGACATCACGCTTTTGGGCCAACTGATGCTGACCACAGAGACCCATTTGCCCAAGCGCTCTTGGCGCAAAATGCTGCGGCTTCCGTGAGGTGTAAGCGCATGAGATGCCAGGTGGGCCGTCGGCACGAAGGTGTCTTCCCGTGGCCTGCCCTTAGACAGGTGGGCGCCGTAATACCAAGACCACGGCCTTGACAGGGACAGCTCCCTAGGAATGCGGTATCGGCCCCGGAGACGAAAAAGGCCTAACGAACCCCCCAGCTCTTTGAAGATGGAAGCTTGCGGGCTTGGGCGCAAGGGCAAAAGCTGTTATGGGCAACAAATTGTTGGCCGTATCGCAGCGCTGGCGTGCGCGTTTCCCTTCCACGCAGGCGGCCAAGGGATGGGACCGCTGGACGGCCGCAACGCCTATCTATTGTTGAATAATGAGGATCGCGAAGTCATGCTGATGGCCAAAGTTATCGCACACCGAGGCGGAGCAAAGTGGGTGCCTGAAAATACGCTGGCGGCCTTTCGCTGGGCGGCTGAAGCAGGGTGCCGCTGGATCGAGCTGGATATTTCTTTGCTGGGCGATGGCACCCCGGTCATTATCCATGACGAGACACTCGACCGAACCACCGATGCGCATGGGCCGCTTGACCAGATAAGCGTGGCAGACCTCGGCACCATAGATGCGGGCCGTTGGTTCGCTCCGGCCTTTGCAGGGCAGCGCATTCCCACGCTGGCGCAGGTCATTGATCTTTGCTTTGAACTCGGGCTGGGGGCAAATCTGGAACTCAAGCCGAACGCTGACAATGGCGCCGCCTTGGTTGAGGCCACCGCCCGTGTGCTGGAGGAAAAGCATGCGCTGAACGGGCCCTGGCTGTTTTCGTCCTTCCATCATGAAACCTTGGCGCTGATGGCGCAGCGGCTGCCTGATATTCCGCGCGGCTTGCTCTATGACGGTATCGAAGACAAATGGCGCGAAAAGGCCCAAGCGCGGGGGGCGAAAAGCTTGCACTTGGACCAGAGCTTGATCGACGAAAAGCAGATCCCGAACTACCGCGCGGCAGGGCTGGAGGTCTACACCTATACGCTCAACGACCCAAAGCGGGCGGCAGAGCTGTTCGCGGCGGGGCTTTCGGGTGTCTTCACCGATGATCCGCTTGCCTTCGAGGCGGCTTTGTAGGACGAGCCGATTGTGGGGGCATGCGTGACGCGCCACCCGGCAGGGCAGGTGATACCATTTGACCGTGGAGGTGCTAAGGCGTTGTCAAGCTGGGCGAGGGGACTAAACTGCGCTCGATTCTAAAGCATGACAGCGGAGCAGCAGGGCGTGCGACTGTTCAAAACCAAAGTACCGCGCGGCTTTGAGCCGTTTGCGTTCTTGAAGCGGTCCGTGTTGGGCGCGCCGAGCCAGCAGGCTCAAGAGGCGGACCAGGTTGTAGGTGAGGAGCCAAAGCAAGCCCAAACCCCGCCTACAACGGCCGTCGTTAGCCCCGGTGCCGCTTCGAATGCACAGCCTCCGTTGCAGGAGAAGGCGGCCGATAGCCAGCCGCAGACACAGATACACGAAAACGAAAAGAGTAGAGAAACCATGTCCAAGCAATACGATCTCGTCGTCATCGGTGGTGGTCCTGGCGGCTACGTCGCTGCCATTCGCGCTGCACAGTTGGGCCTGCAAGTCGCTTGTATTGAAAAGCGCGGCACCCTGGGTGGCACCTGCTTGAACGTTGGTTGCATCCCCTCTAAGGCGCTGCTGCACTCCTCTGAGCTGTTTGAGACCGCAAAGCATGATTTTGCAGGCCACGGCATCGAGATTGGGACACCCAGCGTTAATTTGGATGCCATGATGGCGCGCAAGTCCAAGGTTGTCGAAGACCTGACCAAGGGTATCGAATTCTTGTTCAAAAAGAACAAGATCGATTATGTGGTTGGCAGTGGCACCATCACTGGACCCAACCAGGTTGTCATTAGCGGCGGCGAGCAAGACGGCCAAACGCTGGAAACCAAGCGCATTTTGATCGCTACAGGCTCGGAAGTGACACCACTGCCCGGCATAGACATTGATGAAGAGCGTATTGTCTCTTCGACCGGTGCGCTCTGCTTGAACCAGGTGCCCGGCAAGATGATCGTTATCGGCGCGGGCGTTATTGGGCTCGAGATGGGATCGGTTTGGTCACGCTTGGGCGCTGAAGTCACCGTCGTGGAATACCTGGATCGCATTACGCCGGGTATGGACAAGGGCACCGCTAAGCAGTTGCAACGCACGTTGACCAAGCAAGGCCTGGCGTTCAAGCTGGGCCAGAAGGTAACCGGCGTTGAAAAGACGGATCAAGGCCTGAAGGCGCGTATCGAGCCTGCCAAGGGCGGCGATGCGCAGGTTTTGGACGCTGATATTGTCTTGGTCGCTATTGGCCGTCGCCCCTACACGCAGGGCCTGGGACTTGAAAACGTCGGCCTGTCCGTCAATGAACGCGGCCAGGTTCCGATCAACGATGCGTTCCAGACCGCGGTGCCTTCTATCTACGCAATCGGTGATGTCGTGCGCGGCGCCATGCTGGCCCACAAAGCCGAAGAAGAAGGCGTTGTTTGCGCTGAAATGATGGTTGGACAGAAGCCGCACATCAACTATGACGCCATTCCTGGCATCATCTACACCTGGCCCGAAGTTGCCACGGTTGGCAAAGGCGAAGAAGACCTGAAAGAAGTCGGCCAGGACTATAAAATCGGGCAGTTCCCTTTCAGCGCCAACTCGCGTGCGCGCGCCATGGGGCAGAGCGATGGCTTCGTAAAGCTGCTGACCGACGCCAAGACGGACCGCTTGTTGGGCGCCCACATTATCGGGCCCAACGCGGGTGAGTTGATTCAAGAGCTGGTGACGGTTCTAGAGTTTGGCGGCGCCAGCGAAGATATCGCGCGTACCACCCACGGCCACCCAACCCTGTCAGAAGCAGTGAAGGAAGCGGCATTGGCGGTGGAAAAGCGCGCCATCCACGCCTAAGCTTGGGCGCTCTGTCCTCGGCGATATGGCATTATGGACTTCCAACGCGCTCCTAAGAAAACTCCAAGCAAGTCTTTCGCGCCCCAGACCTTGGCGGGCCTGGTGGTGACCAAGCCGGGCGAGGCCATTTCTGCTGCCGTCGCGCCCGTTGATGCGCTGCAAGCCGAAGCCGTGCCAACGGAAGCGGTGCCGCTGCCATTTGCACCAAGCCCAACGCGATTGCAACCGCATGCGCCCCTGGTGCTGACGGCTTGGCAGCAAGTGCTGTGGCATGGGCTCGCTGTGCTCTCTGCATTTTTCATGCTGCGCTATTTGTGGTGGCGCTGGACCGAGAGCCTCAACTGGGATGCCCTGTGGTATGCGCTTCCCCTGGTCATGGCCGAGACCTCAGCCGCGCTGGGCTTGTTCGTCTATTTCTATGCGCTTTGGGATCATGGTGATCTGAAATGGCAGCCACCTGAAACCCTGCTTGCTCCGCTTGCGGATGATTTGAAGGCCAGGTCTCAGAGCCTGATTGATGTCTACATCACCACGCTGAATGAAGCGCCCGAGCTGGTGGCGCTGAGTATTCGTGACGCGCAAGCGCTGGCGGTGCCCAAGGGCGCCGAATGCCGTGTGTACGTCCTGGACGACGGCGCGCGGCCCGACATGGAGCAGCTCGCTCATAACTGGGGCGTGGGCTATCTTAGCCGCACAACCAACGAGGGCTATAAAGCGGGCAATCTCAGCGCCGCGATTGGGCAGACGCAAGGGGACTTTATTGTCATCTGTGATGCCGACACGCGCCTGTTCCCCGAATTTCTCAGCGAGACGCTGGGTTATTTTGCTGACCCTTTGGTGGCCTGGGTGCAGACGCCGCATTGGTTCTATGATGTGCCCCAGGGCCGTGATCTTGGCCTCCTGCTGCGCCGCCGCCTGCCTCTGTTGGGGGCGTTCGCCGCCCGGCTTCTGGAAAGTATCTGGGGGCCGGTGCGTGTTGGGCGCGACCCGCTGGCCAACGACAACCGCCTGTTTTTTGAAGTGATTCAAAAGCGCCGCAATGGGGCTATGGCGTCTTTTTGCTGTGGGGCAGGGTCGATCCACCGTCGCGCGGCTTTGCTGAGCAATTTGGGCAATCCCCTGGGCGCCCAAACGGTCACGCGTGATCAGGACGGCGCCTTGACGGCATTCAATTATCACGTCTCAGAAGATATTTTTACCTCCATCAGGCTGCACGCAGATCCAGTCGTGCCCTGGAAGTCGGTCATGCACAGCCGCGTGCTGTCCCAGCAGCTCTCGCCGCAGGATTTAGGCAGCCGTTTTATCCAGTTGTTCAAGTACGCGGGGGGCTCGCTGGATCTATGCCTGAACCGGGGCGTGTTGTTCGCCAAGGGGCTGAGCCTCAAACAGCGGCTGATGTATTTTTCAACCTTCTTTGGGTATCTTAGTTGCCTGCATACGCTGGTGCTGCTGTTCGCACCGGTGGTCTATTTGTTCAGCGGTGTGTCGCCGGTGGCCAATTTGGGCGGCATCTATCTGTTCTATTTCGCACCGGCGGTTTTGTTTTCAGAACTGGCCTTGCTGGTGGCCAGCGGCGGCATCGGGGACTGGAAGGCGCGGGCCTGGAATGTCTCCTTGTTTGCTTTGCATCTAAGAGCCCTGGCGCGGGTCTTGCGGCGCAGGCCCATTCGCTTTGAGGTAACGCCCAAGCAGCGCCAGGAAGGCCGCTTTACGGGTCTGGTATGGCCGAACTGGCTGGTGGTCGCGGCCAACGGGCTCGGCTTGGCGGTGGCTTGGCCCGCCTTTGCGTTGGGGCTGGTCGACTATCGGCCCTCGGCGCTGGTGTTGGTCAGCTTTTTTGCGCTGACGAACGCCGTGCTCATGGTGCCCATGCTCTATGCGGCCTATTGGCGGCCAGGCAGCGATGGCGAGCCCGGTTTAGGGGCGGAGGTCGCATGAAGGCGCGCGAGCTGTTGTTGCGCCTACGCGGCTGGCTGGTCTTTTTGGTGGCGCTGAGCCTTGCCCTGGTTCTAACGCTGTATCTCGACGCTTGGGAGGCGCGCCAAGGCCTGCTGCGTCGCCCGCAGGTGATAGAGGTCAGCGATCCCGGCTTGCTGCGCGCTGCCCGCCTTATCGAGCCACGCGCGCTTAATGTGCGAGAGCAGGCCTATGCCGCCACCGCTTGGCGCTATTTCGAGCTTCACAGCGACCCGCAGACCGGCCTTGCCTATTCGGTGAGCGATTACCCCTCGACGACCCTTTGGGAGATCGGCAGTCAGCTGATGGCCATTGTCAGCGCACAAGGGCTGGGTCTGTTGGAGCGCGACGAGGCAGAACAGCGGCTAAGCCTGATCCTAGATAGCCTAGAGCGTTTGACCCTGTTTGACGGGATTTTGCCAAACAAAGCCTATAATGCGCAGACGCTGGCCATGACCGATTACCAGAATCGCGAAGATCGCAGCGGGCTGGGCTGGTCGGCGCTGGATGTCATGCGCGCGCTGATCGGTCTGCATGCGGTGGCTCAGAATTTTCCCGACCTGGCCGGTCAAGTCGTGGCCGTGCAACGGTCCTGGGTGCTGGAGGAGGTCTTGAGCGAGGGCAGCTTTCAAGGCGGCCATCGCCGTGATGACGGCCGTGTTGACCGCCTAGCTGAAGGCCGTTTGGGCTATGAGCAATATGCAGCGCGCGGGGCTCTGTTGATGGGGATGGACGCCAGCCAGGCCTTTCGCGTGCAGGGCAAGCAACGCAGCGTCGAGGTTCTGGGCATGCCGGTGCCTGCCGATCGGCGCACGCGGCGCACGCATGGTGTGCCCTCTGTCATCACCTCAGAACCCTTTGTGCTTGAGGCGCTGGAATTTGGGTGGCGCAGTGAGATGCTGGAGCTGGCTAGCCAGGTTTACGGTGTACAGGAACGCCGATACCGTCAGACCGGAACACTCACCGCTTTGAGCGAGGATCATCTGTCACGGCCGCCGCTGTTTGCCTACAACGGGGTGCTCGTCGATGATGATGCCTTCACCACCGTTTCGCCCAGCAATGAGGTGGTGAACCAAGCGCGCAGCCTATCCGCCAAGGCAAGCATCGCCTGGTTTGCACTGATGCGCACCGCCTACAGCGCGCAACTGTTTGATGCCGTCGGATCGTTACAGACCGACAAGGGCTTTCAAGCCGGTATCTATGAAGATGACGGCAGCGTGAACGAAGCGTTGGCGCTCAACACCAACGCGGTCATTCTGGAAGCGTTGCATTACATCGCCAAGGGGCCAATTTTGAACCCGCCGCCGCTTTGAGGTCTGCGCCCAATCTCAGGCTTTGGCTTGGAACCCCGCTCGGCGAGGTTCACCCGCTCGGTGATGATCATCGGGCATCGGCGCAAGCAAAGGCCTTATCGCCTTCCTTTAGGCAGTGCCTAAACAGCGCGTCTCTCAATTCATCGTCTTGGCTACCGAAATACTGGCCGGCGACCTTTTGATTGACCGACGACAAGAAGCCCACCGCCTCGGCGCGATCCGAGGCGATCAAGAAGTAGGCGATGTTGTCACCGCAATCATGAGGCTCACACATGAAACCCACGAAATAGAGCCCGCCGTCGATGATGACCTCTTCGACCGGCGTCGTCACGGCTTGCATTTGATAGAGCCAATCCACGGTCTCAAAGCTCGTGGGTACAGCGCGTTGCCAGCGGCGCAAAACTTGCGGGTCCTTGGCGATCTTATCAAAGATGTAGTCGCCAGGGCTTTGCTGAGCAAAAGCGACGCCAAGCGGGGCCAGCAAGGCCATCAAGACGAGACCCAACAACGGGCTCGCCAAGGCCGCGGCTAGGCCTGGAAAGCGTGCCAAGCCCGGCCGAAAGGATATGGTGCCTCTAGTCATCGGGGCAAGACCAGGGGTAGTCGTCGCAGGCCGCGTCAATCAGGGTCGCGACGTTAGAGCGAATGGTGAAGATCGAGTTCTTGGCAAAGCGGGAGGCGCCTTGGATCTTGTTTCCCGCGCTGGCGCCGCGGTACCCCCAACTGGTGGTCGCCACCACCACGTTGCTGAGGTCGTCATTCGGCTTTGCATCTCCGGTAAAGGATGTATCAACCCCGAAATTCAAAAGCCAGGGGCCGCCGCTTGATCCGCCGGTCTGGTTCGATCCTACGGCAACATTATTTGGGATATCGCGAAAACCCAGAGAGTCGGTGCGGATCATCTTGTCACCGTCATAGTAGAGGGCGGGATACCCCAGTTGGGTGATCTGCACCATGCTTTGATCGCCGACTTCGGCCAGGCTGAAGTCCTCTTCCTCCAAGCCTTCGCTGTAGGTCAGAACTCGATATTGGCCGACGACATCACCGATCAATTTGCCGTCTTTGGGCTCCATCACGATGACCGCGACATCGTTCTCGCAGACCACGCCGCGCACTTCGCAAGTATCGCTGCCGTCATAATAGGCTTTGGGAATGTACCATTCGCGCGCGCGCCAGACGCCGTAGGGCGAGTGTCCTTCGTGGAAGGCGGGCGCAAAGCGATAGTCAGCGATGAAGCCCGCTTGTTCTTGTCCAAAGCTGTGAACACAGTGCGCAGCGGTGACCAGCATGGAGGGGCCAATAACCGACGCCGTGCAAACGGTCGAGCCTGCGTCCGGCATCAGCATCAGGCTCTTACCGGTCGCGCGCCATGGGAAATAATCCGTAGGAATTTGGGTGCCAAGAGCTGCAACCCGCTTGGTTGAAAAAGGAATACCACCGGCGCCCAGTGCCTCGCGGCTTCCGTTCGGGCCCGCGATGAGGCTTTGCAGTTTGGCGGGCAATTGGTTGAGGTCGCTGACAGTGCGGTCTAGGCGCTGCTCACTGCTGGCGCTCTCGGGCCCCGAGGGCGCGAAGTTAAGGCTTTCTTGATTTGTGGCGGGATCAGCCACCCGCGGCTGTCCCGATCGTACCTCGTTTGCCAGGGTGTTCGTCGCCCAGGCAAACGCGACAAAGGCTAGGGCTGCTCGTGAGATCAGGCGGGCAGAAACAATTTTGGAGTGGCGTGCAGACATGGCAATCCTCCTTCCATTTCACAAC
>JAUIHE010000085.1 GCA_030432195.1 Alphaproteobacteria bacterium
CGCATCCCAAGGGTTTTCCATGCACTGCTTCAGGCCCAAAGAAATACGGCGCTTGTCCTGGTCCACGTCCAAGACCATGACTTCGACTTCCTGAGAAGTTGAAACGATCTTGCCGGGGTGAACGTTCTTCTTGACCCAAGACATCTCTGATACGTGGACCAGACCTTCGATGCCGTCTTCCAGCTCGACGAATGCGCCGTAATCGGTGATGTTAGTCACGCGGCCAGCCAGCTTTGCACCTTTCGGGTACTTAGAAACGGCGCCTTCCCAAGGATCAGAACCCAACTGCTTCATGCCCAGTGAGATACGCTGAGTTTCAGAGTTGAACTTGATGACCTGGACTTTGACCTGATCGCCAATGTTCAGGACTTCCGAAGGATTGTTGACGCGCTTCCAAGAAATATCGGTCACGTGCAGCAGGCCGTCGACGCCACCCAGGTCCACGAAGGCACCGTAGTTGGTGATGTTCTTGACAACACCATCCAGGATATCGCCTTCTTTGAGGTTCGAAACCAGCTCGGCGCGCTGCTCGGCGCGGGTTTCTTCTAGAACGGCACGGCGAGAAACAACGATGTTGCCACGCGCACGATCCATTTTCAGGATTTGGAAGGGCTGAGTTTCACCCATCAGCGGAGTGATGTCGCGCACGGGGCGAATATCAACCTGAGACCCGGGCAAGAAGGCAACCGCACCGCCCAGATCCACGGTAAAGCCTCCTTTGACTTTGCCGAAAATAACGCCGTTAACGCGCTCGTTCTTGTCTGCTTTAACTTCCAGCTCGATCCAAGCTTCTTCGCGGCGAGCCTTGTCGCGCGACAGCATAATTTCGCCGTTGCGGTCTTCGTAGCGTTCTACGAAAACGTCTACCTGGTCGCCGGTCTTAATTTCCAGATCTTCGCCAGGGGTTGTGAATTCCTTCAGAGCAACGCGGCCTTCTGATTTCAGGCCAACGTCGATCAAGACGAGGTCGTTCTCAATGCCCAGGATGGTGCCTTTAATCACCTTGCCTTCCAGGGTCTCTGAGAAAGTTTCGTTAAGGAGGTCTTCGAATGATTCCATTGTGGCAGATGCCATGTGATGCGGGTCTTCTAAGTTAGAGGGACGGGTCAGCGCTGCGCCGAACCAAGGACGCCCCGAGGGTTAAGGTTTAAGGGGTTCTTTCCGAAACGGCAGGCCGAACGGATAACCGAAGGAAGAACTGTCGAAGCTTCAAGCGCCAAACGTTTGGGAAGCCAAGTCAAAAGCGCGCTCAAAGGCCTGTTCGGCGTCCATTTCACTGGTATCCAGCAAAATAGCGTCGTCCGCGGGCTTTAAGGGCGCCGTTGTCCGGGACCGATCCCGTTCATCACGGGCTTGCAGATCCGACAATACTCGCGCGTATGTAGCCGAGTCGCCTCGTTTCTGCAACTCAAGAAACCGTCGCTTGGCCCGCGCTTCTTCATTTGCGGTCACAAACAGTTTCAATGCTGCGTCCGGTAAAATGACCGTTCCGATGTCCCGGCCGTCCAAAACAACGCCACCTTTGCCCTGGGGCGGCTGTTCTGCAAATCGGCGTTGCAGGTCGGCCAGTGCGCCACGCACTTTTGCCATGGCTGCGACAATTGAGGCCGCCTCGCCCACCGCCTCTTTGCGCAGATCATCGCGCTGAAAGGCTTCCGGCGAGGTGGTCCGCGCCAAATCGGTCAATGCGTCCTCATCATCAAGGTCCAGGCCTTGCTCCAGAGCAATGGCGCCCAGTCCGCGATAAAGCGAGCCGGTATCAAGATAGGAAAAACCCAGTTGCTGCGCGAGCCGACGCCCGATTGTCCCCTTGCCCGAGGCCACCGGACCGTCAATGGCAATGGCGCGAAGTTTGCCATCCTGGCGAGGCTTGTTCTGACCGGTGGGGGTCGTATCAGCGGAAGATGGGGAAGCGTCCGTCATACCTGCCTTCTTGTGCAATACTCATTGATTTTCGAACTTTTAGCTGAGACCGAAGCGCTTGGCGCTGTTCCTGCAAGTCGGTCCCTGCAAGTCGGTCCCAACAAAGTCAGGCCGCAAGCTAGGCGATCCAGGGCGCGGTGTCCACGACCCCGACGGCGGAGGCTGTTGCTAAGCCTTGAACGAGATTGCGCGGAAAATGGGCGGGCTCCGCTTGGCCGTCATCCAACTGGCCGTCATCCAAAAGGGGGCCAGGCGCCAGCACTGCGGGGCTTACGTCCCGATCAATGACGATGGAACCAATCACGCGCGCCCCCCCGATTCTGCCGGCGCTGCTTGCCATGTGGACGCCCCTGTCTACACCACACAGCAACGACCAAAACCGACACGCTTCTACCATTGGCGAAATCCACCCATTGACAGCCCGCAGCAGCTATGCGAGTTGCAAACGCCATTTTGTACTGGCACTTTGACGGCGCGTTTCGAGCGCACATGTTCTAAGCTCGAGACACTCCAGCGGCTTGCCTGTCGCTGTGCAGCCGTCATCCCGCCGCCCAGAGCCTGGCTCTGGCCCGTCAACCGTCTAGCCTTTTGCGCCTAGCCATTTGCAAGGAAAACCTGTCATGGTCCAAGCCGACTGGGGTTTGAAACGCCTATGCCAATCCTGCGGCATCAAGTTTTACGACTTCCATAAATCGCCGATCATCTGCCCGGACTGCGGCGATGAGTTCGACCCCGATGCTCTGTTGGTTGGGCGCCGTCGTGTTGCAGCGAAAGAGACGGTCGAAGACGAAGAAGAGACAATCAAGCCATTGGCAGCAACCGACGATAGCGAGTTGGCGGAAACCGATGACATCGAACTGGAAGACGACGTTGACCTAGGCGACACGTCAAATGACGCCATCTTGGAAGACGATGAAGACGACATGGACAGCAATGACCTGGGCGTCGAAACCTTTAAAGATAGCGACGACCAAGACGATTCTTAACTCCTAGTCTTAACGCCTAGATCGTTCGCAAAATGGCGACTGCCGACAGGCTGCGGGTTGATATCGATCCGCAGCCCAGGGCTTCCGGTCTTGGGTTCCCGCCCTATCTGAACACAGACCCGGGGCCCAGCACCGCGGCTTCGTTTAACGGCCCAGCGGTCTGCCGCCGCAAGCGCCGGACCCAAAATGCAAGATCCTCACCGCGCAGCGATTTTTTGCGCAAAACTGCAAAAAAGCATCTTGCCAAGCCGAGCAAGCAGCGCTAGCAATCCCCTAACTCAGCGCGTGGGGCTATAGCTCAGCTGGGAGAGCGCTTCAATGGCATTGAAGAGGTCAGCGGTTCGATCCCGCTTAGCTCCACCAAATTCCCCGACATGACAGAAACAGTCGCCCACAGGTGGCCACCGCCAGCGCTTTTGGCGTGCCGGTTGCAGGTGTTATGTTTCAGGTGTCATGTTGCAGGCTTCATGTTGCCGGCGCCATTTGGCCCGTCTTTCAGCTTTGCCTTGTCGCATAGAGTTCATCCAAATAGGCCGCCAACTCTTCATCCAGCGCGGTGATGGCGCCAATGCTGTGCGTGGTCAGCTCTACGTGAAGCCAGCGGTAGACATTTCGCCACTCGGGGTGATGGTTCATCTGTTCAATCTTGCCTGAGGCCTCAACCATGAAGGCGATCACCTCGGCAAAGCTGTTGAATTTGAACGATTTACTCAAGCGGTCTGGCCCGCGCTCCCATCCGTCCAACATGGCTGCTACTCCCTAATATGATCGCGTCTACTTCGCGCGATTATACATAAGAGGACACAAACCCCGATCGCAGGAATTAGGGCTTTGGGCTGCAATAGCGCTTTCGGCCCTTGGGACCGCCGTCCTACAGCTTGCTCTGTGCGCGCGGGTCGCTATTGCCTTTGGCCAAGAAGTACAAGGCTACCATCAGCAACATGAACTGATAGGAAAAGCCGCCAATCGGGGCGCCGTCCTTCGGCTTAAAATGAAAGCCCTTGGGCAGGTGGACCATAAAGGTAGCTCCCCGCATGACAGGAATGATGGCCAAGCCCGCCAGGCGGGTCACCAAATCGCCCAGAGCCTCGCGGTCTGCCAGGGCTCTGCCAGTGCCAAGCCCAAGCCCAAGCCCAAGCCCAAGCCCAGAAAGACACCCTGTGTTTGCTCGTTGTGGGTCACCTCTTTGGCTTAGCTTATGCCGCGACAAAATCACTCAACACCCAGTCACACAAACGGACGCGGTGCGTGAACAGAAACGCGCTTCTGGTGGCAGACGGCCTGCGACTCGGTGGGTAAGGCCTGCGCAAAGTGCGTCCGTGCCAGAAAAATCGGAACCGTCGCCGTCCTAGCGCCCCCCAAAAAAAAGGCGCGCTCGTCGTTAGACAGGCGCGCCCCCGATTTGGGATCAAGTTGGGTCGGCGGGATAGAAAGAGGTTATGCTTTTTCGTCTGCTGGCTTGGGCAAGAACTGCTGGAACCCTCCCTTGCGCAGGATCTGTGCTTGCTCTTTTGTCAAAGAGTGGCGCAGTTCCATCATCAGACCGCGCACTTCAAGGCGTGCCTTTTGCTTTTCTTGCGCCGCTGTCTTCAGCTTTTCAACAATGGTCTCCAGGGCTTGGCGGTCCTCATCCGACAGCGCGGGGTTGTTGAGCAATCGCTCCAAGGGCAGTCCTCTTGCGTGATCCCCAGGGCGTTCGCCGTCACGTTCGCCGCCAAATTCACCCATGCCGTAGTGCTTCATGCCACGATGTTGCCCCTCGTGGCCATGACCGTGACCCCGGCCGTGATCCCGACCGTGCTGATGGTCGCCTCGGCGGCCCCAGAACCCACGGCGCTTTCCTTCGCCCGGTGCGCGCATCTCATCGTCGTCATGCATTTCGTCGCCGTCGTGCATTTCGTCGCCGTCGTGCATTTCGTCTTCGTCGTGCATCTCTTCGTCATCCATGTGGCCGTAGCCCATGCCTTGGCCCTGCATATGGCCGCGACGCTCGCCTTTGCGGTGGTGACCCCAGCGGCCTTCATCCTCACGGTCTTCGCCCCAGCCACGGGCCGCCATGCGGTCCAGGTTTTCGCACATGCGGGCAATGCCATCGGTGTCGGCGGTAATCTTTTCGATGATGCTGGCAACCAGAGCTTGCTGGGCGTCTGTCAGGCTGAGCCCGTTGGTCAAGTTGGCTTGGAAAGCAGCGATGTTGGCGTCGGCGTTCTCACCACAAGCAAGGCGCGCCAGCGGCAGCATGCCCTTGCCCCCGGGGCCACGCATGTGGACCATCTGAACCTTGACCGGGGCAAAACCGGGGGCTTGAGCCTGCGGCTGGTCAGCAAAACTAGGACCGGCCAGGGCCAGGACCAAAATGCTTGTGCCAAACAAAATAGAACGATTCGATGAACCAGACATAGGGAAACTCTCCTTTGCATGCAGCGATTTGTTGGGGAGGCTGCGTTGTTGATGGAGATGACTTTGCCCCCGCTGTGTAACGCGCTCATGTCGCCACAGCCGGAAATTTGTATCGTTTGTAACGCAATTGGGGCGATTTGTTTCGCAAAGGTAAAGCTGATTGCAGCGCGAGGGTAAGGCTATACATTAATGATAAGCCCCACCCGCGAACCCTACCAGCAAACCCCACCAGCTAACCCCAGACGAGGCAGACCATGCCACAAGATGCAGCCCCCCAAGCAACGAT
The DNA here is from genome assembly GCA_030432195.1 of Alphaproteobacteria bacterium. Classification (GTDB taxonomy): domain Bacteria; phylum Pseudomonadota; class Alphaproteobacteria; order UBA7985; family JAUIBT01; genus JAUIBT01. The sequence goes on from JAUIHE010000085.1 coordinate 5,596, forward strand.
TGTCGCGGTTGATGACGAGACAGAAATCGCCGAACTGATTGCCGACTACCTGGGTCGCCAGGGTTTTGAGGTGCTCACGGCGAGCTCGGGCGTGGACCTCTTCCAAATCCTGGAGGCGCGCAGCGTCGATTTGGTCCTGCTTGATTTGATGATGCCAGGTGAAGACGGTCTGTCGGTCTGCCGCCGCTTGCGCGCGCAGCCAGCTTATGATGGGCTGCCGGTGATTATGGTGACCGCAATGGGCGAAGACATCGACCGCATCATCGGTCTGGAACTGGGCGCCGATGATTACATCGCCAAGCCCTTCAACCCCCGTGAGTTAGCCGCAAGGGTCAAAGCAGTCTTGCGTCGTTCTGCGCGCCCGCAGCCCCAGCCGCACAGCCAGAACGGCGAGCGGCTTTATGGCTTTGCGGATTGGCGCCTGGACCTGGACGCCGCGCGCTTGCATACCCCCGAAGGAAGCGAGGTTGAACTGACCGCAGGCGAATTCAGTCTTTTGACCGCGCTTGTAGAGGCAGCGCCTCGGGTGCTGTCGCGCGACTATCTGCTCGACATCACCGCGGGGCGCGAAGCCACGCCTTTTGATCGCGCCATCGACATTCAAATCAGCCGTTTGCGCCAGAAGCTGGAGCCAAACCCCAAAGCCCCGCAGTTCATTCGCACGGTGCGCGGTCAGGGCTATGCCTTTGCCGAGCCCGTCATCAAGCTGAACGCTTAGGATCAAAGACCTGCCCATGGACAAGCCCGCGTCTTTTTTCTCCCGCTTTCGACTGAGCCCAACTTTGGGGCTCGGTACGCGAGGCATCTTGGCCTTGCTGGCGGTGGCGTTGATCGTGCAGGCTGCGGCGGTAGCGATCTTTATCTGGGACCGCAGCCAGCGCGTCACGCCCGCCTTTCAGCGGCTGATCGCCGGGCAAGTCAGCGCTGCCGTGGAGAGCCTGGACGAAACCAAAGCCGCCCGGCGCCTGCGCCTGGCCCGTCGCTTTGCGCAACGCGGTCTGGTGGTCATTCCTGCCGAATTGATGCCGGTCGGCGCTGTGCAGCCTGCGGCGGGCGCGCTCAGCCGTCACGACCTGGCAGGCTTTGCCCCCCTGATTGAACAGCGCCTGATCCGCCAAGGCCTGGAAAACATTTCCCTTGAGGCTGTCTTTTTAACCGGCGACTCCCTGCCTGGAAACTATCTGGCAAATCTGTTCGCAGGCCGCCCAGGCCCCCATCCTTTGGGGCCACCGCCGCCCCTTGACCCTGATGGCGCGCCCTTGCAACAAAACCCCAACGCCCAAGATCTTCGCTTGGGCGGCGGCGGCGGCGAACGCGATCGGCGGCTAGGCTTTTTCCGCCAACATCACCAAGATTTTCACCAATCACTTGAACAGCGTCGCGCGGGGCGCGCCTTTGCTCAGCGCGGTCGCGACACCTGGGAAAACGCCTGGGAAAACGCCTGGGAAAACGCCTGGGAAAACGCCTGGGAAAACGACTGGGATGACAACCGGGACGATGAGGATGAAGGCGCCCACATCCCTGGCTGGATCAGAGATCTGCACGATCAAGTGCGTCCGGCCCCGGCGCTCGCGCTTCAGCTTAGTGACGGCAGCCAAATCTATGCCCTGCTGCATTTTGAAAACAATGCCCCCGGTCTGGCGCTGGCTCCGCTGGTCATGATTGGCTTGTTCGCCTTCTTGCCCCTGCTGCTTGCATTCGTGGCCTTGTTGAAGCTGCGCCAATCAACGCTTGGTTTGGGCGAGGCTGCCCGGCGCTTTGGCGAAAATTTGGACGCGCCCGAGCTGCGCTTGAAGGGCCCCAACGAAGTGACACGGACCGTCGATGCCTTCAATGCTATGCAGCAGCGGATCCGCGCACTGGTGGGTGAACGCACACGCATGTTGGCCGCTATCTCGCACGATCTGCGCACGCAACTGACCAAGTTGCGCCTGCGCGCCGAATACATCGAGCCTGAAAACCAGCGCGAAAAGGCGGTGCGCGATATCGAGCGGCTGGACCGCCTGCTGGGTCAAGTGGTGCAGTTTGCGCGCATGGATGCGGGCGTCGCTACGCCGGAAGCCTCAAGCCCGTTTGATGTGGCCGGACTGCTGCGCGCCTTGCACGAAGATATGGGTTGGCAAGACCAAGTGAGCCTTCGTCTGCCCGACCGGTTGGCTCTGAGCCAACAGCGCGGCAATCTGGAGCGCGTACTCATCAACCTGATTGAAAACGCTTTGCGCTATGGCGAACGTGCGACGGTCAGCGCCGAGGCGTCGCCAGGCGACGACGCGACGCCTTCGGGCATCCAGATTTTCATCGACGACCAAGGCGACGGCATCCCAGAAACCGAGCTAGATCGGGTATTCGAGCCGTTCTATCGCCTCGAATCATCGCGGAACTTGGCAACGGGTGGTTCGGGCTTGGGCCTGTCGATCGTCAAAGGCCTTGTCGAGCTGATGGGCGGTCAGCTGCGCTTGTCCAATAGGCCCGAAGGCGGTTTGCGCGTCGCCTTGCGCCTACCTGATCAACCGCACAAGGCTTAGGCCAGCGAGGCGAACAAAATCGCGACCCAGACCAGGAAACCAAAGCGCACATTGGATTTAAAAATCAACAAACAGCGCGCCTGATCGTCAATGTTCGATGTCCGCACCTGCCAAATCAGATGCCCGGCTGCCACCAACATCAGCAGCAAAAACACCGCGCCAGCGCCTGCCATGAGCCCGGCGGTCACCAACAGCAGCCAGGTCAACCCATAAAATCCGCTGACCCAAACCAAGGTCTGCGCCCCGAACAGCAAAGCGGTGGATTTGACCCCAACAATGGCGTCATCGCTTTTGTCTTGGTGCGCATAAATGGTGTCATAGCCCAAGGTCCAGGCGATGCCCGCCAGATAGAGCACAAAGGCGGGCCAAGCCAGGCTGCCGTGCCAGGCCGTCCAGCCAACCAAAGCGCCCCAATTGAAGGCCAACCCCAATACGACTTGCGGCCAGTAGGTCACCCGTTTTGCAAAGGGGTAGACCGCAACAATGGCCAGCGAGGCAAAGCTCAGCAGGACCGTCAGTGTGTTGAACTGCAAGACCACCAGCAATGCAACCAGGCCTTGTAAAGCCATAAACAAGGCCGCTTGTTTGCGACTGAGACGCCCCGACGGCAACGGACGACCGGCGGTTCGCTCCACCGCACGGTCAAATTCAACATCGGCCATATCGTTTAGGGTGCAGCCTGCCCCGCGCATTAAAAAGGCGCCGACCCAAAACAAGGCGATCATGCCCAGGCTAGCAAGGGTTACTTGCTGCCCGCTCTGCTGGGCGGCCAAACTGACAGACCAAGCGCAAGGCCAAAACAACAGCCAAGTGCCGACTGGCCGATCCCAGCGCGCTAGCTGTGCATAAGGCTGCGCCCAGGAGGGCAAAAAACGCAAAAAGGACTGGCGAGGAATATCGGTGTAGCCGGGCATAGATCATCATTCGTGCTTGCAAGTTGTGCCCAGGTTAGGCCAGCTTGCCCCTGCCCGACAAGTTGGAACCACCAACAAGACACTTTGCCCAAGACACTTTGCCCAAAACAGTTTGCCTATGTCCTCCGCCGCGACCCCTTCTTCCCGACGCCAGCAAAAACCGCGCGCACGGCTGTTTGTCGAGGCGGATTTGAGCGCAAACTTGGCCTTTGAGCTGGACAAAGACCAAAGCCACTATCTGCGATCGGTTATGCGCGCTCAGCCCGGACAAACGGTCTTGGTCTTCAATGGGCGCGACGGCGAGTGGCTCGCCCGCGTGGAGGCCGTCGCCAAGCAGTCCGTTAGCCTGCAACTGGAAAAGCAAACGCGCGCGCAAGACCAAGCGGCATCGGTTTGGCTCTGCTTTGCGCCCCTGAAGAAAGACACCACCAATTTTGCGGTTGAGAAGGCCTGCGAAGCGGGTGCCAGCCGGATTTGGCCCACCATGACGCGCTACACCAACTCCGATCGGGTCAAGCTGGAGCGCCTTCAGGCCGTCGCAAGGGAAGCCGCCGAACAATGCGAGCGCCTGAGCGTTCCGCCGGTCGAGCCCCCACAATCACTTGATGCCCTGCTGGCGAGCTGGCCGGAACAGCGGCCGCTGATCGTTTGCGCCGAAACCGGCGCGGCGCGGCGCCCTTTGTTGTCGGCGCTTGGCGATCTGGCGCAAAGCGGCGCGCCGAATAAGGGCTTGGGCGTCCTGATCGGCCCGGAGGGCGGCTTTCATCCGGACGAGCTTGAGCTGCTCGCCCGCCAGCCCTTCGTGACCTCCGTCAGCCTTGGCGCCCATATCTTGCGCGCCGAGACCGCGGTCGCGGTTGCCCTTGGCGGGCTCCAGTTATTTTGGGAACAGGCCGCACAACGCTAACCCACCCTCGTTTCGCTTGGCTTTGTCGTTGCCCAGAAAATTGCAGCCCCAGGCCTTGCCCAATCCATCGCTAGTGTCTATTTGCAGCGTCATTGCCAAGAAGAGTTTCGCTCTACCGGCGCTGCCCCAAGCAAGGAAATGCCCCATGTCTGGTCCTTCAGCCCCCGATCTGCGCCCTGTTGAGAGCAAAGACGACCTCATTTCCTACTTCCAAGGCGGTTGCAAGCCCAAGGAAGATTGGCGCATCGGGACCGAGCACGAAAAGTTCAGCTTCAACACCACGACATACGAGGCCGTTCCCTACGAAGGCCCGCGCGGCATTGAGGCCCTGCTCATCGGTCTCCAAGAAAGCTTTGACTGGGAACCGCTGACCGATAACGGCAAGGTTATCGGCTTGAAGAAGAGCGGCTATGGCTCAGTCAGCCTGGAGCCCGGTGGTCAATTTGAGCTGTCCGGCGCGCCGCTAGAAGACCTGCACCAGACCTGCTCTGAAGTTCACACGCACTTGGACGAAGTGCGCAGCATCGGCGCGCAGCTTGGCATTGGTATGCTGGGCCTGGGCTTTACCCCAGTCGGCACGCGCGAAGAAACGCCGTGGATGCCCAAATCACGCTATAAGATTATGCGCAACTACATGCCCAAAGTAGGCAACCTGGGCCTGGACATGATGCTGCGTTCTTGCACCATTCAGGTCAATTTGGACTTCGCGAGCGAGGCCGATTTTGTCGATAAGTTGCAGGTCGGCTTGGCCCTTCAGCCGGTGGCAACTGCCTTGTTTGCTTCCTCGCCTTTCACCGAAGGCAAGTTGAACGGCTATAAGTCATACCGCGCGCGCATTTGGCAAGACACGGATGCCGACCGCACCGGCAATCTGCCCTTTGCCTTTGAACCCGGCATGGGCTTTGAGCGCTACGTCGATTACGCGTTGGACGTGCCCATGTATTTCGTCATGCGCGACGGCCAATACATCGACGTGGCCGGTCAATCCTTCCGCGATTTCTTAAAAGGCGAACTTCCGGGCCTGCCGGGCGAAAAGCCCAACATGGGCGATTGGGCCGACCATATCTCGACCTGCTTCCCCGAAGTGCGCGCCAAAACCTTTTTGGAGATGCGCGGCGCTGACGGCGGCCCCTGGTCGTCCATATGTGGACTGCCCGCGTTTTGGGTCGGCCTTTTGTACGACGACCAAGCACTGAGCCAAGCCAAAGCTCTGATTGCCGACTGGACGGCCGATGAGCGTCGCAACATGATGCTGGAAGTCCCAAAACTTGGGCTGCAAACGCCTTGGCGCGGCGGCGATCTGCAACCCCTGGCCCAACAAGTCGTGGATATCGCGGCAGGTGGCTTGGAGCGGCGAGGCAGATTGGATCGCAACGGGCACGACGAGCGCCGCTTGCTGCGCTCGGTCATTGAGCGCGCCGAAACGGGCAGAAGCCCGGCGGATGATCTGATCGCCCTCTACCAAGACGACTGGAAAGGCGACATGCGCCGCCTGTTCAAAGATTTTGCCTATTAATCGAGATCCAATGAGCGGCAACGGATCCGCGGTGACGCCCTTGGATTCGCCGCGGTCTTTGCTTGCTCGTTTCGACGAAATGCCCTCAGATCCCAGCAAACCTCAGGTTTTCGGGGACAAAACCCGCGCCAAAGCGCCGCGTGCAACGGCGATATCGGCCCGGAAGCCACCCCTACCGTCCCCCTCGACACCCACCAGCCCAATTGCGTCCGACCTTGCGTCAAATTGGCGATAAACAGGGCGCCCAGGCAGCTTGACGGCCCCAAGCCATGCAGGCATAAGGACGCTGCGTTTGCAGACCCGGCTCGCAACCCTAAAAGCCTGCCCGCAGACCTCGTATCGAGACACCTATGTCTGACCCTAAGTTTGACGATTTCAAACACCGCCTGGAGGCCGCGCAAAACGCGCAGAACCCCAAGGCTAGATCGCGACCGATTTCGGCCAGCGGTATGGGCGCAGGCATGCGGATCGCCATCGACTTTGTTGTCGCCGTGGTGGTCGGTTTTGCGCTTGGTTTGGGGTTAGACCGGCTGCTTGGGACCAAGCCATGGTTCATGCTTGTGTTTTTCTTTTTTGGCATCGCCGCCGCGTTCCGTAACGCCGTGCGGACCGCCAATCGCCTGGACGCCGAAGCGAAAGCCCGGCGCGCGACAGAGAAAGGCCAGCAGGGCGCATTAGTTTCGACTGAGCCGGAGGCCCCCTCCACTCAGAACTCAAATTCCCAGAACTTGGCCTGGTCGGAAGACGACGAGGACGAGCCCTGGATACACGACACGAAAGATTAGGAGCGCGTTGATGGCCGATCCCATGCACCAGTTCCAGGTATCAAAAGTCTTTGATACCGCGCAGCCGACTGAGTTTGGTCCTTTCGACCTAAGCTTCACCAACTCCTCCTTGGCGATGGTGGTTGTGGTGGTGCTGGCCGCTTTGGTCATGGGCATGGCTGCGCTGCGGGCCGCTGTTGTCCCAGGCCGCATGCAAGCCGTGGGCGAAATGCTCTATGACATGGTGGCAGGCATGGTGCGCGAAAACGTCGGCAAAGAAGGTCGCCCCTTCTTTCCCTTCTTCATGGCGCTGTTCCTGTTCATCCTTTTTGCCAACGTCCTAGGCATGTTCCCGGTCTTCTTTACCGTGACCAGCCACGTTGCGCTTAACTTCTTCATCGCGATGGTGATCTTCCTCGCAGTAACGATTATCGGCTTTGCGCGCCACGGCGCTCATTTCCTGAGCCTGTTCCTGCCACACGGCACGCCTTGGTACATGGCGCCGATCATCATTCCGATCGAAGTAATCTCGTATCTGTCACGCCCCATGAGCCTTTCTGTACGTTTGTTCGCAAACATGCTGGTTGGCCACGTGCTGCTGAAGGTTATCGCAGGCTTTGTCGTCGCGCTCGTCGCGGGCCCCTTGGCACTGCAAGCCCTTGGCGTTGTGACATTTGCAGCTCTGTTGCCCATCGTGGCACTGGAGTTCTTGGTGGCAGGCCTTCAGGCCTACATCTTTACGATTTTGGCGACTGTATATCTGCACGACGCCATTCACTTGCACTAAGGGTCGGTCGGCTCTTCATTTGCACTTTTCTCACCTTCAAAACCCCTTCTTATGGAGATGACAATGGACGGTTCTATT
>JAUIHE010000086.1 GCA_030432195.1 Alphaproteobacteria bacterium
CGCCCAGACCTCATCTGTCAACACAAACCGATCTTCGTTCATTCAAGCCTCCATTTTGGAACCTTGAATCAGACTTCAGCCCGCTTGGGAATCCTGAATGTCCACGGACCCTAGCGATGTTTGAGAGTAAATCCCGCCGCTCTTTAAGCACGTCACAAGACGCATAGGGCGCCTCTTGTGTCCAAGTGACCAGCTCTTGGCCGGTGACACTCGTCTTCGCGGGTTTGCCGCAGCCAGAAACACCCAACAAAACTACCGTCGCCAGCAGCAGGCTCACTTTGGTCATTTTCCTTGTCCCCTAAACCGGCATCAGGCCTGGGGATCAGCCACCATCGCCAAGCAGATTTCTTTTTGGATACGCACGCCACATCCCCATTGGCAGACGCATCATTGATACACTCTCCAATATCACACTTTTTAGAGGTTTTTAATATATGGTGTAATTATCCACACCGAAGACCTAAAAGGGGTGCGCCTAGACCTTCCAAGGCGGGCTTTGTTTAGCAAAAAAGGCGGCGATACCCTGGCGGGCTTCCTCGCCTTCCCAGGTGTCTGCCAGAGCGCAAATGCTGGCCTCGATGACGGCCTCGTCAATCCGAGGGCCCAGCCGTCGCGCGAGGGCCTTAGCCGCCGCAACCGCGCCCGGAGCCGTTGAGAAATAGGGGGCGACGTGGCGGGCAACGGCCACCTCACCAGCCTCTGCGTCGGCGACAACCTCGCTCACCAACCCCAAGCGCTCGGCCTCGCTGGCGTCGAACAAGCGCGCGGACATAAAGACCCGACGCGCCATGCCCTCGCCCATGCGTGCCAACACATAAGGGCTGATCGTCGCCGGGATCAGACCCAACCGGGTCTCCGTCAAACCAAAGCGCGCACTCGCTTCGGCGATCACCAGATCGCTGACCGCCGCCATACCGACGCCGCCGCCGTAAGCTCCGCCCTGGACCAGTGAGATCAAGGGCAGAGGCAAGGTATTCAAAGCCTGCAACATCATGGCCAGCTTGCGCGCTTCCGCCATGCGCGTTGCGCGATCAGCTTCGATTTGGGCCTGCATCCACGCCAAATCTCCGCCAGCGCAAAAAACATCCCCTGCCCCACGCAGCACGACAACCCGCGCCGCCCGTTGGTCAATGGTCCGGCAGAAATCGGTGAGTTCTTCGATCATCCGCGCTGACAGAGCGTTGCGCTTGTCTGCACGATCAAGGGTCAAGTTCACCAAGCCACGTGCGTCTTGATCGACCTTAAGCGTTTGATACGTCAAGATATTTAACCTCTCAAGGTCTTTGCAAATTGTGAAACCGAGCGCAGGCGCTCCAGGTCGATGCCCGTCTCTAAGCCCAAAGCAGCCAAGCGGGCGACCACCGCCTCGCTGGCCACGTTGCCTTGCGCGCCCGGCGCATAGGGACACCCGCCAAGGCCGCCGACCGAGGCGTCGAACACCCGCAAGCCAAAGTCCAACGAGGCCTCTATGTTGGCCAATGCCCGCCCGCCTGTTTCGTGGAAGTGTCCCGCAAGCTTGCTGGGCGGGAGGCGCTCGGTCACCGCCTTCAACATGTCCGCCGTCGTCTCTGGTGTGCCCGCCCCAATGGTATCACCCAGCGAGACCTGATAGCAGCCCATATCCAACAAGGTCGCGGCGACATCAGCCACCTGGGCAGGCGCAATCGGCCCAGCATAGGGGCAAGCGATAACGCAAGACAGGTAGCCACGCACGGGCAACCCCAAAGGCCGTGCAGCCTCGATGATCGGGGCAAAGCGCTCCAGGCTCTCTTCGATACTGCAATTGATGTTTTTTTGGCTAAAGCCTTCGGACGCCGCAGCAAACACCGCGATTTCGTCCGCGCGCGCCGCGATCGCTCCTTCGTAGCCGCGCATGTTGGGCGTCAAGCAGGCATAGCGCAGGCCGGGCTTGCGCTGGATTTGCGCCATGACCTCGGCAGCGTCAGCCAGTTGCGGCACCCACTTGGGCGACACGAAGCTGGTCACTTCGATCGCAGAAAACCCGCAGTCCGACAGCTGATCGACCAAAGCAACTTTGTCCGTCGTGGCGATGGCCTTGGCCTCGTTTTGCAGCCCATCACGCGGGCCAACTTCATAGACTTGGACCAGATCCGTCATGACGCCTCGCCCTCCGGTTCAAACTGAATCAAGACCTGGCCATCACTGACCTGTGCGGCGTCAGAGACCAACACCGCCGCCAAGCGCGCTGCACGTGGAGCTTTGAGGACGTGCTCCATTTTCATGGCCTCCAGGATCGCCAAGGGCTGCCCCGCTTCGACCTGTTCGCCCGCCTGCACCATGACCTTTTGGACAAGGCCAGGCATGGGGGCGATAATGGCATCGCTGGTATCGGCGAGCTGCTCGTCTTGCCAGCCCGCTGACCGCGCGAAGCGATAGCTCTGACCCGCGTCGCGCAATTCGACCGCATCTCCGCGCCACACGAGCGCATAGCGACGGATCTTGCCGTCTTGTTCCAGCGCCAATGTGAGAGGCGTCTCTGGCGCAGAACGCAGGGGTTGCGTTACGCTGAAATCTTGCCAGTCTCCGCCGTTGATCTGCACGCGGCCCCGGACTTTGGAGCCCGCAATCTGCGAACCGCCAGCCAGTTGCAGAACCAGATCATAGTCGCCGCCCTCACCGTTCAGTGCGAGACGTAGTTGGGCTGTCCCCAGGCCGCGCCAATGGCCAAGCGAGCGCCAAGGATCGCTTGCCGCGCTGTCGGCCTCCTGGCTTGATGTTTCACCGAGCGCCCCGCCTATCGCGCCGCTGAGCGCGACACCGGCCACCACCACCAGGCCTTCAGGCGGCAGGACGGGTTGGGTCAGGTTGTCCAACTCCCGCTCGACCAGACCCGTGTCCAACTCAGCGCCGGAAAAGCCGGGCGAGATCAACAAACGGCGCAAGAAGTCGGCGTTGGTGGTTAGCCCCTCTGCTTCCAGCGCGCCAAGGGCCTGCGCCAAGCGTCCCAGCGCTTGGGCTCGGCTTTGGCCGTGGCAAATGACCTTGGCAATCATGGGATCATAGAAGGGGCTGATTTCTTGACCCGCTTCGACGCCCGCATCCAAGCGCAGCGGCGCAAAAGCAAATTTCGCCGCGCCAGCAAGCCCCCAAGTCTGCAACCGGCCAGTCGCGGGAACAAAACCGCGCTGGGCATCTTCGGCACAAATACGCGCTTCAATCGCATGTCCCGTGCGAGGAATCTCGCCCTGCGCCAAAGGCAAGGGCTCGCCTGCCGCCACACGCAGTTGCCATTCAACCAGATCCTGCCCGGTAATGGCCTCGGTCACAGGGTGTTCCACCTGCAAACGGGTATTCATTTCCATGAACCAAAAGCCGTCTGCCCGCAAACCCTTAGAACCATCAACGATGAATTCGATGGTTCCAGCCCCACTATAGTCAATGGCCGCGGCTGCACGTACCGCTGCCGCTCCCATGGCTTGACGCAAGTCATCGGTTAGCCCTGGTGCGGGCGCTTCTTCAATAATCTTTTGATGTCGGCGCTGCATGGAACAGTCGCGTTCGAACAGGTGGACGACTTGGCCCTGTTTGTCGCCAAACACCTGCACCTCGATGTGCCGCGGTCGCTGGATGAATTTCTCAATTAAGCAGTGCGGGTCGCCGAAACTGGCCGCCGCCTCGCGTTGCGCCGACTGAAGGGCCTCGGCAAAGTCGCCGGGGCATTCGACCAAACGCATGCCCTTGCCGCCGCCGCCCGCGCGCGCCTTAATCAACACCGGGTAGCCAATTTTGTCTGCCTCTTGGGCAAGGAAATCTGGGTCTTGGTTTTCGCCCTGATAGCCGGGCACCACCGGGACGCCCGCTTCGATCATAAGCTGCTTGGCTTTGTCTTTCAGCCCCATGGCACGCATGGCTTGGGCGCTTGGACCGATGAATGTCAGCCCAGCAGCCTCGGCGGCCTCAACGAATTCTGGATTTTCCGACAAAAAGCCATAGCCGGGATGGATGGCTTGGGCCCCGGTATCCAGGGCCGCTTGAATGATTCGATCTGCGCGCAGGTAGGATTTCAAGCTAGGCGCGGGGCCGACCAAAACCGCCTCATCGGCCATCGCCACGTGGGGGGCATCCCGGTCCGCTTCGGAATAGACAGCGACGGTGGCAATGCCCATGCGCCGCGCGGTTGCGATGACACGACAGGCGATTTCACCGCGGTTGGCAATCAGAATTTTGTCAAACATGTCGGCCTCCTACATGCGGAACACGCCGAAGCGCGTCGGCTGGATGGGTGCATTTAGGGCTGCTGAGAGGCTCAAGGCCAAGGTCTCGCGAGAGCGGCGCGGATCTATGACCCCATCGTCCCACAGGCGGGCACTGGCATAGAGCGGGTGGCTCTGTTGTTCGAACATGTCCAGCGTGGGCTGCTTGAAACGGGCTTCGTCTTCGGCGCTCCAGGCTTGCCCGGCTTTTTCCAAAGCGGCCCGCTTGACCGTGGCCAAGACGCCCGCGGCCTGCTCACCACCCATGACGGAAATGCGGCTGTTGGGCCATGTCCACAAGAAACGCGGATCATAAGCGCGCCCGCACATACCATAGTTGCCGGCACCAAAAGAGCCGCCTACCAGCATGGTGATCTTGGGCACTGACGCCGTGGCAACCGCGGTCACCATTTTGGCGCCGTCTTTGGCGATACCGCCCGCTTCGGCCTTGCGCCCGACCATAAATCCCGTGATGTTTTGCAGGAAAACCATTGGGATATTGCGCTGGCAACACAGCTCGACAAAGTGGGCTGCCTTTTGCGCAGACTCTGAGAACAGCACGCCGTTGTTCGCAATGATGCCGACCGGCAGGCCCCAAACATGGGCGAAACCACAGACCAAGGTTGTGCCATAGCGCGGCTTAAATTCGTCAAAGCGCGAGCCATCGACCAGGCGCGCGATCACTTCGCGAATGTCGTAGGGGGTCTTAAGATCGCCCGGCACAACGCCCAGAATTTCCGATGGGTCATACCGGGGCTCTTCGATCGCCTGCCGTGCCAAAGCGTCGGGCTTGCGGCGTGCCAAGCTGGCCACCGCTTGACGCGCCAGCGCCAAGGCGTGGGCGTCGTTTTCAGCCAGCATATCCGCCACGCCGGACAAGCGGGTGTGCAGATCCCCGCCGCCCAGGTCTTCGGCGCTCACCACCTCGCCGGTGGCCGCTTGTACCAGTGGCGGGCCCGCCAGGAAGATTGTGCCCTGGTTTTTGACGATGATGGAGACGTCAGACATGGCGGGCACATAGGCGCCGCCTGCGGTACACGATCCCATGACCACGGCAATTTGGGCGATGCCCTTGGCGCTCATGTTGGCCTGATTGAAGAATATCCGCCCGAAATGCTCGCGGTCCGGGAAGACCTCGTCTTGCTGGGGCAGGTTGGCCCCGCCGCTATCAACCAGGTAGACGCAAGGCAGGTGGTTGGTCTCGGCAATCTCCTGCGCGCGCAGGTGCTTTTTGACCGTCAGCGGGTAGTAGGTACCGCCTTTGACCGTCGCATCGTTGCAGACGATCATGACCTCTTGGCCAGAGACCCGCCCGATGCCAGTAATCAAGCCAGCCGACGGCACCGCGTCATCATAACAGCCGTAAGCCGCCAGCCCGCCGACCTCCAAGAAGGGCGAACCGGGATCAAGCAGGCCGGCAACGCGATCGCGTGGCAACAGCTTACCACGGCTCAGGTGGCGCTCCCTTGAGCGTTGGTTTCCGCCGGGCTCAATGGCTTGCCAAGCGGTCTCAATCGTCTCTAGCGCGGCTAGGTTGGCGGCTTCGTTGGCCTTGAAATCTGCGCTACCCGTCGAAATTGCGCTGCTGAGAACCGTCATGCGCCCTGGCCTTTCATCAGCTCCCGACCAATCAGCATGCGGCGGATTTCCGATGTTCCGGCACCAATTTCCATCAGCTTTGCGTCGCGGAAGAAGCGGCTGACCGGACTGTCGCTCAAGAAGCCAGCGCCGCCCATAGCCTGCACGGCTTGGTGAGCAACAACCATGGCTTCCTCGCTTGAATAGAGCACACAGGCCGCGGCGTCTTGGCGAGTGACCTCACCGCGATCGCACGCCTTGGCAACTTCATAGCAATAGGCGCGCGCCGAATTCAGCTTGGTGTACATATCGGCGATCTTGCCTTGCATCAGCTGAAAGTTGCCGATGGATTGGCCGAACTGCTTGCGTTCGACCATGTAGGGCATGATTTCATCCAAGCAGGCCGCCATAATGCCAAGGCCAATGCCGGACAACACCACACGCTCATAGTCCAAGCCAGACATCAGAACACGAACGCCCTGACCTTCCTTGCCCAAGATGTTTTCGAACGGTACCAAGACATCGATGAAGACCAACTCGGCGGTGTTCGAGCCGCGCATGCCGAGCTTGTCCAAGTGCGGTGAGGCACTGAACCCGGGCATGGACTTTTCGATGATAAAGGCCGTGATGCCCTTGGGCCCAGCATCAGGATCGGTCTTGGCATAGACGACCAAAACGTCAGCGTCTGGGCCGTTGGTGATCCAGAACTTATTGCCATTCAGACGATAGCCATCGGCTTCTTTTTCTGCCCGTAGGCTCATGGCAACCACATCTGAACCGGCGCCGACCTCGCTCATCGCCAGCGCGCCGATGTGTTCGCCACTAACCAACTTGGGCAGGTAGGCAGCGCGTTGCGCGTCAGTGCCGTTCAGCCGAATTTGGTTCACGCACAAGTTAGCATGCGCACCGTAAGACAGCGAAATGCTGGCCGACACGCGGGCGATTTCCTCAACGGTAACCACGTGCGCCAGATACCCCATATCGACCCCACCGAAGGCCTCGGGCACGGTAATGCCCAGCAAGCCCAGCGCGCCCATTTCAGGCCAAAGCTGATTGGGGAACCGGTTTTGGGCGTCGGTTTCGGCCGCCAAGGGCTTGATGCGCTCTTGAGCAAAGCGGTGAACACTCTCACGCAGGGCGTTGACGTCTTCGCCTAGGTCGAAGTTCATGGAACCGTAGAACATGGCTAACGAGCCTCCTCGATGTCTGAAAAGGGGGTATGAAAAGAAGTATCGACGCTCTCAGCGCCGGCCAGGCGCATGGCCAGATGGCTGTAGTGCTCTTGCACCTTTTCGAAGGCTAAGCGCCCGCCTTCTTGGTACCAGTTGGTCAGGCCCGTGAGCATGGCCAGCATCGCTTTAGCCGTCAGAGCAGCATCGCCGGGCTGAAGAAGTCCCGCCGCCTGCCCTTCGGCCAGGGTCTGCCGCAAAACGTGCTCATACTCAGCGCGCGCTGCCACTATCGGGGCCAGATTTTCAGGCTCCAGACTGCGCAATTCCATGTAGGACAGGAACACTTCGCGCGCGCGGTTTCGATGGTAACCGATATGGAAATGAACAAAGGCCTTTAAGCGCACCAGCGGGCAATCAAGGCCAGGATCAACTGCCTGCCACGCGGACATCAGCCCGGTCATGTGCCGGGACTGGATCTCCATCAAGATGGCTTGCTTTGAGGCGAAATGGTTATAGAGCGCGCCTTGGCCCATCCCAACTTCGGCCGCGATTTGGCGCATAGAGACCGCCGCATAGCCTTGATCGGCAAACAGGGCCACGCTGGCTTCCAAAATGCGTTCGGCCGTGCGCGCGCCTTTGCTAGAACCCGCATCAACGCGCGAGGTCGGCAAGTTGCGGACGGATTGACCATCAGCGCCGGCGCTCCGCTCTTGGGGCTCGGCTAGTTCTTGGATCTCTGGCTGCGCGGAATGCATAGCAACATCAAAAAATGAACGAACGTTCATTCCTGTTTATCCAGCCGCGTTGCACCTGTCAAGCGTTAGCCATGCTTCGCCTCTACAGCAGACGGGGTTGGACAGCACTCGCCGGGTCGCAAACCGAGCATTGGTCGCGAGATCCTGCGCCCGACAGGTCGGCAATCAGCCAGAATTTTGGCCCAAGGTTTGGCAACGTGTCGCCTGCCCTTCTGCAAGTGAGATGTTTTCATGGACTCTGCTTCCTGCAACCGCCCAGCGCCCGTAAAGCTGGCGCCGGATTCTGACCGCCCTCAAGCAAGCGCCGCTCCCGATTTGTCTGCATTGTTCAAGCCGCAAACGCTGGTCTTTGTCGGTGGCAGCAATCTGAAGGCCTCGCTGAGGTTTCATCGCGAGCAGGGCTTTGCCGGGCGAACTTGGATCATCAACCCCAAGCACGAGACCCTGGACGGCTATCCTTGTTTTCCTCGGGCGAGCGACCTTCCCTCCGCCCCGGACTTGGCCTTCGTTGCCATCAAGCGCGAGGCTGCCATCAAGGTGATTGCTGAATTGCGCGAGGTCGGGTGCCGTGCTGTCATCTGTAATGCGGCAGGCTTTTCCGAGATGGGCAAAGACGGCGCCACCTTGCAGGCCCAATTGCTGGAGGCTGCGGGCGACATGGCCTTGATTGGCCCCAACGCGATCGGCGTCACCAACTTTTTGGACCCACTGGCGGTCATGATGGACCACTTCGGCGTTGCCAATCCCAGCCAGGGCGTGGCCATCGTCTCTCAGGGCGGCGGTTTCTTGTGCGATATGGTTTTCTGCGATCGCGGCCTGGCCATCAGCCATTTGGTCGGTTGCGGCAACCAGGCGGCTACCTCGGTCGCCGCTTGCACCGACTATCTGCTTGACGATCCGCGCGTCAAGGCGGTGGGGCTGGCATTCGAAGGCTTGGCCGACATCGCAGGGCTAAGACGCGCGGCGGCCAAGGCCTTGCAAGTGGGCAAACCCCTGGTCGCGATCAAATTCGCTAAAAGCGATGTTGGGGCCGAGGCATCACGCTCGCATACGGCGTCCATGGCGGGTCAAGATGCAGCTTGGGAAGCTCTATTCGATCGTTTAGGTATTATTTCTACCAATTCGGAAAGCGAGTTCATCGAGACACTGAAATTGCTGGCACAGCCCAATCGCCCCAAGGGGCGGCGCGTGCTTGTGGCTTCGGCCTCTGGGGTCATGGGCATCATGTTGGCCGACCACTTGGTCAAGGCTGGTTTCGAGCTGCCACAGCCCGACCCTGAGCGGGCAGAGCGTCTGCGCGCGCTTCTGCCGGGCATTGCCACCCCGTGTAATCCACAAGATATCACTATGGCGGCTTGGAACGACTTGGAGCGCCAGACCGCTATCTATTGCGAATTGTTGGGGCAAGGCTATGATCTGGCGATCATGGGCCAGAACTACCCCCGCGAAGGCATGTGGGACATCAGCGAATACACCGCCCAATTAGAGGCCATGGGCGCGGCCTGTCGTGAGCTTGGCGTCGCGGGCGCCCAGCTTGCCCCCTTGGTCGATTGCTTCCCCGCCGCAGCGCGTGACCACACGCACGCCCAGGGCATGGCCGCACTGCAAGGCTTGGAAGAAAGCATGCAAGCCCTAGCACATGCTGTTCACTGGCAGGAGCGGCGCGACGCTCTGTTGCCCCAGACCGCAATGTTGGCGAGTGTGGCGTGTTCTCCTGCCGATTCTAGCGACGCAATGGCGTGTTCTGTGTCGCTGGACGAGGCTGACGCCAAGGCTCTTTTGGCCCAAGCAGGCCTGCCAATTCCCGATAGCCAGATTTGCGCACCCGATCATGCCCCCAGCGCCGCCGCTAGCCTCGGTTTTCCCGTCGTAGTCAAAGCCCTGGATGCACGCCTCTTGCACAAAACCGAAGCAGGAGCCGTCGCGCTGGCGCTGAACAGTGAAGAAGCGGTGCGAATGGCCGTTGATGCCATGCGTGCCGACATGGCTGAATTGGTCCCAGACATCCCCTTGCAGCGACTGTTGATCGAGACCATGGCGCCCAAACCCATTGCGGAGTTCCTGGCGTCTGTGCGCATGGACCCGGCGGTCGGACCCGTGATGATGATCGCGGGGGGTGGCACCCAAGCCGAGCTCTGGAACGACAGCCAGTTGATCGCTGCGCCCTTCACACGCGATGCGATTGAAGGCGCACTCGACCGGCTCAAAACCACCCGCCTACTCGAGGGCTGGCGCGGCCAACCCGCCGGTGATCGGCAAGGCTTGCTGGACGCTCTGGAGGCTCTCGCGCGCTGCGCTGACAACCCAGACTTGCTTGAAATGGAGATCAACCCCATCATGGTCTCGCCAAGCAGCGTGATCGCGGTCGATGCCGTCGCAAAACTGCGCAGGCCCACTGCCTAGCCTCTTGATACCTTCCCAACAAACCTTCAAGCCCGACGAAAGTGCTCATGACCCAAGACCAAGCCGAAGCAAATCCCGTCCGCACAGAAGTGCGAGGGCGCATCCTTGAAATCACGCTCGATCGTCCAAAAGCCAACGCGATAGACGCAGCGACAAGCAAAGCGCTGGGTGAAGCTTTCCTGCAATTGCAAGACGACGCGGGCCTGTCGGTCGGCATCATCACCGGCGGTGGCCCGCGTTTCTTTTCTGCCGGGTGGGATTTGAAGGCCGCAGCAGAGGGCGAAGCTCCTGATGCGGATCAGGGAATTGGTGGATTTGCGGGCCTGACCGAATACTGGGGACTGACCAAGCCCGTCATCGCGGCTGTGAACGGCCTCGCGCTGGGCGGCGGCTTCGAACTCGCCCTGGCCGCCGACATGATCGTGGCCAGCCAGACAGCAGAGTTTGCCTTAACGGAGGCCTCCATCGGCCTCATCGCCGACAGCGGGGGCGTCATCCGACTGCCTAGGCGCCTGCCGCGCGCCATTGCCATGGAAATGATCATGACCGCGCGTCGCGTCACGCCCCAAGAGCTGGAGCGCTGGGGGCTCGTCAACAAGGTGGTGCCCGTCGACCAACTGATGGCGGAGGCGCGCGCCCTGGCCGAGCGCATCGCCGCCAACGCGCCTTTGTCTTTGCAAGCGATCAAAGAAATTGACCGCGCCACCGAAGGACAGAGCGAAGCGCAGGCCTTCGCGACCATGCGCCAGGCCCATCTGGCGGCCTATCGCAGGGTCTACAATAGCCAAGACGCTGCCGAAGGCCTGGCCGCCTTGGCCGAAAAGCGCGCTCCGGTTTGGAAGGGGCGCTAGGCATGGCTGAAATCTATGATGCGCCCCTGCCCTGGACAGGTCAGATTGATACGCCTTTGACGCTGTTTCGCACCCGCGTTCGCAAGGAATGGCTGGACGAGTTCAACCATGTCAATACCGCCCACTACATCACGATTTGCGATCATGCCAACTGGGCGTTTTGGAACTGGATCAACGCGCCCGCAGGCCAGCCCGAGGCGCGCAACGGCCACGAATACGCCGTGGTGGCCAGCCAAGTGAACTACCTGGACGAACTAGCATACGGCGCCAATATTCACGTTGAAACCCAACTTCTGGCCCACGATGCCAAGCGCTATATCCTGTTCCATCAGGTCTTCAAAACCGACAGCGGCGGCCTGGCCGCAACCAACGAAGTCAAGATCTTAGGCTTTAATCTAGAGGAGCGGCGCGCCGAGGCCTGGCAGCCCCAAGTCGCCCAGCGCTTGGCGCAAATCGACGAAGTGCACGCGCGCTTGACACACCCGGTGCAAGCCGGACGCGGTATCGCCTTGTCGTCGCGCTAAATCTCCCGCCGCTTGGCCTTGACCAGCAATGCGGCAATCAGGTCAGCGATGTTCGGGTGGAAGCCAGGCCTGCACTTCTGGCTCATCCTGACGGTTCCAAAAGCGGTTGGGGTTGTCCTCATCCGTGCCGCGAACGTGCAAGCTGCGAAGGCACGGCGTGACGAAAATCACCGGCTCCTCATAGGGATGGGCATCGTAAAGCGCCAGCATCACCGCCTGCAGATCCTGGCTGTCCTGGCCAGCAAAGAACCGGAGCTCACAACAAGCCACTGACACGGCGCTTTGGGTTGCGTCGTTGCGCCCTGTTCCTAGGGAGCGAAACTGCTGTTGGCCCGGCGGCGAACAAAAGGCCACTTGGTCGTAGTCGCCGTAAGCCAAGGACACAACGCCCAAGACCGCGTTTTTCAAGGCGTCTACGCTCGCCTCTGGGGTTTGAACCGCGATCAGAAATCCGGCTTGGATCTGAAATCGCTGGCAGTTGAGATCGGGGAAGTTGGGAGTTGTCATCGCTGTGCCTCGCTGTTGGCCGGGGGACCGTCTTGCTGAAGCCCGACCTTAGCGCCCTGGCGCGACAATGACCCAAGCTAACGCTTCGCCCGCGATCGAACTCTTTGCCTATGGGCTGGCTAGATCAAAGCAAAAGGCGAGCTAGGCGCCAAAGTCGGCGGGGCCAAGACCAAACACCTGCACCAAGACCCTCTCGCCTTCCAGCGTAAGCTGCAAGGCACGGCCCGTTTCCTCGCGCTTGAGCCACCCGGCCTCCAAGCCACGCGCCATCAGGGCGCGCCCAAAGCCACCGCCAAGATGGGGGCGCCGTTCCGACCAATCCAGACAGGCCTTTGCTGCCGGTGCTCGGCTCTGCGCGCTGTTGTGGGTTGCGGTCGGCCAAACCATCCCCAAGCGTTCGGCAAAGACACTGGCTTGGCCGCCAAGCGCAAATCCGCCGTCATGGTCTTCCAGCACCCGGATTTGCCGCATCGTCTCGGTCATTCGCACCGCTAGCCGCCCCGCTAAATGGCTATAGCAGGACCGCAAAATACGGGGATCACCTTGTCGGGCATTGCCAGGTGGCGAGCGGTAGAGATGATCGGTTGGGGAGAGCTGCGCCAAGGCCTCAAGGGCGTCTGCGACCTGTTCGCTTGCCAATCGGTGATAGGCAAACCGACCGCTACGCTCCACAACGATCACACCAACTGCGCGCAGCTTTTGCAGGTGCGCGGTCGCGGTCTGCGGTTCAATACCTGATAGGCTGGCCAGTTCCTTGTTGGTGTAGGCGCGCCCGCTCATCAGCTCGCACAGCATCCTTGCCCGACTCGCATCGGCCAGCGCCGCGCCGATCTGGTCCATCCGGGGGTCTAGATTGCTCATGCTGCATACTCCCTTGGCAGGTCAGCTCCGGCGATTATAGCCCGATTTCGCCAGCACATAAGCCACAAATCCAAGGCTTCGCTTACGACCGAAGCAATCACCGAAGCGAGGATCACCG
>JAUIHE010000087.1 GCA_030432195.1 Alphaproteobacteria bacterium
GGCCACAAACTCGCCTGCGGTTCCCCAGCGACCCCAAAAGAAGCGCCAGCGCCCTTTGAGCACAAAGAAGACCTCTGCCGTGGTGTGGCTGTGCAGCGAGTTGCGGCACTTGGGCGGTTGGCCCGCTGCACCGATGTTAAAGCCCGGCGTCTGTCGAATGTGGACATGCTGGTCGGGGCTCTCGGACACGCCGCCGCCAATGATGGTGAAGTTTTCCTTTTGGTCCGATCCCGGCGTATGGGCGTCAATAAAGGCTGTCTTGCACGGCTGCAAATCGCCGTAGCGAACGATGCGGGAATAAATGTCCTGCGTCATGTCATCTCTCGTTTCTGGGAAAATCCCGTTCAGGTCTCAAACTATGTGTCCTACCCCCAAACCGTGGGCGCGCGTCTTCGGCCCGCCCAACGGCAAGCTTTAGCCCGTTTGCAGTGCGATTTGCTTCCAGATCGCGGTCTCGTCAAACAGGGTCCATTCGCGGCGCAGCTTGGGTTCACCGCCGACAAGCGCGCCGAATTCGGCATGGCTTATGCCCAAAACATAGACCTCCGCGCCGGTTGGCGTACCAAAACTGCCCCAGCCATCGTGCTTGCCCCACAGGCTCCAGCGCAGCGCCGAGCGGGGTGGCATCATGACATCGTCGCGACCGATCTGATGGTGGATCGTGAATTCGGCGTTGGGGAAACTGGCCCTTAGACCCATCCAAAAATGGTCGGCATCAACAAAGGAATGCCCCGTTTGGCCGCCGGGGTATTCCAGATGCGCTCCGCGATCATAGGCCTGTTCGATCACCGCCATGTCGGCGCCCATGATGCGGGTCAGTACATCGGCGTGCCGCTGGCCCCACTCGCTGTCATTGCCGCACCCGGTATAGGGGCCCGGCTGGTCGGTCTTGGGCGTCAGAGGCAAGACGCAGTGCTCAGCGCCGCCTTCGCGCTCGATCAAAGCGCGCGCATAGGCAGCGGGTTCCAGGCCCATCTGGCGCACGATGGCGCCCTGGTCTCTAATGAGCCATTCATCATTGATCTGGTTATCGATCGCATGGCAGTCCGCCAAAATGCGATAGCCCAGTTTGCGACCACTTGCCTTCCCATAGACGCCGTCGCCGCCGTGGGTTGCGGTCGAATAGATCCGGTGTGAGCTGAGCATGCCAGCATCGGGATCACCGGACCAAATCACGTCCTCGCCAAGCAACTGGCGATCAGGAAACTCCGCCAGGGTCGCCATGGTTGCGCCGATGACATTCTGATTGCCCAGCACAACTGAACCCGGCGAGCGCACCACGATATCTTCTGAATAGTAGCGGTGCAGGGTTGCTATTCCACGGTCTTCCCAAATCTCCTTGGTGATCCCGATGATGTAGTCGGGAAAGTCTGTAAATTTGTCATCGAAGCCTTTCATGAACTCCATCCTTCAGGAATACGCGCAGACCCGCGCACCATCAGCGGGCCGTCAATCTGCACTTGGTTGGCTGGCGTCTTCGGCTCGTCGATCATGCTCAGCAAGAGATCGACCGTATGGCGCACCATTTGGTTCGCGGGCTGCCTTAGCGTTGTGAGGTTGTAGGCAGGCCAACTCGCCATGGGCACATCGTCATAGCCCACGACCGACACCTCCTCAGGCACCTTGAGCCCCAGTTCGAAACGCAAGACATCCATGACCGCAAAGGCCATGTGGTCATTGGCTGCGAATACGGCGTCCGGGCGATCGGCTTCGCTCCTTCCTGCAAAAAGAGCGCGGGTGGCCTCTCGCGCTTGGTCCAAGCGGTAGTTACCGACCTCGCGGGCATAGATCTGGCGCCCCGCAGCAGCCAAGCCATCGACAAACCCAGCTTCGCGGTCGCGCTGCGTTGAAGCGCCTTCCCAGCCCGCGACGTAGGCGATGCGCTGATGGTCCCCGGCGAGCAGAAACTCTGCCACCTTGCGGCCGCCCAACAGATTGTTAGAGGTGACCGCCGACATTCGTTTGTCATCCTGGCTCCGGTTGAACAGCACCATCGGCACGCCCGCCTCGCGGCAGCGTTTTGAGAGATCAGAGCTGAGGGCAACCGAGGCGGCGATAATGCCATCGACTTGGTAATCCAGAATTTCCTGCACCACGTTGTCGATGTTTCCGGCCGTCTGCGAGGCCATAAAGATCAAAACGTGGTAGCCTTTCTCTTGTAGAGCATTGGAGAGCTTCTCTAGCGCCTCGGGGTAGAAGTAGTTATCCAGATAGGCCACGATCAGCCCAATGATGCGGCTTTTGCCCGACACCATCGCCCGAGCCAGGGAGTTGGGGCGATAGCCCAGTTCTTCAGCAGCGCGGCGCACTTTCTCTATCGTCTTGCGCGAAGCCGAGGCTCCTGGCGTGAAGACGCGGCTAACCGCCGACTGGGAGACCCCAGCGCGGGCAGCAACTTCCAGAGAGGTGACGCGCGTGCTCATTCTGCCGTCCACCCGCCATCGACCAACAGCGATGTGCCGGTGATTAAGGCCGATGCGTCACTGGCCAAAAATACCACCGCGCCCATGATATCTTCGACTTCGCCAGCGCGGCCCAGCTTAATCATGCGCTCGATCCACGCGCGCTTTGCCGGGTCTTCAAAGGTGGCCGCTGTCAGGTCGGTGCGAACAAAGGTTGGGCAGATGGTGTTAACGCGAATGCCCATCGGCCCCCATTCAATCGCCATGGATTTGGTGAAGCCCTCGACGGCGTGCTTGCTGGCGCAATAGACCGCCCGATCGGGTCCGCCAACATGCGCCATCTGCGAGGAGATATTGATCAGGCTGCCCGATTTGCCCGCGTCCTTCAGCCCTTGGGCGACCGCTTGCGTGAGGAAGTAAGCCGCCTTGATGTTGAGATCCGCCACAGCGTCAAAGTCATCTTCAAGGGTTTCAAGTGCCGGGGTATGACGGGCCATGCCCGCCGAATTGACCAAGATGTCAAACGGCCCCTGCTGCGAGACCGCGCGGCGCATGGTCTCAATATCGCTGACATCCAGCGTCAAGGTTTGCGCCTTGTGGCCTTCAGCGCTCAGCGCTGCCACCAGCGCCTGCAAGGCCTCCGCACGGCGCGCCGCAACCGTGACATCGGCCCCCGCTTCGGCCAGGGCCACAGCCGCAGCCAGGCCAATGCCAGAGCTGGCACCGGCAACCAGGGCCCGGCGGCCATCAAGACGAAACGAGGGGGTACGGGGCAATTGCATTACAAGTCTCCAACGGGAAAAGCGATACGACCAGGCACGCGCGCTTTGTTGAATTCGCGCATGCGTGCCAGGACATCAACGCCCAATTGGCGGTATGCGTCCAGCAAATCTACCAAAACCCAGTTTTCGCGGATCAACCCATTTTCGAGCCGCCAGAAGTCGAGCGACTTCAAGGTGATGCGCTTGCCCGATGGTGCAATGCCCATCCAACCGTCATGGGTGACGGTCTGAATCATATTGGGCCAGCCCGTCACAGCGGCGTAGTCACCATCGCCAAAGAAGTGGTGGGTGATCTGATCCGTGTGTTGCCCGCGATCGGGCATGGCCTTCAAAAAGGGAATCTGGTGCCAATTGCGAAAACCGGCAATACCGCGCCCTGTTCCGATCCCGGCGGGGCCATACCAGGTCATTTTGGGGTGCCAGAACTTGGACATCTCCATCACCTCAGGCCCGCCTTGGCGGGGGTGCTTTGTTAGATGGTCCAGCATGTCCAACACCTGTTGGCAGGCCTCGGTCGCGCGCTGACCATTCCAAGGGCCGGCAACGATGCCATCCTGGCTCGCAGGGCCTGGCACACAGAACTCCAACCCCAGCGAAGGCGCCATAGGCCAAGCCTGCGCCTGCATCATCAGCTCTGGAATGTCCCAGAGGCTCTGCACCTCAACCACCCTGCCCTCTTTGAAGCGATAGAACTCGTGATATCGCATGTGTGCCAGATGGCCGGTTGGCGGGATATCGAGCCAAGGCGCAACAAAGGTGCCGACATAGTGGCCGCCGCAGCCGACCCAATCATGGCCTTGCTCGGTCTGCCCAGCCATGACGATCCAATCGCGGCGCTCCAAATCAGGCATAGCTTCGAACAAGGGAGCGTAGCATTGATCGTAGTAGGCATCCGGGCCCGCCATATCGCCCAGGGGATGCGGCATATGAACGGCGGCATCGGGGGCCACCAAGGCGCGCAAGGCGGCTTGGACAGCTTCGGTGTTGAAGTCATACATCGCCTGGCGCAAGGGGGCGATCAGGACTTTGTTGTCGGTATGGACGTCTGTCATTTCTAAATCTCTAGGTCATCGAATTCCGTGCAAAATGGCAGCACTAGAGCGGTGATCACGTGCCAGTTTGATTACTCGGCCGCCTCGCGGCGGGGGGCCGCCTCGCCGTATGGCACGTTGCCGCCGCCGTAGCGGCGCACACGCAGGTTGCACTGCTCGGCGTGACCCACAAAGCCCTCAAGCAGGCACAAGCGCGAGCCATAGGCGCCGATCATCGCCGCCGCTTCATCGGTCAGAACTTTCTGATAAGAGTGCGTTTTTAAGAATTTCCCGACCCACAAGCCGCCGGTATAGCGGCCCGCCTTTTTGGTCGGCAGGGTGTGATTGGTGCCGATGACCTTATCGCCGTTCGATACATTGGTGCGCGGACCCAAGAACAGCGCGCCATAGCAGGTCATGTTGTCGAGGAACCAGTCGTCGCGGTCGGTCATGACCTGGACGTGCTCGCTGGCAATATCGTCGGCAACAGTCAGCATTTCCTCGTAGCTATCGCAGACGATGACCTCACCATAGTCTCGCCAACTGACCGAGGCCGTGTCAGCGGTTGGCAAGATGGCCAACAGACGGTCGATTTCGGCCAGGGTTTCGCGCGCCAGTTTCTCGCTGTTGGTGACCAGCACCGCGGGCGAGTTATAGCCATGCTCGGCCTGGCCCAAAAGATCGGTGGCGCACATCTCAGCATCGACCGTCTCGTCGGCGATGACCATCGTTTCGGTCGGGCCGGCAAACAGGTCGATGCCCACGCGGCCAAACAGCTGCCGCTTGGCTTCGGCGACAAAAGCGTTGCCCGGACCTACCAGCAAGTGCACAGGCGCTATGGTCTCGGTGCCCAGCGCCATGGCGCCAACCGCCTGAATTCCGCCCATCACGTAGATTTCGTGGGCGCCGCCCAAGTGCATGGCTGCGATAACCGCCGGATTGGGTTCCCCTTTGAACGGCGGCGTGGCCGCGATAATGCGCGGAACCCCCGCAACGCTGGCCGTGGCAACCGACATGTGCGCAGAGGCCACCATGGGGAACTTGCCACCGGGCACATAGCAACCGACCGACTGGACGGGGATGTTCTTGTGCCCCAAGATCACGCCAGGCAGGGTCTCAACTTCGATATCCAGCATGGAATCGCGCTGGGCTTGAGCGAAATTGCGCACCTGCTGCTGGGCAAAGCGAATGTCGGCCATATCTTCAGGGCTGACTTTGGCGATGATGTCCTGGATCTCGGCCTCGCTTAGGCGATAGCTGTCGCGGTCGTAGCCATCGAACTTGTTGGCCAACGCGCGCACAGCTTCATCCCCGCGCGCTTCAATGTCCTTCAACGTGGCCTCAACAATTGCCGCGGTCTTGGCATCGTCTTCCGCGCGGTCCGCTTCTGGCTTGCCGCGCTTGAGGTAGGTTATGGCCATTGTTCTTATCCTTCGTTTCAGTCTCGTGTTGCTCTCACCAAAGCTGGCCTTGGTTGCGAGCAGCCATGTTGTGGCGCCTTGCTAGGGACGAGGCGGCTCGCGTTCGCCGCGATCAAAGGCTTCCCAACCTTGGCCTTGGAACAGATCCACGCCCAATTGGGCCGCCACGTGAGCAAAATCCACGTTCACCCAATTATCGACGATCTTACCGTCCACCACTTTCCAAAAGTCCATATAGCGAATCTCAACCCGCTTGCCGGTCGGCGCGATGCCAAGGAATTCACCGGAATGCGTGGCCTCCTGGCGCCCGAAGGCGGCCGCCCACTCGCCCATATATAGGCGTGCTTCGTCAATGCAGACCTTGTCACTGAAGGCGGCTTGAAAGGGGCGCTGCCAATTATCTTGAAAGGCGCGCAGCCCTTGCTTAGTACCGCAGCCGTAATTGCCCATCCAGCGAAAGCTATCCGCAAAGAAAGCACCGATATCGTCGATGCGGTGATCGTTGAGGCCGTCGACCATGGCCTCAATCACCGCTTTGGTCTCAGCGGTCTTGGACAGGTCGGTATCGCGGGTCAGCGCGGCCTGCTCGGGGCGGCTACCTTTCATGGCAATCAACCCTTCACAGCTCCGGCGGTCAGGCCGCTGACGATCTGACGCTGGAAGACCATGACCAAGATGAACAGCGGTACGGTCGCCGAAACCGCCGCCGCAACCGCAAACATCACGTTGCCCTCGGTGTAGGTTGTGCCCAAGAAGGCTGCAATTTTTGGCACCATGGTTCGGTTGTCGTCCGATAGCAGCATAGATGTCACCGCGAAATCGTTATAGGCCAGCAAAAAGCTGAACAGCCCGGTAGTGATAACGCCCGGCCACATGACCGGAATGATGACATTGCGAAAGGCTTGGAACTGCGTGCAACCGTCCACCTTGGCGCTCTCGTCCAGCTCCTTTGGGATGCTCTGGAAAAACGAATGCAGCATCCACAGCGTGAAGGGCTGATTGATGGCCACCAGCACAATGACCGTGGTGGACAAGCGACCCCAGAGGTTCCATTCGAAGAAGGGCAGCAGATAGCCAGCAACCAGGGTGATCGGCGGCATGGCGCGAAAGATCAGAGCCGCCAGCAGCAGCCAAAAGGTATAGCGATAGCCCGAGCGCGACAGGGCATAGCCGCCCAGCGTGCCAATGGTCAGCGAGGTGCAGACCACAAAAAAGCAGACAATGCCGGTATTGATAAAGGCCCGCCAGAACTCTTCTTGAACCCAAGCACCCTCATAGCCAGACAGCGTGAAACGATTGCCGTAGGTCTCCAGCGTGTTGACGCCAAACAGGGAGTTGGTCCAGTCCGCGATCGAAAAGAAATCCAGCTCAACCTTGAACGAGCCCCACAGCGTCCAGATGAAAGGAAACGCCGCGATGACGAGCCAAACGACCACAAAGGCGTTGGTGGCAAGGCGCAAGCTAAGGGGTGCTCTTTGTGCTTTTGAAGCCATAGTCTCGTTCCCTATTTCTTGCTTCTGAAGTCGCGCCATGTCCGGACCAGAACCGGTGACAGCAGGACGGCGACGCCAATAATCGTCATGACAGACGTTGCGGCAGCGGCAGACAATTGGCGGGTCTCACCGCCCAAGTCGTTGAAAATGATCCAGCTCAGCGAGGTGGCGTGAGCGGCCGCGTTAAAACCGACGATTGGCTCGAAGACGCGGAAGTTGTCCATAAGCATGATTAGCGCCACGAAGGTCACCAGCGGGGTCAAATGCGGTACCACGACATAGCGCACTTGCTGCAAGCGTGAGGCGCCGTCGATCTTCGCCGATTCCAGCTGATCTTGCGGCAGGGTCTGAAGCCCTGCATAGAAGACCACGAAGGCAAAGGGCGCAGCGTGCCAAACCTGATAGACGATCAGCATAATCCAGGTTAGCGGGGTCGAGGCCTTCAGCGACAGACCCGGATCGTCGGCAAGCCATTGCAAGGCCGTGCCCAATATGCCGCGGCTGTCGATCATCCAAAACAGAATCAAGGAGCCGATCAAAGGCGTCACCGTGAACGGCAACAACGAGAAGAAGATTACCACCCCTTTGAGGCGTTGACTGATCGAGTTTACGGCCAAGGCGATGACCATGCCTAGGGCGATCAGCGCCGGTGTCGCCAAGAAGGTGAAGGTCAAGGTAAAACCCATCGCCCGATAGAAGGGCAGGTTTCCCAAACCTTTAAAGAACTGCCCCAGGCCTTGGCTGTTGGCCCACAGCGCGCGAACCTCATTGATCGCCAAGTGTCCGCGGTCGAAATAAATGCCAAGCCCGACAAAGCGTCCAAGCGGCTGGGACTCGCGCAGGGCGCGGGTGGCTTCTTGGTTGATGGTTGTCTCTTCGTTACAGCCAAAGGGCGTACAATTCTTCACCGTCTCAATAACAGCGCCGTGCGGGGTAAAGACAGACTGCACCAGCACCGAGACAATCGGCAGCGCGATAAAGAGCAACATCGCAAGTCCGGTGGGCAAAAAGAACCAGAAGAATGTGCGGTGTTTCATGTCTTGACCTCAGTGAACGACGGGAGCGGGCGTCTGGGTGGAGGGGCTGAGACCAGCCCAGCCCCTCTTTGGGTTTGACCCCGGCTCTACAGGAAGCCCTTTTCTTTCGCCGCCGCGATGTAAGCCGCCTCAACATCCTGCAACGCCTGCTCTGCGCTTTCCTTGCCTTGCATGAAATCAGACAGTTCGTTGCCCAGCGCGGAGTGCATCAGGCCCATGTAAGGCAGCATGGGGTAAGGAATGGTGCCCATCTGTGCGGCTGCAAACACGCCTGTTGCCGCGGACGTCGGCTTGTATCCGTCGATCAGCCATACCGCTTGGCGGCGGATGTCATCGTTAGCCATAAGCTCAGGACGAATGCCGTTCATCATCGCGATGAAGGTCGATTCTGCTTCGGCATCAGACACGTTCTTGGCAACGGTCCAGCCATCCCACCACAGCGTTGACGCAGGCGTATCGCCACCGCCAACAGTCATCGGGCCCGCAATCGCGAAGCCATCGACAACTTCTTGAGGAACGCCATCAGCCGTAACCAAAGTCGCCGCGCGGCTGCCCCACATGTTCATAATAGCAACGTTACCGGCGCGGAACTCCGCGTTGGTTGCGTTGGAGTCATGCGTCAGGAAGTCAGGGTTCATGTAAGCCGACAGCGCTTTCATCATCTCCAGCGCTTTAACACCTGCTTCAGAATTCACGCTAGGTTCTGGCGAACCGGCTTTGAAATGGCTGCCGCCGTAGCCCAAGAACATGTTGTTGAATTCCTGAGCCAGGTTCCAGCCTGCCGCGTAGGCACCGCCCACAGGGTTTTCCATGATGCCCTTGTCACGAATCATTTTGGCCGCAACCAGCATGTCTTCATAGGTCTTAGGTGGTTCTACGCCGATCTGCTCAAGAACGTCCGCGCGGTAAACCAAGTGCTGCGCATTGGCCATGAAAGCAACCGCCATGACCTTACCATTGATGGTGATGAGCTGGTTGGACTTCAGGGCGCCACCGTGCTGAGCAACCAAGTCATCCAGCGGACGAATGACATCTTCGTTCATCAGCGCAACGATCGAGGAGTTGGCGATAATGGCAGAGGTATATTCAGCAGGATTGCCCTGCATACCTGGAACATTGATCTTTTGGTGGTCGGCGGTCAGGTTGGTTGTAACCTCAGCACCAGAGCATTCTTGAGCGCCTGCGCCAACGGTTTGAATCGCGGGAAATTCGTTTCCAACGACGCTGACGCGCGCCGTGATTTCACACGCTTGTGCTGCCGAAACAGCCACGAGCGACATTGCGCCCGCCAACAGGATATTTTTGAGCTTCATTGCAGTCTCCCTAAGAGTTTTGGATCGCGTCGCCATGTGGCTGCGGCAACCCATTTTTTCGTCACGTAGAGCGCGACATGACCAAAGCCGCCAGTGCAGCGGCCCAGGGGCTAGCCCCCAATCCGTCCCCCGCCTTTTGCCTCCGCTTCAAAGAGGTGACAGATTTCTTTGGGAACCGAGATTGAGAGCATTTCGCCAATCTCGGCTCGAAAGGTTTTGTCGGCCTTTACACTCACCAACGCGCCGCCGATGCGCACCGATGCCATGGTGGCATCGCCCAGCAGCTCTTGGGTGTAGACGCGCGCATTGATGTGCCCGCCGCTGGCGACAACCGAAGCATCTTCTGCCCGAAAACCCAGAGTGATGGGGCCATCCGGCGCAGAAAATCCTGGTATTTCAACGTGTTCCGCCGTGAAGGTCCCGCCTTTCATCTGCCCATCCAGCAGGTTCATCGCGGGTGACCCGATAAAGCTGGCAACAAAGGTGTTGGCCGGTCGGTCATAGATTTCAGTCGGACTGCCAACCTGCTGAACCACCCCTTGCTTCATGACCACAACACGGTCTGCAAGGGTCATGGCCTCGATCTGATCGTGGGTCACATAGACGGTGGTAACCTTCAGCTCATGGCTCAAGTTTTTTATCTGCGCCCGCGTCGAGACCCGCAGCTTGGCATCCAAGTTGGACAGGGGCTCGTCCATCAAAAAGACGTTGGGTTCACGCACGATGGCACGCGCCAATGCCACGCGCTGACGCTGGCCGCCGGAAAGCTCAGCCGGCTTGCGATGCAAGAAGTCGTTCAGCTCCACCATGGCGGCAGCGCGCAGAACTTTTTCTTTGTGTGATTTGGTATCGACGCCGCGGACCTTCAGCGGAAAGCGGATGTTTTCGTAGACGTTCATGTTGGGATAGAGCGCATAGCTCTGGAAGACCATAGCAACGTCCCGATCCTTGGGCTCCAGATCGTTGACCACCTTGCCGTCGATCAAGATCTGACCGTCAGAAATGTCTTCAAGTCCAGCAATCATGCGCATGGTCGTCGTCTTGCCGCAGCCTGATGGGCCCAGCAGAACAAGGAACTCTTGGTCGCGCACGGTCAGGTCGAAATTATCGACGCCAACGAAATTCCCCCATCGCTTGGACAGGTTGCGCAACTGGATCTCAGCCATGTGTCCCCCCTTAGAGACAAACGCTGTTCCTGGCATGCGCCTTTAGGTGCAGACTTAGGATTAGCGTTTTGAGTACGTATGCAAAACTTCTAGACACAGACGCGACAAGTTGGCAAGATCTTTTTGCAAACGTATGCAATTTTGTCGGCCGAGCCACGGCGACCGACCTGATTTGACCCTATCATTTAAGCCAAGCTCAGCTGACGACACAAAAGAGATAAATTCGGCGATGAAAAATAAGAATCTTGAAGATATTCAAGCGGCAAAGCAAATCGTTCAGGGCTTCTATCACCGCTTTGATTCCAGCGCACCGGCAGGCCTGGAGGCGATCTTGGCCGCGGTCAGTACCGACACCTATCGCTGGCGGGGCTATCATCCGTTTGGCCAGCTAGACGGCCTAAAATCCATAGCGCGCTTCTGGATTCCCCTGCGCGATAGCCTCAGCCATGTGCAGCGTCGCCAGCATATCTTCTTTGCGGGCCGCAATCAGATTGACGATTTCAACTCCGTTTGGGTGGTCTCGATGGGCCAGCTCATGGGCTTGTTTGACAGGCCCTGGCTAGGCATTCGTCCGACGGGCAAAATGGCCTTCCTGCCCTATTGTGAATTCAACCGCATCGAAGACGGCAAGCTGGCCGAAACAAGCATGTATTTCGATCTGCCGCATTTAATGACCCAGGCAGGTCAAAGCCCCTTTGGTCCGCAGACGGCGGCGCACCTGGTTCACCCGGGCCCTCAGACCCACGACGGCTTGCTTTACGC
Organism: Alphaproteobacteria bacterium; assembly: GCA_030432195.1. Lineage (GTDB taxonomy): Bacteria > Pseudomonadota > Alphaproteobacteria > UBA7985 > JAUIBT01 > JAUIBT01. The sequence goes on from JAUIHE010000087.1 coordinate 11,408, forward strand.
TGCGCAAGACCCGCAGCAAGGCGCAGCCACCTTGGCGCTCATCAACGCCATGATCGGCGACCTGGGGCAGTGGCAAAGAGGGCTCACCCTTGAAGAAGAGCTGCGCCGGACCTGGCACGAGGACATGATCTGGTGGGGGCCTGAAGGCATCGGCGCCACTTACACGATTGCGCGCTACGCTCAGCAGCACTCAGGGCCGTTCCGCGCGGGTTTCACCGATCGCAGCAAAACGCAGCACATCTGCCGTCTAGCCGAAGGGAATTACGGCGGCTTCTTTGGTTGGCCCAACTTCAGCGCGCGGCCAACCGGTGGCTTCATGGGCATGCCCGCGAGCGACAAACCGGGCGAATTCCGCGTCATTGATATCTATCGGCGCGACGGTGATAAACTGGCCGAAAATTGGGTCTTTATCGATTTGCTGCACTTTTGGAACCAACAGGGCGTTGATCTGCTCGCTCGCACCACAGGAATGGAAACCCCATGTCAATGCTGACCGCTGCAACCGCCCCCGACTTCGCCGTGATCGACGCCCATCACCATTTGTGGGATCTTTCGGCCGTGGCCTATCCGTGGCTCATGGAGCGCGGGCAGGTTCGCTTTTTTGGGGACCCCAGCCCGATCCAGCGAAACTATTTGCTGGATGAGTTTCGCCGCGATGCTGGCGCGCGCGGTGTGCGTGGATCGGTGCATATTCAGGTGGGCGCCGCCGATGCCTGGCAGGAAGCAACCTGGGTGCAACAGCAAAGCGAGGCGGCCCCGGACTGGCCGATGGCGCAGGTGGCTTTTTGCGATCTAACCCGCCCCGACTTGCCCGAGGCGCTGGCGCAATTCGCCAGCCTATCGAGCCTAAAGGGGTTGCGCCAAATCATTGGCCGCGCACCTGGTGAAGACGCCAAATTGGGCACCAACGCGCTGTTGGATAATCCAGCGTTTTTGCACGGCCTGCGCGCCCTGGCAGAACACGGGCTAAGCTTTGATCTCCAACTCATTCCAGAGCTGATGGCCAAGGCGGCGGCAATTTTGGCGCAAGCGCCGGACACCAAGATCGCGCTCTGCCACGCTGGTTCGCCCTATGACCGCAGCCCGGTAGGGCTCGCGGCCTGGGCGGAGCAACTGCGCGCGCTGAGCGCGCTGCCGCAAGTCAGCGTCAAGCTCTCTGGCTTGGGCATGTTCGACCATAACTGGACCACAGAGCGCTTTGCTCCCATCGTAGAGGCCTGCCTCGAACAGTTCGGGCCGCAGCGCTGCATGTTTGGCTCAAATTTTCCGGTCGATAGCCTCTATTCAGACTATACGCGCATGTTTGAGGCCCACTGGTCGCTTGTCCCCCCATCCGCGCGGCGCGCTGTCTTTCACGACACAGCCGCAGCGTTCTATGGACTTCAGCTCGCCGACTAGAGCGTCGGGCCCTGTCGTTGCAACAGCCCTTCCGCTCTAGCTGACTGATTTCTAACGCAAGTCCATGCTTATTCGTATTGCAACTCATTCGCGGCTTGCTCTAGCTGACTGATTTCTAT
>JAUIHE010000088.1 GCA_030432195.1 Alphaproteobacteria bacterium
CCGGGCTTCAACATCGGTGCGGCGGGCCAACCGCCCAAGTGCCGCAACTCGCTGCACAGCCACACCACGGCAGAGGTCTTCTTTGTGCTCAAAGGGCGCTGGCGCTTCTTTTGGGGTCGCTGGGGAACCGCAGGCGAGTTTGTGGCCGAAGAAGGCGACATCTTCAACATTCCGACCGGGATCTTCCGCGGCTTTGAAAACATCGGGACCGACTATGGAATGATCATGTCCATGCTGGGCGGCGATGACGCTGGCGGCGGTGTGACTTGGGCGCCGCAAGTGATCGAAGATGCGCGCGACCATGGCCTTGTGCTGGGCGAGAACGGCGTGCTGTATGACACCAAGAAGGGCCAGAGCCTTCCCCACAATGTGCAACCCATGCCTTTGCTGACTGAAGACCAGCTACAAGCCTACCCTGAGGTACCGGTGGAGGGCGTCATTCGTGACTATGTGGCCCGCTATTGGGATCTGATGGCCCTAGCTAGGGAAAAGCCCGCGAAGGTCATCGGCGAAGACGCTCTATTGAAGGACAAGCCCGGTTTTGAAGTGGAGTTCCTGACACGCGGTTCGATCCCCGATGAGATGACGAGACCTGCCAAGCACACCGTGTTGATGCCCGTTCGCGGTCATTGGCGGTTACGTTTAGAGGGTGGCGAGACCGTGCTCAATCCTGGCGATACCTGCCTAGTCAATCCGGGTGAAGACTACGCTCTTGCGCCATCAATTACGGGTGAGGCCAGCCTCTATCGGGTGACCGCAACTGACGACCCAGCTGGGCCAACCTGGCAAGGCTAGGCTTGCCAACCACGACCAGCCAAAGAGGGCCGCGGTTGCTCTCTTTGGCACCCATCGCAGACCGCATCGAAGGAAGGCGCAACCATGAGCAAAATTCTAGCAACCCACGTCGGTAGCTTGCCGCGCAGCCAAGAGGTGGTGGATTTCATCTTCGCGCGCGAGCACGCCAAGCCCTTTGACCAGGCGGCTTTCGATGCTTGTATGAGCCAAGCCGTGGCTGAAACCGTCGCGCGGCAAAAGCAAGCTGGCGTTGATGTGGTCAGCGATGGCGAGACCTCGAAAATCTCCTACGCCACCTATGTGAAGGACCGCTATACCGGCTTTGACGGCGATAGCCCGCGTAATGCGCCCGCCGACTTGAAGATGTTTCCAGGCTTTCTAAAGCGCCTGGCTGATGACGGCGGCACGCCGCAGTACGCCAGGCCCATGTGCGTTGGAGAGGTCAAGTCCAAAGGGCAAGGCGAACTGGAAAAGGACATCGCTAACCTGAAGGCGGCTATGGCCGATCAAGGCGTGGAGCGCGGCTTTATGAACGCGGCGTCACCGGGGGTGATCTCCCTGTTTTTGCAGAACGACTACTATCCGACGCGCGAGGCCTATTTGGCGGCGCTGGCAGATGCCATGAAGGACGAATACGAAACGATCGTTGCCGCGGGGCTGGATCTGCAACTGGATTGCCCGGATTTGGCGCTGTCCCGCCACATGTTGTTTAACGACTTAAGCGACGCCGAATTCGTCAAGATTGCGGGCTTGCATGTCGAAGCGCTGAACCACGCTCTGCAAAACGTGCCGCAAGACCAAGTTCGGGTTCATATCTGCTGGGGCAACTATGAGGGGCCGCACTGCTGTGATATCGCGATGGACAAGGTATTCACGACCCTGATGAGCACCAAGTCGCGCTATGTTTTGTTTGAGACCTCCAACCCGCGCCACGCGCATGAATGGCAGGTCTTCGCCGATCGCCGTTCGGAGATTCCCGACGACAAGGTGTTGGTGCCAGGCGTCGTCGATACCACGACCAACTTCGTAGAACACCCTGAGCTGGTGGCGCAGCGTCTGGATCGCTTCGTTTCTATTGTTGGGGCCGACCGAGTCATGGCGGGCTCGGATTGCGGTTTTGGCACGTTTGCGGGCTTTGGCGCGGTTGACCCTGACATTGCCTATGCCAAACTGGCGAGCTTGAGCGAGGGGGCAGCTTTGGCCTCGGCGCGCGCGTAAGGCTGTTGCCGCTGGCCTTTTGATGCTCGCCCAAGCTTGGCTAGTTCAGGGTTTGGCTAGTCCAGGGTTTGGCTAGTCCAGGGTTTGGCTAGTCCAGCGTCTGGCGGTAGCGGCGCAGTGCCAGGAACACGATGACCACCATGATCAGGGCGATGGCGCCCATGTCGGCCACCACGTCGCCCACCCCGGCGCCTTTCAGCATGACTTTGCGTACCAGTCGCAAGAAGTGGGTGGCCGGGATGGCGGTGCCTATGGTCTGGGCCCAGCCCGGCATCGCGGCAAAGGGGAACATGAAGCCCGACAGCAAAATGGTCGGCAGCAGCAAAAAGAAGGAAACCTGCATGGCCTGCATTTGGCTCTTGGCGAAGGTTGAGATCAAGAACCCTAGGGCCAAGTTGACGATGATATAAAGATTAAAGCCCAAGAAAAAGGCCAGCGGGCTGCCCAAAAAGGGCACCGAGAACAAGGCGCGTGAGGCCAGCAGGAACACCAGGGTTTGCACGTATCCCACCAAAACGTAGGGAATGATCTTGCCCAACATGACCTCGGCCGGGCGGACAGGAGTTGAAATCAGGGCTTCCATGGTGCCCCGTTCGCGCTCGCGCACGATGGCGACCGAGGTAATAAGCACCATGGTCATTGACAAAATGACGCCCAGCAGTCCCGGTACAACGTTCAAAGCTGTTAGACCCTCCGGGTTGAATTGGCGATGAATGACAAGCTCGAAGGGCGCGGGCTTGGGCCGCGCGTTGGCCAGAGGCCCGCGGGTCACGGCGCCCACCGCTTGTTGGACGATTTGCGCCATAGCGGCACTTGCACCGCCCGCCGCAGCGGGGTCAGAGGCATCGGCGGCCAGCAGGATTTGGGGATTGAGACCGCGAACAAGATCGCGCTCAAAGTTGGGCGGAATGACCAGAACAAAGCTGGCTCTGCCGTCTTTCAGCGCCTGGTCGGCCTCGTCGGGGCTGGTGAGTTGGCCGATGAAATCGAAATAGCTGGAGGTCTTCATACCATAGACGATGGCGCGCGAGAGCGGGCTGTCATCGCCCACTTCAACGTAGGTCGGCAGATGGCGCGGGTCGGAGTTGATGGCGTAGCCAAAAATCAACAACTGCATGATCGGCACGCCAATCATCATGGCAAAGGTCACCCGATCGCGGCGCATTTGGATGAATTCTTTGACCAGGACCGCTAGAAAGCGCGGCAGCGAATAGCCCAGCATCAGCCAGCCCCCCTGGGCGCACTGGGTGGCGGGTCCGCCTGATCTTGGCGGCGCGGTGGCACCGCTGGTGGCTTTGCCGTGGCCCCTGGGTCGGCCTCTTGAGCGAAATTGTCCGTTCCGCTGGCCATTAGGTAGATGAAGGCCTCTTCAAGTTCGGTTTCTTTATAGCTCCAGCGTTGGCCAGGTTGGCCTTGTTGCGCTTGGGCCAGTTGCTTTAGAGCCGCTTCTTGGCGCCCCGATACATGCAGCACGGCACCAAAGCGGGCGACCTGCTCGACAGCGGGGTTTTGGCTCAGCTCGGCTTCCAGTTGGTCCAGGTTGGGCGCGGTAACGCGCCAGGTGTGGAGCCCGATCATCTGGGGAATCTGACCAGCGCGCCCGGCAATCAGCTTTCGACCGTAGGCGATGTAGGCGATGTAGTCACACTGCACGGCTTCATCCATGTAGTGGGTCGATACCAGGACGGTGACTCCGCGTTTGGCGAGCTGGCGGATTTCGGCCCAGAAATCACGCCGTGCTTTCGGGTCAACACCGGCGGTTGGCTCATCCAGCAGCAAGAGTTCGGGATCGTGGATCAAACAGGCTGCCAGGGCCAGGCGCTGCTTCCAGCCGCCGGACAGCGAGCCTGCCAATTGATGCGCCCGACCGGAGAGCCCCAGGGTGGCCAGTGCGTCGGCCACCCGTTGGCGGCGTTGCTGGACCCCATACATGCGCGCGAAAAAATCCAGGTTTTCGCGGATGGTCAGATCCTCGTACAAGGAGAAGCGTTGGGTCATGTAGCCCACGCGGGCTTTGATCTGGACCTGCTGTTTGCGGATGTCGAACCCCAAGCAACTTCCTTGACCGGCATCGGGCGTCAGCAGTCCGCACATCATGCGAATGGTCGTGGTCTTGCCCGAGCCATTGGGGCCTAAAAAACCATATATGGCCCCCCGCGGCACCTGCATGTCGAAGTCATCGACCACGCGCCGCCCGCCGTACACTTTGGTCATGCCCTGAACCGAAATCGCCCAGTCAGGGTGGGCCCCGCTGGCGTCTGGCGGCGATGGCGGGGCGGAAAGTGGATCGGCGGCGGTCATGTCAGGGGCTCAACGCTGATCGGTTGGCCAGGATTGAGGCCAGAGTTGGAGGCAGAAGTTGAGCCAGAGTTGGCGCCTGGGGTCTTGCTCTCCAACAATCGCGCTTCGACCATGAAGACCAACCGCTGGCGTTGCTCGCGGCTATAGATCAGCGGCGGGCTGTACTGGGGTTGGCTGGCGATGGTGGTGATTTTAACGCGCAGGCCCGGCGCACAACCATCGCAAGACAGCGCCAGCGATTGCCCGACGGTCAGGCTGGCGCGCTGGTCTTCGGGCACGAAGAATATCGCCTTCAGCGGCCCGTTTGGCAAAAGCGATAACACCGGCGTACCGGTGGCAGCGACTTCCCCTTCTTCAAACCAGACCGCGTCGATCAAGCCCGCGGCTGGCGCAACGATCAGCCGATCTGCCAAGGCCGTTTGCGCGGCCTCCAGCTGTGCCTCAGCGGCGCGCAAGCTGGCCTGGCTGGCCTCGCGCTGGGCCTGTCGCGCGGGCAGTTCGGCAACAACAAGCTGGGCCTTGAGTTGGGCCACCCGTGCATCTGCGGCCTCAAAGTGGGCTTGGTCGGTGGTAAGACGTGTGGCGGGCAAACTGCCGCTGCGGACCAAAGAGCGGCTGATCTCCAGATTGGCGATGGCCAATCCGCGATCGGCTTCGGCTTGCTTTAGTGAGGCTTGCAGCACCGCGATCTCGGCCTGTCTGCTGCCGGTCTGTAAGTTTTCTAAGTTGGCTTTTGCCGCCGCGACATGTGCTTCAGCGGCGTGCAACTGGGCCTGCTGGGCCGCGTCGTCCAATCGGAACAACAGGCTGCCTTGCTCGACGCTTTGCCCTTGCTTTACGGCTAGCTCTGTAATGCGCCCAGGCGCGGCAGGGGCGATATAGCGAAACTCGCCTTCCAGATAGCCGTTGTAGCTTAGGGTTAGGTCGGGGGCAAACCCTGGAAAGACGCTGACCAGCAAGGCCAGCAGGCCGTCAATGAGGCCCTGAAACATGGTCGCCCTCCTGGCGTGGCGCGAGCCCAGCGCTCAAGATTGTCAACTGGGTGTCGATGAGACGTTGAAGCTCTAGCTCACCGCTTTGTGGGCGCAGATCGAACACCTCTGACAGCAGCAAGTGCGCCATGAGTGGGCCGATGACGCAACGCGCGGTCATGTCCACGTCCAAACGTCGGATGTGACCCGCGTGCATGCCGCGCTCCAAAAGGTCCATCAGTGCTGGCAAGACCTTGGCGATGACTTCATCGCGATAAAGCTGGGCGACCTCCGGCGAGCTGGGGGCTTCGTGGATGATGAGCCGCGGCACCTTGGCAAAGCTCTGATCTTGCTGGGCCAACTTTGTGAGCACGTGGAAGAGTTCGCGCAGAGCAAGGCAGGGGTCGCCTTGGTGTTGGCGAAGGTGGCTGGCGGCGCGTTCGGCCATGGCCCCTACCGCCCGGCGCACCAGCGCCAGCAAGATATCCGGCTTAGACGCAAAATAGAGATAGACGGCGCCTTTGGACAGCTTAGCGCCGCGCGCGATCTGCTCGACGGTCGTCCGGTGAAACCCTTGGGCCAGAAACAGGTCAAGCGCGGTATCCAGGATTTCGTCCGGGCGCGCTTCGGGGCGCCTGCGCGGCGGCTTGCTCGTCGTCTTGGCTTTGCTGTCTGCTCGATGTTTGCTGTTGTCTGCGGTCGCGTGTTCCATGCGCAAAATATAGTACTGACTGTTCAGTCAGTTCAAGAAACAAGCCTACCGGCTTGGAAATTTGGCGTCAAAGCTTTGCATTTTGCGGATTTTCGGCAGGATCGGGTGTGGCGGGGCTGCCACGCTGGGGTCCGCTGTGGCGGGTTCAGCCGCAGCGCGCCGGAGTCCGCCACAGCAGGTCTAGCCGCCGCCCGCCCGCGCGCCACCCGCACTACAGTCTCATCGGCGGCCCCGCCGGAAGGCGAAGACAGCGGCTCAGCTGCAAGGCGCGCGAGCCCCTGGTGTTTCTTTGCGCCAAGGGCGGCTTATTCGGGCGCCAAAGTGACCTTGAGGCCATCCAAAGCGGCATCGAACTTCAACTGGCAGGAGAGGCGCGAGTTTTCCTGCGGTTCAATCGCCAGATCCAGCATGTCCTCTTCTTCTTCTTGCTGGTTGGGCAGTTTGGCGAACCACTCAGGATCGACATAGACGTGGCAGGTCGCACAGGCACACGAGCCACCGCAAGCCGCTTCAATCGGCAGTCCGGCATCGCGGATGATTTCCATCACGCGCCAGCCTTCCTTGGCTTCCAGGGTGTGTTCAACGCCGTTTCGGTCTGTGACAAAGATTTGCGCCATGCTCAGCGGCCCTTCCGGTCAAATAGAGTAAAATGCTTTCGCAGTCCGGGCCTACCTAGTGGGCATAGCGCCGTCCTGCAACCCCTATTTAGTTAACACGTGAAGCAATCCCGAGCAAATGGCAAACTTGTTGGTCGATGCAGGAAACATAGGGGCTTGCTGCCTCGTTCTTTCTTATTGAACCTTTGGGTTCAAAAACTGAGCACCTGGGACCAGATATTGCCATCTAGGAGGATCGGCGGCCCGGCAAAGATCTAGGGAAGCCAGGTTTGCTTGGAGTCGCATGTTTGCTTGGAGTCGCATGTTTGCTTGGAGCCGTAGGTTTGCTTGGAGCCGTAGGTTTGCCTGGAGACGTAGGTTTGCCTGGAGACGTCTGGGCGCCAGCCGCAAGCGGGTCGAGCGTGAGCCAGCCTATGGCTCGCGTGCTTGGCCGCGGTCGGCGCTCTCTTTCAACAGGCCACCGACGCCAAGGCTCATCAGAAATGCACCGTTCAACGGCGCGCGGCTTACCAGGCGCTGTAGAACGATATCGGTGCCATTGTCATGAGCAGAACGCGCGCAGCCTGGCAAGATGATCAAGCGTTGATCGTCGCCAGCGCTAAGGGGACGCCGGGCCAAGACCAGCAGGTTCCCCGGATCGACCGGCATGCCGAAGTGCTCTATGTGACCGCCGACGGCCTCGACGGTGCTAGGTAGCAGGTCCCCGCGATCACAGACGGCTGACGCGCCCATCAAGAGCACGATGGGGGTTCGGCAGGACGCCAGCGCTGGGCGAAGCGCCTCAGCGTCGTGGGGCAGTCGCAGGCAATCAAGCTCACAACAGCCCAGGCGCTCAAGGCGGTGGCGCATCACGGCCTCGGTCTTGGCCAACACGCTGGCCTTGGTGTGTGGGAGCTGGGTTTGAAGGAGCGTCACAGCGCGTGGCACCAATTCAGCAACGCGCAACAGCGGCGCTTGGGCGGCTTGTGCTTCAAGCCCGTCTTGGGCTGCGTCTATCACCGCCCCAGGCACAACGAAAGGCACGACCTTGAGGCTAGCGACGAGGGTCGAGGCTGCGACCAAGCGATCTGGGGGCAAGGTGGCCAAGCCCAAGGCCTCGCTGTGGCGGTTGAGCGCGTGGACCGCTGCGGCCTCGATCAGCAGCAATCCACGGTGGCGCGCATAGGCGTTGAGCCGTCCGCCTGGCACAGCGCGCCAATCAAGGCTGGGATGGGCAAGTGCGGGCAACAGCCGCTGCACGGCCGCATCCTCTGCTAGATCGCCAGGTTCAGGGCGAATCACCGCCACTTCTTCTAGTCCACGCTTGACCAGGGCTTGGCAGTGCTGGTCTTCCAGCCTTTGGCCCTTTGCTAAATTCAGCGCCGGAAGGGCCTCACCTGCGGGCAGGCGCAGGGCGTGGGCGAGCAGGCAGCCGCTGGCCTGTTCTGGTCGAAGACGATGATAGCGTTTGGTGGGCGCTGGCACGGCGCACGGCTCCATGAAAATTTCTTTCGCGGTTTTGCAAAGGCGGCGCTTAGAGTGTTGGCCAACCGGGGCGATGCCAGCCCACTAGGGCATAGTTCCGGACCGCTCTCAAGCTTTGATCGGCGTGGGTGCCGGCGGCCACTTTCTTGGAGACTCCAAGCCACATCTTCAGCGGCCTAGCTATGCTTGGGCAAGACTCCGGTGCACAGGCTGCCTTGGCTGCGTCATTTGGGTCAGTTTGCGTTCGAAAGGCGGAAAAGTGCCGGTTCAAGCGATTTTTACCGCCCGCAAACTTTAAGCGTCTTGACACTAGTTTAGGCAATGCTAAATTTCTTGCCATGTTAAGATTTGTGACTAGCGTGCTAAACTTTGTGACTTCGGCTCTAGGGCTGCGGGCGTCGCTTGCTGGTCAAACGCGGCAGCCATGTCAAAAGTCGTTGGCGGCCCTGCTAGCTACTGGCTTGGCTACAGGCCTTGCGGCTGTGAGCACCTGGGGTATGGGGTCAAGCCCCACACTGGCTGCGCCGCAAGTGGTCACCACCATCGCGCAAATCGGTCAGCCGCTTTCTGAAATCGCGGGCGATTGCTTGGAAGTGAAGAGCCTTTTGGGGCCAGGCAGCGATCCGCATCTGTATCGCCCGACCCGTTCGGACATGGCCAGCCTTCTGCAAGCGGATGTCTTGGTCCACAACGGCGCTCACCTAGAAGCTCAATTCGCCCAACCGCTTGCCCAGTTTGCCAAGCGCAAGCCGGTTTTTGAGCTGGCTGCCTATGTGCCGCTCGCCGGGCTGATGCAGGACGGGGCGCAGACCACAGATCCGCACTTTTGGATGAGCCCGGCGCTTTGGGGCTTCTTGGTCAATAATCTGGTGGAGGATATGCTGGCCGACAGCCGCGTGACCGACCGCCTGGGTCAACAATGTTTGCAGACGATGCGCGCCGCAAGTCTTGCCTACCAGCACCGCCTGGAGGCTCTGGACGCCTGGGCGCAAGCCATATTTTCTGATCTGCCTGATGACCGCCGCCTGCTGGTAACCGCACACGATGCCTTTGGTTATTTCGGTCAGCGCTACGCGTTTCAAGTCGAGGGCATTCAGGGCCTGTCCACCGATAGCCAGGCCAGCTTGAAGCGCATGAACGATTTGGCGCGCTTGTTGGTCGATCGGCAGATCCCCGTTGCCTTTGTCGAGAGCAGCATTGATCCCAAGAGCATTCAATCACTGCTGAGCCGTACCGCGGCGCTGGGCGGTAATGTCGGGCTGGGCTTGCCCCTCTATTCCGATGCCATGGGCGCACAAGGCAGCCAAGAAGCACTCTATGTGGGCATGTTCGCTCACAACGTAAGAGCCATGGCCCAAGGCTTTGGCCTGCAAACCCCTTTGTTGGAACTGGACGTGTTGGCGCCCGATTTCTCGGCCCGCCTGATCGGCTTGGGCGTTTCGCGCGCCTGCCAGGATAGGGACCAGGGTAGGGACCAGGATAGGAACCAGGATCAGGCAGAGGACAATCATAACGGAGACACAGCATGCTGATGCGCGCGAGTGACGAGACCCTTTTGACGCAAGACTTGAGTGAGGCGGCGATCGACGTGACGGGCCTGACCTTGGCCTATGGAGAAGAGGTCATTTTGCCAGGATTGGACCTTCGCATTCCGCTTGGCTCACGCTTTGCGATTTTGGGGCCCAATGGCGCGGGCAAGTCTACTTTGCTCAAGGCCATCTTGGGGCTCGCCACACCGCAGGCCGGTCAGGTGCGTTTTCCCCAAGCCCCGCAGTTGAATGCGGATAGCGCTAAGGCCAATGGCTTGGTGGCTTATGTCCCTCAGCGCGCAAGCGTTGATTGGCATTTTCCCGCTTCTGCGATGGATGTCGTGACCATGGGCCGCTTTGGCGCGCGCCGCTGGTACCAGCGGTTGACTCGCCAGGACCGCGAGCGTGCGGCCGCGGCTCTAGAAGCGGTGGGTTTGACGGCCTTTGCCGATCACGCGCTGGGCGCTTTGTCGGGCGGCCAAGCCCAGCGGGTGTTTTTGGCGCGCGCCATTGCCCAGGATGCACAGATCTTTTTGCTGGATGAGCCACTGACGGGCATTGATGCGCCCTCTCAAGATATCATCATCGACCAGCTGCAACAGCTCAATGCGCAGGGTAAGACCGTAGTTGCGGTGCATCATGACCTAAAGACCGCGGCGGATATTTTCAGCCATGGCGCTCTGCTCAATCGCGGCTTGGTGGCCAGCGGCCTCATTCAAAACGTCTGCAACGCAGATACGCTGGCGCGTGCCTACGGGCTGCCGATCGAAGCCCTGCGTCGTCCGGCGGCATGAAGCGAATAGCGCGGACCTGGCCAGGCGCTCGGCCTTGCAGGTCACGACCAGCCCCGTCATGAGTTTGATAGATCTTCTTTTGTTATTCGCCCTTGCGAGCTTTGGCGCTGCCAGCGGTGCGCTTGGCGTCTTTCTAACCTTGCGCGGGCGCACGCTGGTTGTCGATGCCATGAGCCACGCCGCCTTGCCGGGAATCGCCTTGGTCGGCCTAATGGCGGGGCTCGGCCTGCTGGCGCGCAGTGGCTTTGCCCTGGTGACGGGAGCACTGGCCTTTGCGGGTCTAGCAGCGGTGATGATCTTGGGGCTAAGACGCCATCCGCGCGTCAGCGAAGATTCGGCCATGGCGCTGGTGCTCTCCAGCTTTTTTGGTCTGGGCGTCATGCTGTTTGGTTGGCTGCAATTGGTTGATTCAAGCCAAAGCCTGGGGCTCACCAGCTTTGCGTTGGGGCAGGTTGCCACAATGAGCCTGTCCGAGGCTTGGAGCCTTTTGGCGGTGGCTGTCCTGGTGACGGCGGTCATTTGGGCTGGGTATCGGGGGCTCTGTCTTTTGGTCTTTGACGCCGATTATGCGGCGACCACGGGTTGGCCGCTCGCGCGCTTGGATGCTTTACTTATGGGTCTGGCGACCTTGTTGCTTGCCGTGGGGCTGCGCTCGGTCGGGGCTATCATGCTGTTGGGACTGGTCGCAGGGCCCGCTCTGATTGGGCTGGCTTGGGCCAAACGCATGCCGCAGGCCTTGGGTCTTGCCGCCGCCAGCGGCGCGCTTGCTTGCCTGGTTGGCGGCACGATCAGCCTCAAGGGCACGCAAGCGCCAACCGGACCGACCATTATTCTAACGCTGGCGGCCCTATTCGCGCTCGTCTTGGCGGCGCGCGCACTGCGGCAAGCCGGGACCGGGGCGGGGCGCCAATCCGGCAAGCCCGCTCGCGATCCGCGCGGTTTGGCGCGGCGCTTGGTTAGGGCTAGCGCGGACAAGATCAAGCCGGAAGGCGGCCAAGCATGACTTTCTGGCCGATTGAATTTCCTGCCATGGTGGCCGCTTTGTTGGCTGCGGCGGCTTGTGGCCTAACCGGCAACCTGCTGGTCCTGCGCCGTGAAGCTATGTTGGGCGATGCCATCTCGCACCTGGTGCTGCCTGGTCTGGTCATCGCCGCTTGGATTGGCGGCCTGATCTGGGGGGACATGTGGCGCCCACTGAACTTTTTGGGGGCCGTGCTTGCCGCGGTCTTGGGGGTTACGCTGCTCCGGTGGTTGGAGCGCCGCCAGGGCGCAGAGCCACGCGCGGCTATGGGCTTTGTCTTTACCGCTTTCTTTGCTCTGGGCGTGATCTTGCTTGAGCTCACCGGGCAGACCAATCGCCACTTGGATGTTGAGCATGCCTTGTTTGGTTCGCTTGAGACGCTGATCTGGATTGACCTGTTTTCTTGGCAAGACTTGGGGCGGGCGGCCAGTTATGCCACCATGCCAAGCGCCCTCGCCAGTCTCGGCTTGGCCTTGGTGGTAAGTTTGGTCTATTTTGTCATCAATCGGCGCCGTCTGATGGTTTGGCTGTTTGATCCTGCCTACAGCCAGACAAGCGGCCTGACCCTGCGCGGCATGGAACTGAGCAGCGGCTTGTTGGTGGCCTTCGTCGCCATGGCTGCTTTTGAAGCAGTCGGCGCTGTGCTGGTGGTGGCTCTTTTGGTTGCACCGGCTGCGGGCGCCCATCTGTTCGCCCGCCGCTTTGCTGGACAGTTGGTCGCCTCGGTTGTGATCGCGCTTGCCATGGCGGGCGCGGGCCTCTGGCTGGCCGATGCACCTTTGCGCTTTGGCTGGTTGAGCGACACCTTGCCCGCCTCTGGCGCTATTGCCTTTGCGGCGGGGCTGGTCTTTACCCTGGCTCTTGCGCTGGGTGCCGCTGGTCCGCGCCTACGAAAGATAATCCGAAAACGACGACCCTTGAACCCATGACCCCTGCTTCCATCTCAAAGCCCGCTTTTTCTCATGCTTCTGATCACGATAGCGATGCACCCGGCGACATCGCAGCGCGCTTTGATCGCACCCGCTCGGATCACAAGACCGAGCTGACCGAAGACTATGTTGAGATGATCGCGGAACTCATTGAGGTCACAGGCGAAGCGCGGGCGGCCGACCTGTCGGCGCGCTTTGGCGTCACGGCGGCCACAGTAAACAACACCATTCAACGATTACAGCGCGATGGGCTCGTCAATTCTGAGCCTTACCGTTCCATCTTCCTAACAGACAAGGGGCGTGAGCTGGCCGAGGCCTGCAAGCGGCGTCACGACGTGGTGGAATCCTTTTTGCTGTCGTTGGGGGTGCCTGAGGAGGTCGCGCGTCTGGATGCCGAAGGTATCGAACATCATTGCAGCCAGGCCACCCTGGATGCCATGCAACGCCACTTGTCCAACGTTCGAAACAAAAAAGAGTGATCTGAAGCCAAAGCGGGACACGTTCAGCACGCTGCTGCCATGATTGTCACTTAGG
>JAUIHE010000089.1 GCA_030432195.1 Alphaproteobacteria bacterium
ACAGGCCCAAATGTGGTAGACCTTGCCGCCGCCATTGATCAACAGCTGATCGACGTATTCAGCAGGCCGGCCAACGTGCGCGTCTGAAGGACGATAGTAGCCTTCTTGGTGGCCACCCAAACGGCAACAGCCGCCGCCTTCGCGGCCGATATTGCCGGTCGCCAGCGAGATGTTCACCAGCGCGCCGATGGTGCGGTAGTTGTCGTTGCCCCAGATGATGCCCTTTTCATAGGCGGTCACGCACCTGCGTCGCGCGCCGTCATCGTTCGGCATGGCAATCCACTCGGCAGCGGTCTGGATGTCTGCAGCGCTCACGCCACAAATTTCAGCGGCTTCCTCAAGCGAGGTTCGGCAGGTCTGCAAAGCATAATCCAAGCTGCCCAGGCCCGCAGGTTGGCTGGAGCCACCGGCAACCGCCTCACCGCCTTGGAAGGTCGATGCGGCGATGAATTCTTCATCCGTCCAACCTTGCTCGACAACGTGGGTGAAGATGGCGTTAAACAAGGCCATATCTGTCCCTGGCTTGATCGCCAGGTGCAACACGTTATCTTTGCCGGCCACCTCTTCGGCGGCATTTACCGTCACCGTACGGCGCGGATCGACCATGATGAACTTGGCGCCGTTCTGCAGACCCGGCACCATGTGATTCAAGAACAAGTTGGTTTGAGTCTCCAACGAGTTCGCTCCCACCATAAAGATGGTGTCGGTCACTTGGTAGTCGGAATAGCTGTAGTTCAACTCACCAATGCCCATGTCACGCGACGAATGGACCTCTGAGTTATAGGCCGGGCGGTTGTGGATGCGGCAGTTCTTGACCTTCATCGAGTCAAAGTAGAGCTTGCCAGTCGCCCAGGTATTCTCATAACCGCCAGCTGAGCCGCCATGGTCAAACATGGAGACCACCAGCTCGTCCTCGCCGTAGTCGTTGACGATGCGCGCGGTCACGCGAGCCACCAGGTCAAGCGCGTCGTTCCAAGTCGATGGCTGCCACACGCCGTTGCGCCACACTTGCGGATCGCTCAAGCGCTGTTGCTGGGTGCCGGTAACGCGTGAGGGCCGATTTTCCGCCATTCGCGCCCCACGAATTGAGGCCAGGCCCGCGTTCACCACACAGTCATGATCGGGCACCACCGCCAGGTGCACGTCTTTTCCATCTTGTTGAACCATGTTGTACATGGAAGGAGCCATCCAAGTACCGTCAGCGCCCTGTTGTTCGCCTAAATCCATGCCAAAGGCATTGTTCTTTAGCGTACCTTGCTGATTGCGCGGCCATGTGTAGGCTTTGTAGCCGCAACCAACAATACAGTAATGGCAGGTCACATTGTGAACCTTCGAATTCGCAGGCGGAATGGGCAGGCGGTCGATTTGTCTTTTATAAGCCATGATCTTTCCTCCTATCAGAGCACGTTGCTCGGGCGACCGAAGATCAAGTCGCTGCAACCTTCGGCGTAAATGTCGCCATTGTCGTCAACACGCAGCGTGAACTGCGGCAGGTTTTGCGTGGCGTGGCCCCAAATCTGTTGGCCGCCGACCTCAGCATCAAAGCGCGAGAAGTGTCCGGGACAGTTGAGGCTGCGATCTTCGGCGTTGTAGTTCAGATACCAACCCTTGTGCGGGCACAGCACCGAGTAAGCGACGATATCGCCGTCGGGCCCTACGCCGCCTTCGACGGCTTCACCCAGCTTCAGCAAGATACCTGGGCTATCGCTGTCGGGGTATTCGATATCAAGCGGCTCGTTGATGCCCAGATCCGCGATATTGGCCAGCTTGTTAGACGGGTAATCCAACTGAGCGTTGGCCGGTGCTGCACGGGCCGGAGCAGTGGTCGCGGTGGCAGCAGCAGCGGCAGCAACAGCGCCGCCGCGAAGGAATTGCCGGCGGCCAATATCGACAAGCCGATTGCATTTCTTGCTCATGTTCTGAGTCCTCCTTTTTGCTTTCATCCAAAAGGATAAGCGGAGCCCAGATCATCTGACAATACGCGCGACAGCACGCATGCTACGAATTAACAGTATGATATATATAGATTTTCTATGTATGTTCGGATTTCTAAACACGCGCTTTGGGGCAGCGCTAACGCGTATGCTCGGACAGACCCAGCTTTTGCATCTTGTCCCACAAGGTGGTTCGGGAGACTTCCAAAAGCTTAGCGGCTTGACCAATTTGGCCGTCGCATCGCTCTAACGCATCGATGATTTGCCGACGCTCGGCAGCCGCTCGCGCCTCAGCCAAAGTCATGAGCCGATCCTCGCCCGCAACACGCTCTGGAAACAGGTCGGCGGGTTGCAAATGGTCGCCGCTCGCGCTCTCCAGCGCCCTTGCGAGACGCGAGCGTACTTCGCGGCCACCGCCCGGCCAATCGTGCGCGCGTATCGCTTGCTCCGCCAGGCTGCTCATGCCCACCAGGGGCAGCTTGCGTCGTGCATTGAAGCGCTCAAACATAGTGGCGGCCAACCACACCGCATCTTCGGTGCGCTCCGAAAGCGGCGGTATTGGGATTTCCATCATGTCCAGGCGATAAAACAGATCGGCAAGGAAGCCGCCTTCTGCCACCAGCTGCACCAGGTCGTGGCCACAGGCGGCAATTATGCGCCCCTCGAAGCCCTGGTCGAGAGCCTGCAACAAGCGACTCTGCAAGGCGCGGGGCAGTTGGCTCAGCGCCTGCAAAAACAAAACGCCTTGGCCCAAGCTTGCAATCGCACCGTTCCCGGCGAACAAGCGGCTCTCAAGGTTGGGATCACGCGCCAAATTGACCGCAATAAAGGGGGCGGACTTGCGCGATGATTGGGCATGAATGCGCCGCGCGATTAGCTCTTTGCCGGTGCCCGGGCCACCGCGCAACAGAACGGCTTGATCGCTAGCAGCTGCCTTGCGCGCCAGATCTTCGACCCGTTGCGCTGCAACAGACACGCCGATCCAGGGGGCCACGACATGCTGTGAGTGGGTATGTATCAGCATGGACAAGCGGTCCAAAAACGTCGCCATCTCAAAGGGCTTGGTCACATAATCCGCTGCGCCAGCCTGCATGAGGCGCACCGCCTGCTCCACCCCACCATGAGCGGTGATGAATAAGAAAGGTGGCGGGCTAAGGGTCTGACACAGGGTGTTATACAGGCCCTCGCCGTCCCCGTCGGGCAGACGAATATCGCAAATCACGCCGTCAACCGGCAGACGCGGTTTACGCAATGCCTCCAACGCGCGCCGGGCCTGCTTAAACCACTGCACAGACGCGCCTTCTAGCTCTAGTCGCTGGACCAAAGACGAGCCCATGATCTCATCGTCTTCGACCAAGACTATCCGAAACCCTTTGAGCATGCCTAGCCCTCGTCCGTTTGTTCTTGCGGGAACAGCACTTCAAGCAGATTGCCAGTATCGTTTCTAGACAGAATGATGTGTCCCTTCAGATCTTGCACAAGATCATGAACTAGGCGCAGCCCCACGCCGCCGCCCAGTGGGACTGGCTGGCGCGGTAAAAGCCTTTGGCGCGCTGCGGGCGACAGACCTGGGCCCGAATCCGAAATCTTGAAGCGCAACCCGTCTTGAGCCTCCACCGCACCAAGCGCGACCTGTCCACTTTCGCCCGCCGCCGCGGACGCATTCAGCAGCAGATTGAGCAAGATTTGCCGAATTTGAGACGACGGCAAGCGCGCGACCGCCGCCTCGCTGATTTGGATATCCCAAGCAAGCTCTTGCGCGCGTCGGCGCACTTCTGGGCCGATCAGAAGCTGTAGGTCCTCAAAATCGGTGAGACTGGCGGGCACACCCGAGCGATCAATTCGGTTTTGCTCCAGCGTGACGCGCACCACATCGCGCAGGTGTTTAAGCCCACGCTCCAGCAGCTCCGCCGAACTGCGCACCACGTTGGGATTGTCGGCGTATTTGCGAATGGTGTCTGTGGCGTTCAGCAGGCCGCCCAAGGGATTGTTGATCTCATGGGCCAGGGACGATGACAAGCGCCCAAGGCTCACAAAGCGCTCACGCGAGGCCAAGCGGCGCTCGGCCTCGGCCTTTTCTCGCACAGCCGCCACCATGGCATTATAGGTGCTGGCTAAGCGAGCGAACTCGGTCTCTCCGCGCGGCAGATCCTCGCTAGGAATGGGCTCCGGCGCCCCAACGGATCGGCTCATTCGTTCTGCCAGCAGGGCAAATGGCGCCATGATTTTGCGGGTGGCGAATAAGCCGACGAGCGCCAGTCCAGCCGTAGCCAAGGCATTCCAGAAGACCAACAGATAGCCAATATGGCTGCGCTCCGCTAACAAGTCGCCCACGTCAAGTTCAGAAACGATATGCCCCACCAATCGATCTTGAAACGCCAGGGGCGCTTTGAGTTGCAGCACCGGTTGAGCCCCTCTAAGGCTCAAGGTATCTAAGGTGTGTGCCTGCCCGGCCAGAGCTGCATAGTCACTGCCGACGGGCGCTCTGCGCGGGTCGGTCGCCGCAAGAACCAGCCCCGAGGCATCGGAAACGGCCGTAAATGCAATGCGCCCTTTGTCAGAGGCTCTGGCAGCACGTTCGAGCGTGTCATAGACCTCCCAAACGTCATTGCGTAGCACCGAAGGCCCCAGCGCGACCGACAGTGCCTCGACGTGAGCGGTCGCCAGCTCGCGGATACGTTCGGTCTGCACCCGGTTTAAAATTGTTAGAATTTGTTGCGATGCAATTACGCCCAACAGCACCATAAGGCCAGCCAAGACCAGCGTCACCCGGGCGGTCAATGGGATGCGGAAAAACTGACTCACCGCAGCGCATCCAGATCGCGCATCCGCTCGGCGATGCCATCAAACAGCGCTGGTTCGCCTTGCATCAGCTTATCAAACCGCAAAAGCTCCAAGGCTTTTCGACCCGAATCACGGCTTCCTAGGGCAAACAAAGCCTGTTGAAAGGTCAGAATGTGCGGCTCTTGCATGCGGTCCTTGCGCGCGCAAAACGGCGGAAAGCCGACCCATTCCGATTTGCCGATGACCTTGGTACGCTGGGTGAGAGCTGGCTCCTCGGCCGCCAAGACTTCCCAAACATAACCGTCCACGCTCCCCGAGCGCACCAGTCCCGAAGCAACCGCGCGTACGACATTTCTGTGGCCGTAAGTAAAGATGGCCCGGCTAAAGAAGCTGGCGGGCTGCCTACCGTTTCGAATGAGGTCGGAGGTCGTCATGAGGTAGCCCGAATTTGAATCGGGATCGGAAAAGGCGTGTACGCCGCCCTCTAAGTCGTTGAGCCTGGTGGCTGAATCCTCATCACCAACGATTAGATAGGATTGATACAAAGGCCGGCCTTGCCAAACCGGCACCGCCAACAAGGACAGAACGTCCTGGTGCTGCAGGTAGGGATAGCCGCACAGCCAGGCCACATCGACCGATCCTTGCAGCAGCAGGCCCGTCACTTCCTCGTAGGTGCGGCGCTGTTCAAATTCCACGCGAAAGCCAGAGGCTTCGAACAAGGCGCGGCCCAACTTTTCCAACAAATTGGCGTCGTTGTCCAAAAAGACCGGCGTAATACCGAGGCGAAAACTCCGCGCTGCGCGCCCCGCGATCGGCAAGCACGCAGCCGCAGCCGTTACCGCCAACATCGCGGTCAGATTGCGTCTGGGCAGCGTCATGGCATCACCTCCTACTTGCCTAAGTGGCAGGGACAATAACGCCTCGCGCGGTCAAGGGCTATAGCTAGCGCCATCATACAGCGCTGGCCGCCCTTACCTGGCTTGGGGGCCAGATTGGGACCCCAGGTGGGGGCCTTGCTGGGGCGAACACCGCCTAAGTCGCGCGGCCCCATGTTGGAACGAAAAATGGCTCGCCTAAGAAGCCTTCTAAGACGCTGGCCTCAGGCGACAACAAGGGCCTCCTGCTCTCGGCGGTCCTGCCAGCGAGCGGCCAAGCTCGTGCGAAGCCAAGCCAGCAATGCGTCTTGGTCGGGCGCTATTTCCTCGGCCAGCTCGCCAACGAAATCCATGAAAGCCGCTTCGTTTAGAGCGTTGAGCCCCACCAACACGGGAATATCACGCGCCAGGGCCTCGCCGATTAGCGCCCGAAAACCGCGGCCTTCGGCTTCGTGCTTGCCAAATTTGTTGACGATCAAGCAGTCTCCACCCGCCTCTAGTGCGCGCTCGGCCAAGCCGACGGCGTTTTCCAAGGCCGCGGGATCAAGACGGCAGCCCTTAGCCTCGCGTCCTAGGCTTTGAGAAATCCGCAAGCTGGGCCCCTCCGGCAAGATCTTGACGTCCATGTCGCAAGGCAGATCGGGGTCGCGTTCTGTGTTGATCTGTACCGTCCCGACCGGTCGCAGCCCCGCCGCCACCAGTTGTTCGGCCACGCCAAACAGCAGCAGATCGGTATCGCCGCGCTTTGAGGCCATGGTATAGGCGATCTTCATGGTGGGGGCTCCTTGGGTTGGGTTAGATGAGTTGGAATTAGAACGGCACAAAGTCCAGCAGGTCACCGCGCTCAATGCGGCTGGCGCTCTCTGGCAGAATGACAAGGCCGTCGGCTTCGGGCAGGCCCGCGACCTTGCTCGAGTCCATCGCAGCCGCAAACGCGGCGATCTGGCGGCCCTGTTCATCATAGCCTAACAAGCGCGCCGGGCGGATGTCACAGCGCCCGGGTTTGCTGGCCACAGGCGAAGCCGACACCACTTGCTGTCGTTCCGGCAAACGAGGCCGCAGCCCCAGAAGTCTGCCCAGCAAAGCCCGCCCCAGGAGGCACCAAGTCACCAGCGCTGAAACCGGATTGCCTGGCAATCCCAGCCACATGGTTTGACCAAGCCTGCCGCAGGTCACCGGTTTACCAGGCTTAATCGCCAACCCGCTGAAAATGAAGTCAGCACCCAGCGCCGCCATGGCGGGCTTAACGTGATCTTCTTCACCAACAGAAATACCGCCGGTCGTGACCACCAAATCGCACTGTTGGCACAGTTCAGCCAGTAGGCCGCGAGTGGCCTCAAACTGATCGGGTGCTTTGACCAAGCGGACCAGCTCAATAGCAGGGTCTGACAGTGCGGCGCTGAACATGGGGGTATTGATGTCCCAAATTTGCGCAGCGCTCCGCGCTCTACCGGCGGGCTGTAATTCGTCGCCTGTCACCAACAAAGCAACCTTCAGCCGACGGCGCAACTCACACTGGCCAGCGCCCGCAGCGGCCGCCGCGGCGAGGCCCGGAACCGTCAGACGATCGCCAGCGCGCAGCACCACTTGTCCCGCCCGCATGTCGCCTCCGGCTGGTCGCAGATTGAGACCGGGCTCGGGGCGCTGGTGCAGCACCAGCCGATCGCCCTCGCGGCGAACCGCTTCTTGCTGTATCACGGCGTCAGCGCCCGCCGGCACCGGCGCACCAGTAAAAATGCGTACGGCGCTTGGACCTGCGAGCGCTTGCGGCCCGGTTGATGCATGCGATCCAGTTAATGCCTGAGATCCAGTTGATGCCCGTGATCCTGCAGATGACTTCGAGGCTGACTGGCCTGCCGCGACGCGGGCGACTACCGGCAAGAGCCAAGGCCCCCGCCCCACCAACGAGGCCGTTGCCACCGCGTAGCCGTCCATCGCTGAGCTATCGAAGGCGGGCACCGCAGCGCTGGCTTTGACGTCGGTCGCCAAGACCCGCCCCACAGCCTCACACAGAACAACGGCTTCGCTGCCTTGGATCGCGGGGATTTGCTCAGCAATCCGTTCCAGCGCGCCATCAAGGCTCATTAGGCCTGCCGTGCTAGCGTTTGGTAGCGCATGCTGACCTGCCGGGCGTAATGTATTTTCGCAGCAACAGCTCATAGCCAAGGGCGCTCCTTCGCCGATCCATAGACCCCTTCGTTCAGAAAATGCCCCGGACCGATTGAGCAATCCAAGGCCGTCAGGCGACCGTCCCGAAGCCCATAGATCAAGCCATGTACGCGCAGGTTGGTCCCGCACCGCCACGCCTTCTGCAAAATGGGCGTCTCCGAAATCCGCCGCACACCTTCAATGACATTCAATTCTGATAGCTTATCGCGGCGCGCTTCATCGCTGGCACACATGGCCAGGTCAACCGCATAGGCGCGCGCGAGGCGGCGAATGGGTTCCAACCAATGATCGGCAAGCCCGTGGGGCATGTCCTCGGTCGCGGCCTTGACGCCGCCGCAGCCATAGTGGCCGCAAACAATGATTTCGCGCACCGCCAGGGCCTCGACCGCAAATTCCAGCGCGGAGAGCAGGTTCATATCCGCTGAATGCACCACATTCGCAACATTGCGATGCACAAAGACCTCGCCCGGATCGAGCCCTGCCACGACGTTGGCGGGCACGCGACTATCCGAGCAGCCAATCCAGAAGAACTCGGGCGCTTGCTGGGCGGCCAGGCGAGAAAAATAGCCTGAATCGTCGGCTTGGCGTTGTTCCGACCAGGCGCGGTTACGATCAAACAAATCACGCAGCATCGCAGCCCCCTGCCGAAATCTGAGCGTCGTGCTGCCGACGAAAGGCCGCGCTCAGTGCGGCACAATCCTCCGGTGCCAGCCGCAATCGCGCCAAGGGCAAAATGATCGCGTTTTCAAATATCAAATGCCGGCGCGCGGCGGCGGTGTAGGCCATTAAATCCGCACAGGCCCGCGACGAAGGCCGTGCCTGGCTCGCGACGATCTCCTCCAACAGCTTTAGTACGGCCGGCGTGTTGTGCTCGATATTGCTATGGTCTTGTTCAAGTCGGCTCAGCGCCCGCTCGATGTCGTCTTCCGGCTCGCTGCGCTGGCGCAACATCGGGAAAAGCGCGGCGTCTTCGTTGCGCATATGAAGGGGCAACCGACAGCGCAGAAACGCCATCGCTACGCGGATATCGTCGTCAGCCTGTTGGGTATCAGTCGCCAGGCGGTCGATCATTGCACATACCTGGCGTTCGTACATGTGGTCTTCATAGAGCTGATCCAGCGGGTTTTGATCGCTTGCTGCGTTACCTTTGGCTCTTTTGCCGTCGGGCCGCGTGGTGTGCGACAGCTTTCTCATTGATAACCCCTCCGTGGCTCAATGTGCTGAGAAGGTCACGCCTTCGATTGTTGCCGACGTGACAAGGTCTGCGGTGAACGCACGCGCACGTCGTGCCCAGGCGGCTTTTTCCATCGCTTCGGCGATCTGGGCTTTGACTGCCTCAAAGGGCAAAGGCTTGCCAGACGCCCGCGCGTCCACCCGAATGATATGCCAGCCAAAGCGTGTCAGTACCGGTTTTGCAGATATTTCGCCCTCACCCAGGCGGCGCATCGCCGCCTCAAATTCGGGTACCGTATCACCGGGGCGCAACTGCCCCAGACCACCACCGGCAGACTTGGAGCTGCAATCGCTGTGCGCGCGCGCCAGGGCTTCGAACTCGCGCGGCTGGTCCCTAAGCTTGGCCAAGAGCTGATTAGCTTTGTCCAAAGCCATTTGTCGGGCTTCAGGATCTTGCGGCCCGCAGGCGCAAAGAATGTGCGAGGCTTGCCACAGCGAGGGCGAGCAAAACTGCGCGGCGTGCTGTTGGTAGTAGGCGCGAACCGCCTCATCGCTTGGCGGCTCGACGATAATCGCGTCTTCCAGCAGGCGACGAAGAAGGGCTTCGTCTTGGGTCTCCCATTGCCCGGGCGCGATCTCACAGGGCTCGGCTTTGAGGCCCTGGCTCTGCGCTTCTTGTAACAAAAGCGTACGAATGGCCACCGCCTGAGCGGCCTGCTGCCAAGCCAAAGTGGGATTGTCCTTTGGCGCGGCGTGATTTTGCAGCTCAGCAGCTATGACCGCTTGGGGTACAGCCTGGCCATTGACGACCAGGCAGGATGAGGTTGGCGCTATCATGATGTCTTCTCCCCGGCCTTGGCGCCAGAAGCCTGGTGCGCCGCGGTGGGCGTAGTGGTGGGCACCAAACGATGGCGACGACGCGAGCGCACAATTTGATATCCAGGCCGCGCAAGCAAATAGCGGAATGGCGCTGCCAGGCCGGATAGCAGGTGAACCAGCCGCGTAAAGGGGAACACCAAGAAGATGGTCAGCCCCAAAAAGATATGCAGTTTGAACACCAAGGCGGCATCGCTAACGTAGTCCGCAGCCTCCGGCTGCAGGGTCCAGATCATCTGCGCCCAGGTCATGAACTTGACCATCTCGTGACCATCGGAGTGCTGCCAGCTTACCGGTACGGTCCCTAGCCCCAGCAGCAATTGCAGCAGCAACAGAACCAAAATCGCCACATCGGCAAAGCTTGAGGTCTTGCGAATACGTGGATCGCTCATGCGCCTATGCAGCAACAAGGCACCGCCCAGCAAAGCCAGGACGCCAGCGATTCCACCGGCTGCGATAGCCAAAAGCTGTTTGGCTTCGTGGCTGATGCCCAGCGCATCGAAGACCCAAATCGGTGTCAGAAGACCGAATAGATGCCCTAGGAAGATCACCAGAACGCCCAAGTGGAACAGGATCGAGCCCAAGATCAGTTGTTTGCGACGCAATAGCTGACTGGACTCACTCTTCCAGGTGAAGGGATCGCGCTCATAACGCGCTATCGAGCCGATAACCAAGACCGAGAGCGCGATGTAGGGATAGATTCCAAATAGAAAGCTGTTCATGTCTGCCTCCTCTATTCTGCGGCTTCAGCGGCCAAGGGACGCTGGGGTTCATCCATGCGGGCAAGCAGATCGCGCGCTTGCGGGCAACCTGCGTTGGGGTCCGGGCCAAAGCGCACTTCGGCTTCCTCCCAGACTTCATCAAGCGCCTGCAAATCGTTGGGATCGGGCTCCTGCTGGGCCACCAAGGCCGCGACGCTCTCCGGATCGGCGCATTCGCCAGCCAGCTGGCCCAGCGCGCCAAAGACCGCGGCGTAGGGGCTATCGCGTCGCTCTAGACGCGTTGCCAACGCAGCAAAAATGTGGGCCGCGTCGGCCAGGATGGCTTGCGCTTCTTGGAAGGGGCGCAGAGCCAGGAACTCCAGCAAAACCGGCACATGATCGGGCAATTCCGAGGTCGCGGGCTCAAAGCCAGCATCCTGGTAGGTCTCAAGCAGCGAGACCATGGCCCCGCCCCGCTCTCGACTCTCGCCGTGTACATGTTCGAACAGGTTGAGTGACAAGCTGCGCGAGCGATCAAACAGCAGAACAAACCGCTCCTGCAAGTCGTAGATGTCGTCGTTGGCTAGCGCATCCATGAGGGGGCGTAGCGCGCGCCGCCCTGCCGCGGTCAGCCGGGTATCAGCCGCCAAAACCGCCGCGATTTCCGGCATGGCTGCCTGCAAATCCGGTGTCGGATAGCTCAAGACCAAGGACAGTGCTTTTAGGGTTCTATCCATTACCGGGCCTCCCCTGATTGCGGGCTGTCCATCGACGCATCGGGCATGGTCAAGGGCCGCTTGGCACCGCCGAACAGCGATGTCTGAGAGATACCCGCCGAACAACCGTTGCCATCGGTAAAGCCGCAACCGCCCTTCAGGTCATAGGCGGACTCGACCTGTTCACGGTGGGTCGTGGGAATGACAAAGCGGTCCTCGTAATCGGCCAGCGCCATGATCTTATACATGTCCTCGATCACTGCTCCCGACAGACCGACCCGCTCGGCCAAGGCCTCATCGCGCAGGCCGTCGATTGACTTAGCCCGCATATAGGCGCGCATGGCGAGCATCCGCTCCAGCGCTTGGGCGACCGGGGCCTCATCGCCGGCTGTCAGCATGTTGGCCAGATAACGCAGCGGAATACGCAAGCTGTTTACATCCGGCATGGCGCCATCAGACCCGATCGCTCCGGCCTCGGCGGCATTTTGGATGGGCGAGAGTGGCGGAATATACCAAACCATCGGCAAGGTTCGGTATTCCGGATGGAGCGGAAAGGCGACTTTCCAATCCATCGCCATTTTCCAGACCGGGCTCTGTTGAGCCGCTTTGATCCAATCCTCGGGAATGCCATCAGCGCGGGCATTGGCGATGACCTCGGGGTCGTTCGGGTCCAAGAATAGCCCTAGCTGCGCATCATAAAGATCGGTGGTCGCTTCAACGCTGGCAGCTTCTGCGATCTTGTCGGCGTCATACAGCATGACCCCCAGATAGCGGATACGTCCAACGCAGGTCTCAGAACAGACCGTCGGATTGCCGCTCTCAATGCGCGGATAGCAGAGCGTGCATTTTTCCGACTTCCCGGTTGACCAGTTGTAGTAGACTTTCTTGTACGGGCAGCCTGAGACACACATGCGCCAGCCGCGGCACTTTTCTTGGTCGATAAGAACGATGCCATCTTCTTCGCGTTTATAAATGGCACCCGACGGGCAACTGGCAGCGCACGCCGGGTTCAAGCAGTGCTCGCACAGGCGCGGCAGATACATCATGAAGGTATTTTCATACTCTCCATAGATCTGCTTTTGCACGCCCTCAAAGTTGTAGTCCTGGCCGCGCTTGGAAAATTCGCCACCCAGAATTTCTTCCCAGTTCGGGCCTTTGTCGATCTTCTCCATGCGCTCGCCGGTGATTTTCGAACGCGGGCGAGCGGTAGGAAACGCCTCCATTTCGGGAGCCGATTTCAAATGATCGTAGTCGAAGTCAAAGGGCTCGTAGTAGTCGTCGATTTCCGGCAGATCGGGGTTGGCGAACAGCTTGGCCAAGATGCGCCATTTGCTGCCCTGCTTGGGGTGCAGGCGCCCTGAGCGGCTGCGTTTCCAGCCGCCTTTCCAGCGTTCTTGGTTTTCCCAGTCGCTGGGGTAGCCGCAACCGGGCTTGGTCTCGACGTTGTTAAACCAGGCGTACTCCACGCCATCGCGGCTCGTCCAAACATTCTTGCAGGTTACCGAGCAGGTGTGACACCCGATACATTTGTCCAGGTTGAGCACCATGCCAATTTGAGCTCTTACTCTCATTGTGCCGCCTCCTTGCGATTGGTTTGGCCTGGTATTGAGTTGGGTTGGGCGT